>CALMRM010000020.1:5986-13622 GCA_937871605.1 uncultured Terriglobus sp. | reverse complement strand
CGGCCTGGGTTCGCACTACGTCACCCGGGCGAATTGGGGCACGGACTGGCATACGTTTGCGCCGTTTGGCATGGGTGGCATCGGGCTGGCGGCTGGCCTCGTCTTCTTCTCGTACATCGGGTTTGACGCGGTCTCCACTACTGCGCAGGAAGCCATCAACCCGCAGCGCGACATGCCGATCGGCATGATCCTCTCACTGTCGATCTGCACGGTTCTGTATATCGCCATTGCTGCGGTACTCACGGGTATGATTCCGTGGCCGTCCATCAACATCGAAGCTCCGCTCGTTCGCGCCTTCCTCGAGTACAAGGTAGGCTGGGCTGCGGATGTAGTCACCATCGGCTCCATTGCCGGTCTGACGTCGGTCATGCTGGTGATGCTGCTGGGCCAGTCGCGCGTGCTGTACGCCATGGCGCGCGACGGCCTGCTGCCGCAGAGCTTCTTTGGTGACATTCACCCACGCTTCCGTACGCCATGGAAGGCGACCATTCTTGCGGGCATTCTGGCTGCCATTGTAGGATCAGTCACACCGATTGACGACATCAGCAAGATGGTGAACATCGGTACGCTGTTTGCCTTTGTGATCGTCTGCATTGCGGTGGTCATGTTGCGACGCAGTGACCCAGGCCGCGAGCGCCCCTTCCGTGCTCCTCTGGTCTGGCCTGTGCCGGTAGTGCCGGCGTTGGGAGTGCTGTTCAACGGCTATATGATGTACAAGCTCGGAACCGCAAACTGGATCCGCCTGGTGGTCTGGCTACTGATTGGCCTGGTCGTCTACTTCGGTTTCAGCCGGAAGCATAGTCGCGTGCAGCAAAGACTGCAAAATGCACGTATATAGCGTGCAAAAGCGTCACTTTACGTGACGAAACAGCGATCATTAGGTGCAGAATGTACGCGTTTTGCGTGCTTCCTGGACCTGTTTGCAGGCTCTTGCGAGTGCTTTTGCGCGCATCTTGCGCGGTTTTTCGCTACCCTCAGCGAAATGCCACGGGCGACGTTCCTGCCGGTCCACCATGGTGCGTGCCGGTCGTCACCGCAGGAGTTGGCGGTGTGACCGGGATGATGGTTGCCGGGTCATCCCGTAGGCGCAGATAGAGGGTGTGACCGTCTGCGGGGCGGGGCACGGAGAGCGTGTCGTCGGCAAAGCCAGCCGGAACCGGCACGGAGGTGCTGAAGGTGCTGTCCGCGGCAACGGAGTCCAGCAGAAAGAGGCTGCTGCCAGCCAGCGAGCAGGATGTGTCCGCGGCAGTCGCGGCACCGTCAGCCGGTGGGGCAGGGCGGCTCAGGGACCGGCTGCAAGTGATGCCAGTGATGGTGGGCAGACGTATGATCGCACCCAGCGGCAGCCAGTCGCCCTCTGTGCCATCGTCCAGCACGGGGCGCATCTGCACGGGCCCAAATGCCGATGTGCCGAACGCCTTCCCGGGTGAAAGAAAGGCCAGGGCGGTGTGCGCGTCCTGCAGCACCAGCGAGCCGTCAGCAACGCTGAGGATGGTGCGCAGGCTACCGTCGGTCAGTGCGATTTCAACCTTCTCGGTCCGCGAAAAGCGGGCTGGCACGGCGGAGCGCAGTGCCAGCGTCACCGTGCTGTCGAGCGGCAGGTCGGTGCTGCCGGGCAGGCTCAGCGGAAGTCCGGTTGGAGCGGCAAGTTTCACCGTACGGCTGATGAGTTCCAGCGTGGGCCGCGCTGCGTCAACGCTGTAGGTAACCGGCAGCGTGCGTCCATCGCGCAGAACAGCCGCGGCCGAACCGGTCCCACCCGGCGACTCCAGCGCGGCACGCTCGTCCTTGCTCTTGGCAGGCGACTTTGTGCTCAGGCGTAACTCGTCGGCATCGGCTGGCTGGCCAGGCAGAGGCGTGTACTCGAGCGTACCCAGCCGCACCATGGCAATTTCGGCAAGCCCGCTGCCGGACAGGGTGGCCCTGGTGTCCCCGGCATGGATGCGCAACCCGGTCAGCCGCGCACGGTCGGAATAGGCAGTCACGGCAACCCGGGCGACCGTGTCCGTGCCGTACTGGTGTACCAGGAGGCTGATGCTGCCGGGGGTCGCCTTTTCCAACGGCAGCTGCACACTCAGAACGGACGCAGCGTGCGCGGCGGCGTCATGTGCCTGCTTCCACGCAAGCTTCAGGTCGTCCGCGCCAGGCAGGTCTAGATCGATGCGGGAGGCACATGCGGTGCCATCTGCCTGCAGCAGCATCTGGTTGGCGCGGCCTGCGTAAAGTTCATGCTGCGACGCAACCGCCCAGCCAGACCCGACGCGGCGCTGCAGCGGCACGGTGATCCCGGTAAAGGTGTCAAAGCCCCACGAGCCACGCAGCGTACCGGTTACGGCGACGCTGCCAGAGCTTTCGTTGGGCAGCGACGGACCAGGCTCAGGCTGAGCATCCGCTCCAACCACAGGAGTGGCGACGGCGCTATCCCGGGTCTCTGGCGCGGCCGTTGCCAGCGGCTTGCGTTCTGCGTGACTGGCCAGCACCAGGCCGCCCTCATAGGCGTCGGGCACCAGCGGCAGGTCGGTCTTGCCATCGATGGTCGCACCATTCAGGTGCAGCACCAGATCATGCGCAAAGCCGGTGGCAAATACCAGGGGCGCGCCTTCCAGCGGCAGCACCATGGCAGGCTGCAGCAGGCAACTGACGTGGGCCGGATCCTGCAGCCGGAGTGGGGGTGCCACTGACGGCTGAATCGCGGGCAGCGCTACCACAAGGACCGACTTGGGATTGTTGAACGACGGGGCCGTGTTGAGGCGTAGATTCAGCGTCTCCGCATCCGGAAAGGCGATGGCCGGAATGTACTGGAAGTGCGCCGTGTGCAGGCCGCTCATCAGGCGCACGACGTCGATGACCGTGCCCACATAGGCGGAGTAGACGCCTGCGCCTCCAGAACTGGCCATGGGCGTGCTAGCCACGGCGCCAATCAGGTTAGCGGAGTCGCCCTGGGTCAGGGTGGACGCCAAGGATGTGCCATGCCCGTCGTCCAGCAGCAGCTGGCTGCCGGTCTGCCGCAAGCAGCTTAATTGCTGATCCGGTGTCTTTTTGAAGCAGTCCTCATTCGGTTTCAGGTTCAGCGTGGCCGCGAGCTTGTGCGAGTGGTCCAGCAACTCCGCAGACGAGCCTGCGGGCACGCGGCGAATGGCCTGCAGGTAGCGCTCGATGCGCGCCTGCTCAAACGAGGCCTCATTCAGGTCCTGCGCGGCACGCACAAACACGCCCGGACGGCCCGTGACCGCTGACTTCAGGGTGCTGTAGTCGCCGCCAGTTTCCGGGGCCAGAAAGAGCAGGGCCTGCTGCGCCTCGTCCGGCACGGTGACCGTGGCACCCTCGCTGCGTACCTTCTTGTCCCAGGTATCTATTTTGGTGAAGAACTTGTCCGTGGGCGGGTTGGTGCTGCCACGCAGGAACGCAACGACCAGGATCATCTTGACCGACTGCGACGAGGGTAGGTCGGCATGGATGGTCAGCTTGTCGCCCGGTTGCAGGTTGGGAACCATGGCGATGGGGAGCGACTTGTCCCCGCGCTGCACATGCACGTCGATGCGAGGGCCGGTCAAATCGAAGCGGCCGCCGCCTTGTGCATGCAGTGCCGCCGGGACGCTGAGCAGCACGAGTGCGGCCCACGCCTGCCGCAACTGCTTACCGAAGAGCTTGTGCAGGCTGCCCATCCTCTTCCTTAGACGATACCTGCCCGTATGGCGTCGCAGGAGTTCTACGCGCGGTGTGTCGCGTGCGATACGTCATCCAGTTCATCGGCACGGAACGGGTGTATGGCGCGATGCATAACAAACTGATGATGGGACATGTACCAATACGCGCTGAAGGCGCGTGTTGTGAGAGCCTGGGCCGCAGGCCCAGGTCAGCGATCGCATGGGAGTGCCGGCTGAAGGCCGGCGTTATGCGTTACGTGAGCGGAGCAATAACGCGGGCCTTCAGCCCGCATCCATCAATGCCTATCGTACCTGGGGCTGCGCCCCAGGCTCTTACAACGCGGGCCTTTCAGCCTGCCATCACCTGCCAAGCAGACCTGGGGCTTCGCCCTAGGCTGTTACAACGCGGGCCTTCAGCCCGCCTTCGACTGCCAGTTAAACCCGGCTTCGCCCCGGGCTGTTACAACGCGGGCCTTCAGTCCGCCATCGCCTGCCAACCAAACCTGGGGCTTCGGCCCCAGGCTGTTACAACGCGGGTCTTCAGCCCGCATTGGCGGCAAATCGCGGTGAGGGATTGTCGCTGGCGATGACGCCGTCGCGGATGGTGACCACGCGGTGGGCGTGCTCTGCGATGTCAGGTTCGTGCGTGACCAGCACGATGGTGTTGCCCTCCCGGTGCAGATCTTCAAACAGCGCCATGATTTCCACGCCCGTTTTTGAGTCGAGGTTGCCGGTGGGTTCGTCGGCCAGAATGATGGAGGGCGAGTTGACCAGCGCGCGTGCAATGGCCACACGCTGGCGCTGACCGCCCGACATTTCGTTCGGCTTGTGTTCCATGCGGGTTCCCAGCCCTACGGATTCCAGCACGGACTTGGCGCGTTCAATGCGCGCAGCGGCAGACGTGCCGTTGTAGATGAGCGGCAGCTCTACGTTGTGCAGCGCCGTGGCCCGTGCCAGCAGATTGAAGGTCTGGAAGACGAACCCGATCTCCTTGTTGCGGATGCGCGCCAGTTCATCGTCGCTCAGGCGCGACACGTCGTGCCCGTTCAGGCAGTACGTGCCCTGCGAGGGCGAGTCCAGGCAGCCGATCAGGTTCATGAGCGTGCTTTTGCCGGAGCCGGACGGGCCCATGATGGCCACGTACTCGTTGCGCCGGATGCGGAGGTTGACGCCGCGCAGGGCGTGCACCTCCTGCTCGCCCATGACGTAGGTCTTCCACAGGTTGCTGGTAACAATGACGTCCGCGGCGTGGGCCTGTGTTGCGGCGGGTTGGGACAGGGTCGCGGTCGCCATGGTCTCCCTTCAGTGTACTGCCGGGTGCCTGGCCAGTAGTTTACTCGCTGGTCAGAAGGGTACAGCTTTAGCTGTGCCATAAGTGTCGCATCAAGAATTTGGGCTTTAGCCCCTGAGGTCAGCTTCAAAGCCGACCTCAACGGCTAAAGCCGTGCGCAAGAAGTCTGGCTTTTGGCATGGCTGAAGCCATGCCCTTCCGAAAGCGTTTTACTCCAGCTCAGACTGCGTCACTTTGTAAAGCTGACTTCAGCAGTAAATTTGCGCTGAAGAAGGGTTGTCCTGTACACCGACTCGTCGACGAGTAAAGATGCTAGCTAGCTGTTTTCTGGAGCAGTCTCCAGCGTGGTGTCGCGCTTAATGGCGGTGCCGCTTCCAAGGGTGCGCAGCGTCTTGTACTTGCCGGTGACCACCTCGTCACCAGGCTGCAGGCCGCTGGTGACCTGGATATCGGTCGCCCCGGTGATACCGGTCTGCACCGGTTGGAAGAGGGCGCGAAGCTTGCCGTCCTCTGTGCGGACCACGTAGACGCCCTGTGTCCTGGCGCCGTCGTGCCTGGTTGCCACGGGCGCGTCGCCCGGCTTGCTCTCGGGGTCCTTGCCGTGATTCTTGAGGCGCACGGCTTCCACGGCGGGGTCGCGGCTGACCAGCGCGGCGAGCGGCAGCACCACGGCAGAGCTTGCCTGCGCGGTGCGGATCTTTGCCGTGGCAGACAGGCCGGGGCGCAGGTCATCATTGTTCTGGCCGGGAACCTGGTCCAGCGTGACGACGACCTTGAAGTCCTTTGCCTCTTCCGTGCCGGTGGTCGACTGCGAGGTGGCGATGCCGGTGGTGCGCAGCAGCGCCTGATCACCGACCTCAGTCACGTGGCCCTTGAAGACGCGGCCGGGCAGGGCATCGACCACCACATCGACTGGCTGACTCAGCTTCACGTTGACCACGTCCGTCTCGTCCACCTTGACCTCGGCGGTGACCACGGACATATCGGCCACGGTCATCAGGGTAGAGCCCTGTGCGTTCTGGATGCCGGTGACCATGGTCTCGCCCTCGCGGACGGGCACGTTGGTGACGAGCCCGTCGAAGGGCGCGCGGGAGATGGTTTTGTCGAGCGCGTCGAAGTTGGCGCGCTGCGACGCGACGGCCTGGTCCACCTTGCCGCGGGCCGAGGCGGTTTGCGCCTTGGTCTGGTCCAGCGCTGCGACCCGTTGCTCCACCGTGGCGGCGCTTACGTCGAAGGCTGCTTTGCGCGAATCGTAGTCCTGCTTGGAGACGAGCTTGTTCTCGTAGAGCTGCTGGTAGCGGTCGATGTCGAACTTCTTCTGCTGAAGGTCGGCCTTGGCTTGGGTTAGGTTGGCTTCGGCGGTCTTTTCTGCGGCGGAGTAGCTGGTCACATCGGTCCGTGACGCACTAATGCCGGCGGCCTGCGCGGCGACCGTGGCGGAGGGCTGCACGCTTTCCAGCGTGGCCAGCACCTGGCCCGCGCGCACGTGGTCGCCCTCTTTCGCGTAGAGATGGGTGATGCGTCCAAAGGCGGTGGCGCCGATGTTGACGTAGGTTTTGGGCTTGATCTGGCCGGTGCCGGTGACGGTGGAGGTCAGGTCCTCGCGGCTGATGCGGGCTGTGGTGACGGCCACCACGCTGCTGCGGCTGCGGTACACGGCAACACCAACGACTGCGGCTATCAGCAGCACAGCAGCGGCGATCCAAAGCATCTTCTTCATCGAAATCAGCACTCCAGCCCGGTATGGTGCAGTCCTTATGCTACGCAAGGTCTGTCCACAAAGTTCTTCCGCCACGGCTGACAGTGCGAGAGACCGTTCGTCTAATAAGCCATACGGAAACGAACGGCTCGGCATTTCAGGGTAGCCGACTTGAGATGCAGCGGAAACCAGCAAAGCTGCTTTCGATTTATGATGGTGGGGCCGGTTGGCACATCCGGCGGGGGCAGTGCGTATGAAGAGGTCAAGTTGGCAGGGTTGGATGGCGGCAGCGGTGCTGGTGCTGGGTGTGGGCGCGCGTGCCCACGGGCAAACACCGGCAGCTGACCCACAAAAGGACCCCACGCCGACGGTTAACAAGACCGATCCACCCGAAGAGCGGCCTGACCCGCTGAAGCGCCGCCTGTCCGACCGCGAGCGCATCCAGCAGAACAAGTACCTGAAGCAGGAATTGAAGCCAGACGGCACGTTCAAGAAGTGGCTTGAACAGGACGTGGTCTGGATCATTACCGACCAGGAGATGCAGGCCTTCAAGCAGTTGAAGAACGATGAGGAGCGTGAGAACTTCATCGAGAACTTCTGGCTGCGCCGCAACCCGAATCCGGATTCGCCGGACAACGAGTACCGTGAGCAGCACTACGCTCGCATCGCGTATGCCAACGAGCACTTTGCAGCTGGTAAGCCGGGCTGGAAGACGGACCGCGGCCACATCTGGATCGCGTACGGCAAGCCGGACTCTACGGACACTCATCCTAGCGGCGGCTCGTATGACCGGCCCATTGAAGAGGGTGGCGGGCAGACCTCGACGTTCCCGTTCGAGACGTGGCATTACCGCTATATCGAGGGCATTGGCGACAACATCGACCTCGAGTTCGTCGACACCTGCCAGTGCAACGACTACCACCTGACGATCGATCGTTCGGAGAAGGACGCGCTGAAGTACACCTCTGGCGCGGGTGCCACGCTGTACGAGCAGATGGG
>CALMRM010000020.1:185-5976 GCA_937871605.1 uncultured Terriglobus sp. | reverse complement strand
ATGGCCAACCGGCAGGACCGCATGAGCGGTGGCCTGGAGCAGCTTGGCCCCGGCCCCATGAGCAGCTCGCAGCAGAGCAAGCAGTTCGACCGCATTGCGCTATTCGCGAAAGTGCTGGCTGCGCCCCCAATCAAGTTCAAGGACATGGAGCAGTACATCACCAGCGCGCAGATCCTGAAGGGACCACCCTTCTTATTCGATGTGCGGACCGACTACGTGAAGGTGACCAACGACACCGTGCTGGTACCGGTCACGCTGCAGATTCGAAACTCGGACGTGACCTTTCAAACCAAGGATGGCGTGTCCACGGGTACGGTGAACATCCTGGGCCAGGTCTCGAACATCAATCACCGCATCGTGCAGACGTTTGAAGACACGGTGAACGTGCAGGTGCCGCAGGAGTTCCTGACCAAGACGCAGGCTCAGCGCAACCTGTACTGGAAGGCGCTGCCGCTGCGTCCCGGTCTGTACAAGGTGGACATCGTCATCAAGGATGTAAACAACCCGGATCACATCGGTACGTGGCGGCGGTCGCTGAATGTTCCCAAGTATGATGACGACCGGCTGTCGGCCTCGTCGCTGATCCTGGCCTCCCAAATGTCACGTGTGCCTTCCAAGGAGATTGGCGCGGGTTCGTTCGTCATCGGCAATACCAAGGTGATGCCGAGCGTTTCGGCTGCACCCTCGATCCCGGTCGCATTCAAAAAGGGCAGCAACCTGAACTTCTGGATGCAGGTGTATAACCTGGGCATTGATGACAAGAGCAAGCAAAATAATGCCGAAATTCAGTACCAGGTGACCGATCTCTCGACCAACAAGCAGGTGTTGGACACGTCTGAGTCGACCGCAAAACTGAACCCGAACGCGGACCAGGTGACGCTGGAAAAGAGCCTGCCGCTGGCCAGCCTGACGCCGGGTAAGTACCAGTTGGCGATCAAGGTAAACGATGGAGTGTCCAAGCAGCAGATTTCCCAGGTCGCTCCGTTTACAGTGGAGTAGACTTGTCTCGAACTCAGGAGAGAGGCACCGCAGGACAGTACAGCGGGTCTCCTCCGTCGATCCATCTTCCCAGGTTCGGACGTTGAACTGCTGGGCATGGCCAGAAACGCAGTAGGGCTATTCACCTGGTGAATCGGTTATTTCTGCAACCCGGATGTGTCCTGACACTTGCTCTGGCAGCTACGCCAGTGCTGGTGGCGCAGGTGGGCCAGCTGAACAGAGCTGCGTCGGTGAGCGGCCTGGTTCGCGATAGCGACGGTGTGCCGCAGATGGGCGCGCGTGTCGAGGCGCTGCTGCCCGATGCAACTGTGGGTGCGGCTGCGATCACGGACTCGCGCGGGCTGTATCACTTCCTGCTACAACCAGGCAGCTACCGCATCCGCGCAACGGCTGCGCTGCTGATGCCTGCCATGCGGGAGCGTCTGCAGATCGTGAGTGGTTCGCGCGCTGTCGTGAATCTAACGCTTTCGACGCTGCTGGCACCGGATGGCTGGCTTCCCGTGTCACGCCGTACCGGGAGTGAGCCGAACGACGATTGGACTTGGACCTTGCGCTCCTCCGCGGGCCGCTCCATCCTGCGCCTGGCGGATGGGGGCGAGGACTCGACCGAAAACGGTCAGCCAGACGTTACCGCCGTTTCCTCCAGCAGGCAAGACGCGGGGCGCGGGGCCACGGGTGGCAGCGTTACTCTCCGTGAGAGTGACGGCGGTTTTGCGCGTGGTGGCAGCCACAACATTCTCGTCCTGACGCATAGCGATCGAGATGGCAGCGGAGCTGTGCTGCGGGCGGACCTGTCCGGCACGCGTTCACCCTACCCGGTAGCGCCGTCCGCCGACATCAGTGCCGGCCTGCAGCGCCAGACGCCATGGAATGGCCGTTCGCGCCTCCTTGTGAGTTACAGCAGCCACCCTGAGCTGCTGGACAGCCGGGCTGGAAACGGCCTGCAGGCAGTCACCGTGCGATCTGGGCAGCGGATTGAGCTGGGCGATCTCGTCCGGGTCGATGTGGGGACTGTGCTTCGCAACACCTCGCTGCATGGAAATGCATTCGCGATGGAACCGTTTTTGCGGGTGGCGGCACGGCCAGGGACCGGCGTCGTGGTTGCGTATAGCCTGACCCGTGCCCGCGGTACCGAAAGCCTAGATGACCTGGACCAGGCGCAGGCAGCCCTGCCGGTTGCAGTCTTCCGCTCGGGGCACCTGCGGCTGGAGAGCGGCACGCACCAGGCGTTCACCGTAGAAGGCACCCTGCCCGGCGGCGGCACAGCTGCGGTGGTGCTGTACCGCGATCGGGCCGTGAACCCGCTTGTGGCGGGATCGGGCCAGTTGTCCAGCGTTGAACAGCGTACGGACGGCCTCCTTGCCGACCCCACCACACGCACCTTCCGTGTGGCTGCACGGGACTACAGCAGCAGCGGCGTCCGCATTGCCTATCGCCACCCGCTGGGCAAGCAGTTGCAGGCAGGCGCGGAGTTTTCCAGCGGCGAGTCGCTGCGGGCGACAGGCCTGAGGAACAGCGGGCTCAACGACGTTTTGAACGGGCTTACGCCAACAGCAAGCGTTGCGGCCAGGGCGTCACTGGATGGCAAGCTGCCCAGGCTGGGCACCACGGTGCGGGCTGCGTACCGCTGGCAACCTGCGCATACAGTGACCGCTGTGGACTCGTTCCATATCGGTGGGGATGGTGCGTACCTTTCCTGTTCCATCCGTCAGTCTCTGGGCAAACTGCACTTCGCACCCCGTGGGTTAGAGGCGCTGGTCGACGTGCAAAACCTGCTGGCCGAGGGCTACCAGCCCTTTGTTTCGACGGATGGCCAAACCCTGTATCTGGCGCAGACACCGCGCATGCTGCAGGCAGGGCTGTCGTTCTCGTTCTAGCGACGCCGCTAGCCGTGCTACACTCACTGAGTGGCTGGCGGTACTGTGCTGGAAGCGTAACGCTTCGTGCTGACCGCGAGAGAAGTGCCACCTCGGACGCGTAGCTCAACTGGCAGAGCATTCGACTCTTAATCGACAGGTTGTAGGTTCGATTCCTACCGCGTCCACCATCAAATCAACGACTTACGCACCATGCGCGTCGTGAAGCGCGTTGTTTGTTCAACTAAGGTGCATCACATAGACTGCATGAGTCATCCGCCGCCTGCATTGCTTACAACGGCGTAAGTTGTTAATTGAATTCCTACCGCGTCCACCAACTATCCTTCTTGCAGGGAAGCCTCGCTCGGTAGAATCGAGCCATGGCCCGACGGTCTGCACGTTCCTTTGTTCCGCTTGCCTTATTGGCCGCCCTGCTGGTGGTAGGCCTCAACACGTGGTTCGCCATTGCCGCGACACGCTCTCTGCTGCAGAGCGAGTCGTGGCTGGCGCATACGTGGGAGGTCATAGGCCAGGACAACTACATCATGGCCGAGGTGACCACGGCTGAATCGTCGACGCGTGGCTTTCTGATCACGGGCAGTCAGCCGTTGCTGCAGCCGTACCAGGCAGTCGAGGGCTCACTGGGCCGAGACATACAGCGGCTTCGAGATCTGACAAGCGACAACCCAGTGCAGCAGAAGAACGGTGCGGAGATGGCCGTGCTGGCGGCCAGGCGTATGAGCGTGTTGCGGGATGTCATCCATGCGCGTATCACGCTAGGCTTTGAGGGGGCGCAGGCCCTTGCGTCCCAGGGCCGTGGTGCCCGTGAGATGGAGAGGCTTCGAGCTGTCAGTACCGCAGTCGTCAGCGAGGAGCAGCGCCTGCTGCTCCAACGCGGCGAGCAAGCGCGACACTACGGGAGAACGACGCTGTTCGCGGTGGGCCTGGCCTGTGTCATGGACCTCCTGATGATTGCGTTTGTGACGTACTACTTTGTGGAAGAGCGGACCCTTCGACTGCTGTCAGAGCAGGACGCTGAGCGCCTGGCGGTGGCTCGCGCAGAGGCTGAGCGTAACGCGGAAGAGGTCCGCCTGCTGAATGCGCAGTTGGAAGTGCGCGTGCGCGAACGCACTGCGGAACTGGAAGCGACCAACCGTGAGCTGGAGGCCTTCAGTTACTCCGTTTCCCACGATCTACGCGCGCCGCTGCGCACCATCGATGGGTTCAGCCTGGCATTGGAAGAGGACTACGCCGAGGCGGTGGACGGAGCGGGAAGGGACTACATCCGGCGCGTGCGGGTTGGCGTTCAGCGCATGGGCCAGCTGATCGATTCCTTGCTGCAACTTTCGCGGATTACGCGTGTGGAGCTTGTGCGTGAGCCGATCAACGTGGCAGAGATCGCGCACCACGTGGCCGATACGCTGCGAGAGGAGAACGCAGAACGCACGCTGCACTTCCACATCTCGGTTGGTCCCCCGGCGATTGCTGACCCGAAGCTGGTACAGGTTGCGTTGGAAAACCTGCTGGGTAACGCGGTCAAGTTCACCGGGAAGCAGCCGGTCGCTGAGATCACCTTTGGCTGGGACGCTGAGCGGAACGCCTGGCGTACCAGCGACAATGGCGCTGGATTCGACATGCAGTATGCCGATAAACTCTTCAACGCGTTCAATCGTCTCCATGGGGACAGGGACTTCAAAGGCTCCGGCATCGGTTTGGCAACCGTAGCCAGGGTGGTTCGCCGGCATGGCGGCAGCATCTGGGCAGACAGCGCCGTGAACCGTGGTGCCACCTTCTGGTTTACGCTAGGATGATCGCATGGCTGAGGTGACACGATTGATTCTGCTGGTCGAAGATGATCCGGATCACGAGTTGCTGACGATTCGCGCCTTGAAGAAGAGCAACATCGCGAATGATGTGCATGTCGCGCGCGACGGGGAGGAGGCAATCAACGCACTCTTTGGCCCGAATGCGATTCGTCCACAACTCATTTTGCTGGACCTGAAGCTACCCAAGATTGAAGGCTTGGAAGTGCTCCGCCGCATCCGTCAGAGCGATGCCACCAGCATGCTGCCGGTCGTGGTGCTCACCTCTTCCGACGAGGAGCGGGATGTGGTACGCAGCTACAAGCTAGGCGTGAACAGCTACATCCGCAAGCCAGTGAACTTCAACGACTTTGCAGAAGCCACGCGGCAGCTCGGCATGTACTGGCTGGTGCTTAACGAATGCCCACCACTGAGTTAAGCCGTCAACAGTTGCACCTGCTGCTGGTGGAAGACAACCAGGACGATGCGGCGTTACTGGAGCGCCATCTTCGGCGTGGCGGCTTCAATCTCTCCCTTGTGCGCGTGGAGACTGCCGCTGAGATGCGAGATGCATTGGGTGCGGCGCTTCCTGACCTGGTGATCGCGGATTACAACCTGCCAAACTTCAGCGGACCTGCCGCGCTGCAGCTCGTGCGCGGTAGCGGCCATGATTTGCCGTTCATCATGATGTCGGGCGCCATCTCTGAAGAGACAGCGGTGGAGAGCATGCGAGCGGGTGCGCAGGACTACGTGACCAAGCAGAACCTTGCTCGGCTGATTCCGGTGGTGGAGCGGGAACTGCGGGAGGCGGCTACACGGCGCTCCAGGCGCGCAGCGGAGCGGGCCCTTGCCGTGAGCGAGTCCCGTTTTCACAACCTGGTCGACGCCATGCCGGTAGGGTTGCTGATCAGCCAGCCCTCCGGTCGTTTGACCTATGCCAATGCCGCCGCGGCAGCACTGCTGGGCATCAGCCGCGACCGCATGGCGCGGGGCGAGGTCCTCCTGGGCAACGTCTGTCCGACTTTGGAAGGTGAGTTCGAGCAGATGCACGGTCGCATCAACGAGCCGCCGTTCGAAGGAACGTGCATCGCCGAAAATGATGACCTGCTGGATGTGCTGATTGGGCTTGCGCTG
>CALMRM010000020.1:0-175 GCA_937871605.1 uncultured Terriglobus sp. | reverse complement strand
CGGTCTTTATCGCGGATCTGCGCCACCAGAAGCGTAGCGAAGAAGTGTTGCGCCGGACCGAGAAGCTGGCGGTGGCGGGCCGGTTGGCTGCCTCCATCGCGCACGAAATTAACAATCCACTGGCAGCTATCACCAACTGCCTGTATCTGGTGCAGCAGGGAGAACTGGACACCCA
>CALMRM010000019.1:2237-2887 GCA_937871605.1 uncultured Terriglobus sp. | reverse complement strand
CAACAATCCGCAGCTACGACCGCTGTCGATCATCCAGCGCAGCGTGATGTTGGAAAGGCCGCGTTCGGTGTAGCTTCCGCCAACATCGCAATGCACACCTGGAAACCAAACCTGCTTCACCTTGTCGTCGTTGGCGCGCGGCGTTCCATCGGGGTTCGTCCACAGAGTCGGGATGAAGGAGCTGCGGCGCTCGTCGATGGAAATCGCGTGATACGCGTTCTCAATGCAGGGATTCAGCGTGGTGTCGAGGAACCCATATTTCGACTCATCGAAACTGCTAAACAGGTGGCCCGGGATGCCGAGCGCGCCGACGGTATCCCACACGCCAACCATGCGAACGGTCACATCGGTAAGGCCGTATTGATCTACGAGCTGCGCCTTTGCAGCCAGACGCGCCGCATGGTCCGTGATGCGGTAGACGTTGAAGATGCTTTGCGTTGTGAGGTTGTCGAGGTTCTTCGTCGGCACGCCGAAGGATGCGATCATGCCGGAAAGACTGCGTGCCGTGTAGGCGCCGCGGCTAAAGCCGAAGATGTAAATCTCGTCGCCCGGGTCCCACACGTATGAAAGAAACTGGTAGCCGTCCTGGACCTTCTGAAACAGCCCGTCGCCCATCGTGCCACCGAAGAAATGCTCGAACGGCGAGCCGT
>CALMRM010000019.1:1624-2227 GCA_937871605.1 uncultured Terriglobus sp. | reverse complement strand
AGCCGGCTGTGCCGACGCCGCTGTCGTAGTACTTAAGCTGCGAGTTGTCGTCGATCACGCAGTCATACAAGCGACGCACGTTTGTGTTGCCCGGCTGATCCGCGGGGCCGTGCGGTGTGTTCCAGGTGCCATCTGCGCACAGAATGATGCGTTTGCTCATCGCTTGCCTACTTACCGTGTTGAGGAGTGAGTTCTGCAACATGGTACTGCGACCGAGACATGCGTTGAGAAGTCATTTAGACCGCCTGTGCACGACTTGCATCCTAATCAGGCGAGGGCAAAAACGATGAAAACTCTTCTTTGGCTGGCAGGCGGAGCAGGTCTGGGACTTGCTGCCTATCTCATACTTACAGCGCCGGAACATCCGACAGGCAGTGACACGGTAGAGGGTGCCGCACGCGACACAGCTCGCTGGGGCTCGAAGCAGCGCATCAAGGGCGCGGGTTCTGGCTTGGTTGGCAAGGTGAAGGAAGGAATCGGCAACCTGACAGGCAATGATCAGCTCGCTGGCGAGGGTCAGGGAGACCAGGCTGCCGGATCCCTCAAGGATGCGGTTGGCAAAGTCGCGCAGGCGGCAGGACAGACTCTTCACGATTTGAACGT
>CALMRM010000019.1:0-1614 GCA_937871605.1 uncultured Terriglobus sp. | reverse complement strand
GCTTCGGAAGGTCGATGAAAAGCAGAAGCAACATCAGTAGAGCGGTGGCCGCGAATGATCCCATCAGCAGCGGCTCGCGATAAAGCTTTTCGGGGTTCTGCACTGAGCTGTCCTTTTGGAACGACAGGCGAAAATACACCGCCATCGTGATGGCCACAAGCGGATATGCGAGCAAGAGCTCCAGCCGGTAGCGGATTGTGAACGCTCCGAAGAACAGCATCGAAGCGGATGCGTAAAACACTACCGAAACCAGCAGCGACTCCGGTGTGTAGTAGCGGAATGACTTGCGGTACGCGCCGGAAACAGAGCGGTCACCGATCTCCGACATCTCGCTGAAGCGCTTAAGCGCCATGAAGTAGCAGCCGATGAACCAGTAAGAAAGCAGCAATGACACCGGCGGTGTAATCATCTCGGTGACCGCGTACCAACCAAGCAACATGCGTAACGGATTGTTAACAGACTCCGTCAGCACGTCGAGGTAGGGCACGTCCTTGGTCCGAACCGGCGGGAAATTGTAGAAGCAGCCCATCACCCAAAGTGCGATGGCGGTGATCGCGAAGAGCTTGCCGACTGCGAAGTAGCCAATAACAACACCGGCAATCATCATCAGCAGCCACTGCATGTACGCGGCCCCTGTGTGCACCAGACCTAAGGCGGCGGGGCGCAGCTTCTTCGTCGGATGGAGACGATCGAACGGAGCGTCGAGCACTTCATTGATGACGTAATTGCTGCAGGCCACAAGGGTGAGCGAGACAAAAGCCCAGACGATGCGAACGATCAAACCGCGATTGAGCAGTGAATCGTCCACGCTGAGGGGGATGATGATGCCCGGCAGCACGAACAGGTTTTTGATGGAATGGTCGAGGCGCGCAATGCGGACGTGCGCCTTCACTCTTTCCCCGAAGCTGACGTGTTGTTTAGCGGCGACGATCACTGCTGCCTCAGAGCTTACCCAATGTAGAACTTACTGCGACCCTGCTGAGCCAGCCATACCACTTGCGTGCGTACTCGCCTGCTCCAGCTTGCCAAGCATCAGGGTCCCGAGCGGCTGCACTGCAATCTGCCTCGCCGCTAAATCCTGTGACAGCCACTCCCAGTCTTCTACGTCGTAATCAATAAAAACCGGCTTCGGCTCGGCCAGAAAATCTTTGTAGGGCACAAGCTGCAAAGGCGCGTAGTTCCTTACGTTGTCTGCGGAGATCGAGTGGGTGTCCCGGCCTTTGTAGCGAATCTCTTCGTCAGCGTCGTAGACGTAAGCAAGACGCGATTGGATGTCAGAAGGGACGTAGTACTGGTCCTGCAGGAAGTTTCCGAAGCTGTTGATGTAGATGCGCTGACTGGGATCGAGAAAGACGCCAGACGGGAGCGCGATATCGCTCATGAAATCACGGCGGAACAGCTTTTCCCGGCGTACCTTCACACCAACACTCGCTAAACCCAGCAGCACAATGAATGCGAGCGCAACATAAAAGGCGCGTTGGCTGCTCTGCACTGCTGGTTGCAGCACCAACGCAAGAACAATGATGAACGCAAGCGATGCCGGGATCGCGTACCGGCCTTCCATGGAATGCGTGACGAACTTTTCCAGCAGGAAACACCACAGCGGCATCAGCG
>CALMRM010000018.1:27018-48855 GCA_937871605.1 uncultured Terriglobus sp. | reverse complement strand
CTCGGCGGTCCGCTGGAAGGCGACGAGGTTGTGCCACTCCGTCTTGTCCGTCCAGTTGCCGCTTTGATCCTTCACGCTGGAGGCGGTCGCCAGGGCAATCTCAGCAACCGTCATGCCACCTTGAGTGGCCTTGATCTCTGGGTCCTTACCCACATTTCCCAGCAGCATTACCTTGTTGACGCCCTTTGCCATCGCTCCGCTCCACTTCCGTTCTGTGACCGGAGTATAGCGGATGTCCTTGTGCGTGCGGCAGCGTTGCCGGGGCACGCCGGGCTGGGTACCATCGGTGTAGTGTCCGATCTCACCCTTCAGGCAGGCCCTCAAGCAAGCTCGGTTCTGCCGCCGCAAACGCTGCGCGAGCGCGCCGGACGCGTCTGTGTCGCTTTGGCGGGCGATGCCATGTTCGCGCGGGCAGAGGCAGCCGCGCCAACGCACCGCTTTTTCGAGTTCCGGCTGGACTCACTGTCCAATCCCGCGCAGGTCCTGCTGCACCTGCGCGCCGTGCTGGAGCGCTGGCCCGGGATGATAGCGGTAGCCACCTGCCGCCGCGTGATGCACGGCGGTGCCTTTCGCGGCTCTGCGGACGAGCAGATCTGCATCCTGGCAGCAGCAGCGGCGGAGGCTGGCTGCGCCCTGGTGGATGTGGAGGTCGAAACAGCCGAAGAGCTGGGTCCCTCGGTGCTCGACACCCTGCGCCACTCTGGTGCGGGCGTCATCCTGAGCTGGCATGACTTCCACGGCACGCCAGAACTCGAATCCGTCTACGAGCGCCTTGCTGCCTTCCAGCCGGACTTCCTGAAGATCGTCCCCTTGGCACAGTCGCTGACCGACAGCCTCTGCCTGCTCGACTTGCTGGAACGGCACGGCGCGGGCGGCAGGCTGATCGCCATGAGCATGGGGCAAAAGGGTCTTTTGACGCGCGTGCTAGGGCCACGCTTCGGCTCCGCTTTCACCTTTGCCGCGCCGGATGGCAGTGAGGGCACAGCGCCGGGCCAGGTGCCACTCCGCACGCTGCGCGACCTGTACCGCATAGACCACATCACGCCCGCAACCGCGATCTACGCCGTCGCGGGCGACCCCATCGGCGCATCGCTGTCGCCGCACATGCACAACACCGCCTTTGCCGCTGCCGGGATTGACGCGGTCTACCTGCCGCTGGAAACGGCAGACCCCCAGGAACTGCAGCGGGTAGCAGACCGGCTCGGCATCCGAGGCCTGAGCATCACCATGCCGCTCAAAGAGTCGGTGCTGCCGCTGCTCGCTACGCGCAGCACGGCGATCGAGCAGATGGCAGCATGCAACACCCTGCTGCGGCAACCGGATGGCGCATGGTACGGCGACAACACCGATGTCGCAGGCATCGTGGACCCGCTGGAACAGCAGGTGGACCTCGCCGGGAAGCGCGTGCTGGTGCTGGGTGCGGGTGGTGCGGCGCGCGCCGCCGTCTTTGGCCTGCGCGCTCGTGGGGCACAGGTGTTTCTGCTGAACCGTACGGTGGAACGAGCCGCAGCCCTTGCCGCAGAGGCAGGCGCGCAGGTGCAGCCACGCGAGACACTGGCCACCTCACACTTCGACATCGCTATCAACAGCACGCCGTACGGCATGCATCGCAAGAACATTTACGAACCATTGAAGCCGGACGAGATGCAGTGCGACCTGTTCTTTGACCTGGTCTATAACCCTGTCGAAACCCCGCTGCTACGGATGGCACAGGAACGTGGCATCCCGGTGATTGCGGGCGTGGCCATGTTTGTGGAGCAGGGTGTGCGCCAGTTTGAATTGTGGACCAGGTACGCCGCACCACGCGAGGCGATGCGGCAGGCCGTGCTGGAGAACTTGGCTAGGTGAGGTGTTCCTTGATCCGTTTACAGCCAGAAGCCGACTTTGTAGCCGGTTTTGTAGCCGGTTCTAAAGCCGGGCTGTAGCCGGTTCTGTAGCCGGGCTGTAGCCGGTTCTGTAGCCGGGCTGTAGCCGGTTCTACGGCCGGGCTGTAGCCGCTTCCTCGTCGCTCACTTCGCTTGTCATCCCGTAGCGCAGCGGAGGGATCTGCATGTCGGCTGGTGCGCCCTTGGACTTCAGCACAGACGGTCGAAGCTGACCCGTTCGCGCCGCGCGCGAACACCTGAGCGGTCGTGGCGTAGCAAGGCTTCTGGATGAGCCAGCACACATGCAGATCCCTCCGCTGCGCTGCGGGATGACACAAAGGATTGCTGCGGAATGACATGGAGACTGCGAACGCTACAGAGAGGCCGCGGCGCTGCAGGCCCGCCTCAAGTGCGCGACAGTGCAGCAGCGCGAGCCACGCGCCCTTAGCTCCTCTAGGGTGTGCCAGCCGGAATGCAAACTCGGCTGCACACGCACCTGGAAGGAGGTTCACTACGCAGGGATCTCCTCCGCAGACTTCGGCTCGGCCTTCTCACGCTCGTTGCGCTGCACGCGGTACTTGATGGCCTCCTCGTAAGCCTTCAGACGCGACCGCATGATGCCGCCCAGCGGCTGGTGCGCGGCAAGCGCGTGCCATGGCGTGAACGACAGCCGCTCGTCCACGTAGGTTTGGCGCGCGTCGCTGTAGGTCTCCTGCGCCTTCACGGTGATGGTGGCGACCGTCTGCCAGGGGCTGTCGTCCTCCGGCCACTCCACGTCAGCCTTCTCAATGGGAAACTTCTTGTCCTTCTCCTCGGTGCCCGGCTCGTCTGCCAAGGCAAGCTGCACCTTTACATCCCACATCGCATCCTCGTGCCGGAAGAACTTCCAAATCTCCAGTTGCAGCGCGTTGTAATCCTCGTGCAGGTCGATGCTTTTGCCTACCAGCGCCTTCAGGTTCTCGCTGGCCGGAGCAAAGCCGATCTTGGCTACGTAGTCACCGTAGCGCACTGGCGCAACGGTCGAGAAGCTTTCGCCCAGCGGGTGCACGGCAGAGGCGCCAATGCCCTCCAGCGTAGCCGATGGCAGGTGCACGGCCTTGAGCACGGCATTGGCCGCGCGCGCCGCCGTGGAGACCGCTTCCTTGGCACCCTCGCCTACGCCCAGACCCTTGTCGAACCCCTGGATCTGCTTCAGAAAGCCCTCAGGATCGGGTGCGGTGAACTTGCTGCCGTTGATGCAGACGAAGTCCTGCGTGGTCTCACCGGCGTGGTTTGCGACCTTCTCGCCGTCGACGTTCAGCACCTTTACGGCCAGTCCACGCGGGCTGCTAACGCTGTCGGCCAGCATGTCGCCGGGGTTGGTGGAAAAGCGCATCACGACAGGGTGCGGATCGGTCGTGGCGAACAGGCCTTGCTTCAGCTCCGCGGGCAGGTTAGGCAGGGCCTGCAGCGTACCGGTTAGTATGCCGTGCGACTTGGCGTGCACAGGGCGGTAGGCGTGGCGGTAGCGGCTGGCCATCGTACGCGTGATGTGCTGCATGGTGCGCGAAAGCTCGTCAAAAATGACGTGCTCGTTGGCCGCGGGCTGTTCTACCGAGGGGCTATAGCGTAGGTATCCGGGTGTCTCGGGCATGGGTCTCCTTGCTGACTCGCTCCGTGAGGGTAGCACTGCTGCGAAGCCGCGCCAGCGCAACGCTAGTCAGAGAACCGAAGTAGCAGGAATATCACCAGCTAGGCTTTGCCTAGCGACCGTTGCCCACCGAACCGAGTCCCGCTAGAGTCATACGTGAGTATGCGCCTTCTTCGTTACTTGATTGCCCTGCTGGCCGTGGCTGGGGCTGTTGTCTCCGTGCTCGCCCTGCGCGTGCACCTGCAAGACCCGAACGCCGCCCCGCCCTGCGCCGTGAGCGAGCACTGGGACTGTGGCGCGGTCAACCACTCCCGCTTTGCCGTGTTTCCCCCGCGCGGCTTCGATGAAGCGCTGGACAGCCGGGGCCACATCCCGGTCGCCATCCTTGGCATCGTTGGCTATCTTCTGATCACTATTCTGGCGCTTGCGCGGTGGGATTTTTGGACGTTCCAGGTGGTGCAAATTGGCACATTTGGTGCCCTTTTGCTGACGTTTTTAGAGAAATATGTGCTCGAAAAGTGGTGTATTTACTGCGTTTGGTCGCAGATTTTGATGGCTACGATGCTCATTTTGAGCGCTTGGAACCTGTTTTTGAGCCGTCGCTGCACCGCCCGCGAGGGCCTAGGGCTACGCGCCATCTGAGTCCCTTCACCGGGCTCGGTGTGAGCTTCCATGGTGTAAGCGGCTCGACCTTGCAGAACACCGCAGACGTCGAGCCGCGACACGTAACGACAACCCTATGCTCTCGAAGTCAACTTCCTTCGGGCGGCACCCACTACCCCAAGCAAGCCAGTCCCCAGCAGCAGAAAGCTGGATGGCTCCGGTGTGACGGCTGGCGCAGTCTGGGGCGAACCGAACTGCACGTTGCCAAAAGCCAGATTGTTGCTGCCGCCTGCGGCCGAGTCGCTAAAGACGACCCTTGAGATCGAGTCACCGGAAACAGAGAGCCCTTCAAAGCTGAGTAGGTTGGGATCGTTCCCAGCAGCCGTGAATGTTCCCAGCGAACTTCCCGCCACATCGAATGCGGAAAACGAAACCACGTACGGTCCCGTGTTGAATTCTTCAATGTTCAGCCCGAACTGTGACACTGCCGTGCCAAACGTCAAGGTAATCGGCCCACCACTGCCAGCACCTTGATACCCTCCGGCCGTAAGTAACTTGGTTCCATTCGCAAACCCTGATGTGCCATAGGTATAGCCAACCTGGTCCACCTCGTACGCACCACTGCTTCGAGAGAACGTGATACCTCCCCCGGGAGTGGAAAACGACACCGATGGCCCCGCATAGATTTTGCCAACTGGATCAGGGTCCACAAACGCGGTGTCACTCGCGCTCAGCTGACTGGACGAGGTAAGTTGAGTGACCGTAATGGGCGCTGCAGACGCAATGCCTGGAGCAGACAGGGCGAAGAATGCGGCGCACAGAGACTCAGACCGGAGAGATAGGTTCATAACCATCCTGAAAAGTGACTTGGGAACTGCGCGCATGGTACCGCACACTGTTTCGTGACATCATCATGGGTTGAACTCGTCGGGCCGCCCACTGCGCAGCGCCTCCTGACTGGTGCATCCGTACACTGTCACCATGGGCTGGTTAGAAGTTCTTGCATTGCTGAAACGGCTGGGGCCTACCCTGACCCGTCTCGTCCCTATGCTGGAGATGTTCGTCGCAAGCCGCGGCGGGTCACGTGGGGACACTGAAGCCACGAACAGCCTCCATACCGAAATCAAGGATGAGCTTGCCGCTGCGGCAAGAAACCACGCCGCGCTGGTCGAGTCGTTCGCTGGACACGCCAGCCAGATGGCAGTTCTCCGCGACGATCTGCGCTCCATGCGCGAGGCAGATGAGAGCGCTGCAGCACGGCTGCTGGCATTAGAGGTGCAGGTGGCAGCGCTCGCCAAATTCGCCGGACAGGCGAAGCACCTGCTGACGGCTGTGCTGGGTGTGTGCATCCTCCTGCTTGTGGCCGTGGCTCTGCTGCTGGTGCGCCGCTAATCGGCGCATGCTGGAACCCAGCAGGCGGCCGGCGTAGTCTAAAAAGTATGGGTATTACACGACAGCAGGCGCTGGATTGCTTCGCCTCCGACGACCTGATCGGCATTGGCATGGAGGCGGACGCGGTGCGCCGCCGCCTGCATCCCGAGGGCGTCGTCAGCTACATTATCGATCGCAATATCAACTACACCAACTTTTGCACGGAATACTGCACCTTCTGCGCCTTCTATCGGCCGCTGAAGGGGAAGCTCGCCGCCGAAGGCTACATCCTCGACTTCGACACCATCTACGACAAGATCCGCGAGACCGCCGAGATGGGCGGCACCGGCGTCCTGATGCAGGGCGGGATCCATCCGGACTTGAAGATCGATTGGTTTGAGCGGCTCTTCACCGGCATCAAGCAGCGCTTTCCGCAGATCTGGCTCCATTGCCTGTCGGCCAGCGAGATTCTGGCCATCGCAGAGTACAGCGAACTCAGCCTGCGCGACACCATCATGCGTCTGCGCGACGCTGGCCTGCAATCGATACCGGGCGGCGGCGCAGAGATCCTGGACGACGACGTGCGCAAGCGCATTGCCCGTCTGAAGTGCCGCACCGAAGATTGGGTCAGCGTGCACCGCACCGCGCACGAGCTGGGCATGCGCACCACCGCGACCATGATGTTTGGCGTGGGCGAAACCATGGAACAGCGCGTGAACCACTTCGAGGTCGTTCGTCGCCTGCAGGAAGAGACTGGCGGCTTTACCGCCTTCATCCCATGGAGTTTCCAGCCTAACAACACCGCACTCGGCGGGCGCGGCTGGGAGGAGGCTACCTCTGTCGAGTATCTGAAGACGCTTGCCATCAGCCGCATGTATCTGGACACCATCGAAAACGTGCAGAGCAGCTGGGTGACGCAGGGCCTCAAGGTGCTGCAGATGGGCCTGCGCTTCGGTGGCAACGACGTCGGTTCTGTGATGCTGGAAGAAAACGTGGTGAAGGCTGCGGGCACGGCTAACTGCACTACGGAGGAGGAGCTGCGACGCGTCATCCGCGACGCCGGCTTTAAGCCGGTGCAGCGCGACACGCTGTACACCACGCTCTTCCTGAACTGACGTTACGCGGCTCGCTCGACCGCTTCAGCCGCAAGCCATGGGTAGCAAGTGCGCTCTTCACGCTGCCACCAGCCAGGTTCGGCGAGTGCTGCGTGCTGCGGTACGTCTCCGCGTGCAATCTGCCGGACGATGTCCGCGAGCGGCGTAGGCAGGGGCATACCGCCGCCGACATCAAACACACCCGCCTCATAGTGGCCGTTGTCTCGCGTGACCATTTCGTTCCAGAAGAACGAACCCAACAGTGCCCACACCGTGAGCGCCGCGCACGGCAGACCGTCGCGCTGTGCCTGCTGCATGGCGTGGTAGGCAGCAGCCAGCCAGCGCACCTGTTCCGCAGGTTCACCACCGAGATGGACCTCTGTCAGCGCCACGGGCCTGCCATACCGCTGCCACGCCTCACGAACAGGCCTGCCAAAATCAGGTTCGGGCAGGGCTGACACGCGAACCGCTTCCACATCGATGAATGGGCCTTCACTGGACCGGAGATGGTCGGGGTACAGGTGGGTGCGATGGTCTAGAAAGCGGTCGCTGGTCACGTAGTAATTAAGCCCCACAATGTCGGGCGGGCACGGATTGTCGCTGAACCAGAGAATGTCGTGTTCTGGAAGACCGCGCTCCTGCAGGTAGCGGAACATGGGATGCGCACGGTCCACCGTGCCACACAGCAGGTCGAATGTAAGCCACTGGCGCGCCTGCAGCAGTTCTGCCGTGGAGCGCAGTTCCGGCGTGCTCGCGATGCTACCTGCGTCGTCTGTCTGGATGAGCTGCGCGTCGGGCCGCTCGCGGCGGATGGCCCGCATGGACAGCACTGTGCCCTTCACCTGGTTGAGCAGTGCGCACAGAAACTGGTGCGGCGAGCGGCCGTGCGGATACCAAAGGCCGTACTGCCCACTGAATCGCGCCGTTGTATTTGGCTCGTTGACCGGCGTGTAGGCGTCGATCTCGGGGTAGCGCTGCGCAACCGCGCCAGCGAAGTCGGCAAGCTGCTCCGGGAACTCGGGCGCTAAGAGGTCGGTGTGCGGCGGCCCACTGCCATGGTGCAGAAGACCTGCAATTGGCCGGATGCCGGCACTCTGCATCGAGTGGATGCAGCGATCTGCCCAATCCCACGAGCCGGTACGGACGTGACGATCCCACAGCAGCCCATAGCGCAGCGTCTTTATACCCAGCGCAGCAATCGTCGCAAAGTCCGACGTACGGTCGGCGTGCCCGGAGAGCTCCGTCTGATCGAAGTAGGTATCGTGGACACGATTGTAGGTACATTCGACGCCGCCCCAGATGGGAAGCGGTACTTGCTGCGAGGCGGTTTGCACCGGGTTAAAATCACCCGGTGCAACAGGGCCATTCTTACGCTGTGGCAGTGCCGTTGAGTTTTGAGCCATTCGTTCGGCTTTCTTCCCGGGTTGCTGCTGGAGGATGCACTGCCGCGAGCGGCGAGGTGACTGGGTTTCGTGCAGTCAGGCGTTCGGCCAGCATCAGCGCCTGCGCTACCACCTGGTCCATGTTGTAGTAGCGATAGGTTGCAAGCCTGCCCGCGAAGTGAACGTCCGGCAGAGCGTCGGCCATGGCCTTGTAGCGCGCGTACAGTTCCGCATTCTGCGGCTGTGGTATGGGATAGTATGGATCGCCTTCCGCACGGGGATACTCGAAGACCACGCTGGTCTTTGGGTGTTCCTGCCCGGTGAGATATTTGAACTCCGTCACACGCGTATAAGCATGCTCATTTGGGTAGTTGACCACCGCCGCTGGCTGGTACAGCTCACGGTCGAACGTCTGGTGCTTGAAGTGAAGCGAACGGTATGGCAGGCGACCATAGCAGTACTCGAAGTACTCGTCGATAGGACCGGTGAAGATGAGTTCCTTGAACTGCAGTTCCTGCTCGATTTCGCGATAGGTCGTGTTCAACATGATGCGGATGTTGGGATGGTCCAACATCCGCTCAAACATGCGCGTAAATCCGTGCAGCGGCATGGCTTGCAGTTTGTCGGTGAAGTATCGGTCGTCGCGGGACGTACGCGCGGGGACGCGAGCGGCAACCGCAGCATCGAGTTCCGACGGGTCCAACGCCCATTGCTTTCGCGTGTAATTGCGAAAGAACTTCTCATACAGATCGCGGCCTACGCGGCTGACCACGGCATCCTCTGAGGTCTTGACCTCAGCGCGCGGCTCTGCAACCGAAGCGAGGTAGCCTTCAGCTTCCTGGCAGGTGAGATTCATGCCGTACAGCTTGTTCAGCGTGTCGGTGTTGATGGGCATTGGCACCAGCTGACCTTCAACGCTGGCCTGCACGCGATGCTCATACGGCCGCCACTCTGTAAAGCGCGACAGGTACTCAAACACCTTCTCAGAGTTGGTGTGGAAGATGTGCGGGCCATACTTGTGCACCAGCACACCGGCGTCGTCATAAAAGTCGTATGCGTTACCGGCGATATGGTTACGCTTGTCAATCAGCAGAATCTTCGCGTCAGAGCGCGCCGCGAGTCGTTCCGCCAGAATGCTGCCGGCGAACCCGGCGCCGACGATGAGGTAATCAAACATGCTTTTCGCTCCTTGTTTGTTTCGCAAAGTCTGCCCTGGCAGGCTGTGAGCGAGTTGCGAGTACGGCATCGATGGCGGCGCACATCTCAGCAAACGTCTTGTCCCACGAGGTGGAACCCAGGTATTCGTCTACCTTTGCCAGCCAGCGACTCTCCGCGGGCTGCAGCGATGCTTCTACCGCTGCGATGAACTCCGCTGGCGTGGCGGCAATGCGCACCAAGCCGCGCTCCCCGTACGGTTTAACCACGTCGCGAATGGGCGTGGACACCACCGGCTTGCCCGCAGCCAGGTACTCCGGTGTTTTCGTCGGACTGATGAAACGCGTGGATGCGTTGCGTGCAAACGGCAGCATGGCAACATCCCAGTTGGCCACATACTGCGGCAATTCAGCGTACTGCTTTGGCCCGACGTAGTGCATGTTTGCCGCCTGCGGCAGGTCTTCCTGGCGGATTTTCACCACCGGGCCGATCAGCACGAAGTGCCATTCGGGACGAGCCTCTGCAATGCCGCGCAGCAACTCGATGTCCAATCGCTCATCCAGCACGCCGAAGAAACCGATGCGCGGGTGTGCGATGGCAGCCTGGTCGGCGGGGTCGGCCGTTGGCTTGCGTGCCGCGCCAAAGTGCTTGCGATCGATGCTGCTGGGAAACAGGTGCACATTGCCGTGCTGGGTGCGCTTGGATTCGTACAGGCTTGCACCGCCGGCGAACACCACGTCTGCTTTTGCAAACAGCTTCTGTTCGAGCTGGATCAGCTCTGGCGGCGCGCCCTGGAAGGCGGACAGCTCATCCATGCAGTCGTACACAATCGCGTCTGGCAGAAGGTGCTGTGTAAAGCTGAGCGCCATGGGCGTGTAATACCAGGCTAGAAAGCGGCTAAGTCCCTGCTGCTGAATGAAGGTATCGAGCAGCGTGCGCTGAGCGGCGTCGGCTTCCGCGGCACTGAGTCCATGCGGCAGCAGCGGGGTCAGTACTGTGACTTCATCCGGACCGCGCTCGATCTGGATCTCTGCGGCGGCGCGGTCGCCGTACCGTGGTTCTTCCCAGAAGTAAACCGGTAACGTTTGCGCAAAGCGAGTCAAGAGGTGTTGCGGACGTTGGAACACGAAATTCCAGCGGAGGTGAGAAAAACATACAACGGCCTGCAACCGGACGACCTCTGAACTATCCTGCATAGTTTTATTATGATGCAGAATGCTGGCGCATTCGCCGCAGGAACGGTCATGCTGCATCTTGGCATGCTATGACCAGTAATTCCTAAGTGTGTTTTTCCACTCTGCGCACGCAGCGGAATACGCAGCCTCCTGCAGCCCTGGCGCTCTCCTGCTGCCTTGCCGAGGTGCACCTATGCGCCTGCGCGCACTCTTTCGCCTGCACCAGTCGCGTACTATCGTTGGTAGCCGCCAAGCCCACTGTGGAGAACGCTTCTGCTGACCGCCCTACACACGTTTGCCATGACGCTGCTGCTGACGCAGCCAAGCGCCATCGCGCATTGGGTCAATAATCAGACCGGTGACCGTGCCAAGCGCTTTCGCGGCCTGTACCACCTGAATGCCTTCGACCTGGGCCTGCTGATTCCCTATTTCATCGTCATGGTGATTCTTGCCTTCTACGGCATTCACCGCTACCAGCTGGTCTGGCTTTATTACCGTAACAAGAACAAGCAGGCACGCAGCGCACAAGCACCGCAGGTATTTGCTGACGGTGAACTGCCCTTTGTCACCGTGCAGCTGCCCATCTTTAATGAGCAGTACGTCATCGACCGCTTGATCGATGCCTGTTGCCGCTTACGCTATCCGCGCGACCGCTTTGAGATTCAAGTGCTGGATGACTCGACGGACGAGACGCAGGCCGTGGCGGCAGACGTTGTGCGCCGGTACGCGGAGGGTTCGGCTGGCCTCCTACCGCAGCCGGTGTACTACCTGCACCGGTCAGACCGGTACGGCTTTAAAGCAGGAGCGCTCGATGCCGGACTGAAGACGGCGCGCGGTTCCCTGATCGCGATCTTCGATGCGGACTTTGTACCGCCGCCCGACTGGCTGGAGAAGGTGGTCCACCACTTCGCAGAGGCAGAGGTGGGCATGGTGCAGACGCGCTGGACCCACCTCAACCGTCATTACAGCTTTCTGACGGAGGTGGAAGCCATTCTGCTGGACGGCCACTTTGTGCTGGAACATGGCGGCCGGTCGCGCGCGGGTGTCTTCTTTAACTTCAACGGCACAGCCGGTATGTGGCAGCGGCGCGCGATTGAAGAAGCTGGCGGCTGGCAGCACGACACACTCACCGAGGACACGGACCTGAGTTACCGTGCTCAACTCAAGGGTTGGCGCTTTAAGTATCTGCAGGATGTAGAGTGCCCCGCCGAGCTGCCGATCGAGATGACTGCGTTCAAAACGCAGCAGGCGCGCTGGGCAAAGGGCTTGATCCAAACGAGCAAAAAAATCTTGCCGCGCGTTCTGCGTAGCGACGCGCCGTTCCACACCAAGCTGGAAGCCTGGTACCACCTCACGGCCAATCTGAGCTACCCGCTGATGATCGTGCTCAGCGTTCTGCTGATGCCCGCGATGATCATCCGCAGCTGGCAGGGCTGGGTGCAGATGCTGCTCATCGATTTTCCGCTGTTCATGGCCAGCACCATGTCCATCTCGAGCTTTTACCTGGTCTCGCAAAAGGAGCTTTTTCCCGGGCGCTGGTACAAGACATTTCTTTATCTGCCGTTTTTAATGTCGCTGGGCGTGGGCCTGACCATCACCAACACAAAGGCCGTGCTGGAAGCGCTGTTCGGCATCAAGTCTGCCTTTGCGCGGACGCCGAAATACCGGGTGCAAAACAAAGGCGAGCGTAACCTTGCCGCAAAGAAATACCGCAAGCGGCTCGGCATTATCCCCTGGATAGAGCTGGCTATTGGCTGCTACTTTGCCTTCACGGTCTGGTACGCCGTGACTAGCGAGAACTATTTCACCGTGCCGTTTCTGCTGCTGTTTGTTTTTGGGTACTGGTACACGGGCCTGTTGAGCCTCTTACAGGGCCGCTTTGAGCGCGCAGGCAAACCCGGCAGTGAGTTCCATGAAAAGCCCTACCCTGTGGGCGTGTGACACCCTACGAATCGACACCATGAACGCCATTCGGACAGCCATCCCTGACGTCGTTGCGCTTCAACCAAAGGTCTTTGGTGACCAGCGCGGCTTTTTTCTTGAGTCGTACAACGAGCGTGTCTTTCAAGAGCTGGGCCTCCCCACACGGTTTGTACAGGACAACCACTCCAAATCACTGCGTGGCGTGTTGCGCGGCTTGCACTACCAACTGGGCACGCCGCAGGGCAAGCTCATCCGCGTGCTGCAGGGCGAGATCTACGATGTTGCGGTAGACCTGCGCCGTTCGTCCGCAACATTTGGGCAGTATGCGGGAGAGCTGCTCGACGACCAGGCTCGTCGTATGCTCTGGATTCCGCCCGGCTTTGCTCACGGCTTTCTGGTGCTGAGTGAAACGGCAGAGGTCGCATACAAGGCGTCGGAATTTTATGCGCCAGACCGGGAACGGTCGCTGCTCTGGAACGATCCGGCGCTTGGCATTGAGTGGCCTCTGCATCTGATTGGAACGGGGCCCATTTTATCGGCCAAGGACGAGGCTGGACTCACATTGGCCGAAGCTGAGACGTTCGAGTGAACGGCATCTTTCTTCGCCAGCGCAGCACGCCGCTAAGGAGCAGCAATGCCTAACCCACACTCCGACGCACTTGTGTTCTTCGGTGCGACCGGTGATCTTGCGTACAAAAAAATATTTCCAGCACTGCAGTCCATGGTCCGGCACGGCAAGCTTGATGTTCCCGTGATCGGTGTTGCAAAGGCGGGCTGGACCCTGGAGCAGCTGAAGGCGCGCGCGCTGGACAGCCTGCGCACGCACGGCGGTGTGGACGAAGTTGCATGGCCGAAGCTGGCTGCCCTGCTGAGCTATGTGGATGGGGAGTACGGCGACCTTTCCACCTTTGAGGCCATCCGCAAGCAGCTTGGCAGCGCGCAACGTCCCGCTCACTACCTTGCGATTCCACCCGTACTCTTTGGCACGGTAGTGGAGCAACTGGTGAAGGCGGATTGCGCCACCAACGCGCGCATCATCGTGGAAAAGCCATTCGGGCATGACCTCCAATCGGCACAGGAACTGAACCGCATCCTGCACACCTTTTTTGACGAGTCCGCGATCTTTCGCATCGATCACTATCTCGCCAAAAATTCGGTGTACAACCTGGTGTCGTTCCGTTTCTCCAATGCCATCTTCGAGGGCCTCTGGAACCGCGACCACATTGAGAGCGTGCAAATCACCATGGCGGAAGACTTCGGCGTGCAGGGTCGCGGTGCGTTTTACGACGCCACCGGCACCATCCGCGACGTGGTTCAGAACCACATCTTCCAGGTGCTCTCCAACCTGACCATGGAGGCACCCGCCAGAAATGACAGTGAGTCCTTGCGGGATGAAAAGGTCAAGGTGCTCAAGTCCATTCCGCCTGTCACGGCAAACAACCTGGTGCGCGGTCAATTCGAGGGGTATTTGAATGAGCCCGGTGTCCGGCCGAGCTCCACCACGGAGACCTTTGCCGCGCTTCGCATCGACATCAACTCCTGGCGATGGCAGGGCGTACCGTTCTTCATTCGAGCCGGTAAAAACCTGCCCACCACCTGCCTGGAGGTGATGGCGCGCGTGCGGCGGCCGCCCATCACCGATGTGAGCCCGGAGAGCACGCCGCAAAACTACCTGCGCATCCGGCTGAACCCTGAGATGGCCGTCGCTGTTGCACTGTCTGCCACGCCTGCCACGGGGGCAAAGCGGCAACTGGTTGAGCTGGTGGCCGCACAGCACTCACGGCCCGCCGAGATGGAGGCCTACGAGCGTGTGCTGAGCGATGCCATGGCAGGCGACGCAACTCTCTTTGCCCGGCAGGATTACGTGGAAGAGGCCTGGCGTATTGTGGACCCGGTGCTCAAACAGGACACCCCGGTGTTGCCGTATGCACCCCACACCTGGGGCCCGGCACATGTAGACGACATCATCTGCCCGCCGGGCAGCTGGCACAACCCTCACAGCGGCGAAACCGAACAGGTGCGCGTGGTGCAACCGGTGCGGCCCGCCTAGTTTCTACTGCACAGTAAGCGCCTGCAGCTCGTCCAAGGCATGCAAGAAGCCGAACACGTCGGCACGTAGCGTGGCATCGTCGGCGCTGTACTCGTCGGCGAGCCGCTGCAGCAGGGCGTCCAGCGATGTGGGTGTTTCAATCAATTCCCACACACGCCCGCCTGTCTCTGACATGCTGATGCAGGTGCCGGTTTCGGCGCTCATCATCACGTGTTCGTCGCCCACCCAGGCACTCAGCCAACCGGGGCCTCTGCTTACTACGCTGCTATCCAGCAACTGCGCACTCATGCTGTAAGGATACCCCTGTGGCGGAGCCGGGCCGTCGGCTTACCCGTGCGGCTGTGCTGTGCTGCTGGCGGGTACTCGAGCCACATAGCCGATTTCGATGCAGTCGTGTGCCACGGGAAAGCCCGTGACCTCCACGCCTGCACTGCTGAGCCAGGCATGTGTCTCCCTGCCCAGGCCTGCGCCGCGCGGTTTGCCGAAATGAAGCCGCGCATAGACACCGCGCCGGTGCAGCATCTGCCAGGCTGCCAATGCACGCGGCAGGCAGACCATCGCAATGGGCAAGTGGTCGGCTGCCGCACGAATTGCCTGCGCTACCTGCCGCGCCGTTTCTGTGGCAGCTGCAGACGAGACCGGTGCAGCCTGTGACGGCGGCTGCATGGTGCCAACGTGCGCTGCCAGCCGCGGGAACGGCACCAATCGGATGGCCACCCGGGCCACGCACAACCAGCCAGCTGCCTCCAGGCGCAGCAGCAGCTGCCGTAAGGGCATCCGGGCAGCGCGCGATAGCAGTGGAGGCTTCATGGGTGACGAGCATTGCTGCGGTGCGATGAGGTTCCTTCAACGCGCAAAGGGAGACCCGTCGAAGTTTCGCAGGATATCCGAGACATCCACGTACACGGCGATTGCACCCGCCTGCTCCAACTGCTCGCGAGTCCAGCCGCCAGATTGGACTGCAACGGTTGCGACACCTGCCTTTTTCGCCGCTTCTACATCCCACGGAGTATCGCCCAGAGCGAGAGCTTCGTCCGGCCCAATCCCGAGCGCCTTTAGCGATGCTTCGAAGATATCCGGGTCAGGCTTGCTTTTCTCTGCGTCGTCTGCGGTCAGGTCTTCCTCCACCAGGTCGTGAATCTTCAGCACCGTTTTGAAGGCTTCGAGATCGCTCTTCTCACTGGAGGTCGCAACAGCAATACGCAATCCCTGCTGCCGCATGCGCTCCAGGAGTCTGCGGGCGTCGCAAAATGGCACAACTCGGTCGATGTAGTACACGTGGAATAGCCGATTAATTAAAAATATCAACTCCTTCTCGATCGCCGGGAGCTTATCTTCCGGCACGAAGCACGGCAGCAGGTTTTCGCCGCCTTTTCCAATCTGCTTTACGACGGCTTCAAAGCTTGCGTCGATGCCGAAGTGCGCAAGCGCCCTTTGCCAGCATTCGGCATGCAGCGCGTTGCTGTCGAGCAGCGTGCCATCCACATCACACAGAACCGCCTTGTACATCGTTCACCTCAACCTGTACACGGTTGGATGCGGCAGGACTGCGAGCTACTGTGCGATGCTTTCCGGCAGGTGCACGGTGAACTCTGTAAAGCCGGGCCTCGACTCCACGGTGAGGCGGCCCTTGTAGTTTTCAAGGATGCGCTGCACGATGCCGAGACCGAGACCGCTGCCCTTGCCCGCACTCTTGGTCGTGAAAAACGGCTCAAAGATGCGCTCACGGTCTTCTGGCGAGATGCCGGGACCATCGTCGCGGATGGCCACCAGGATTTCACCTTCCATCACCGAGGTACGCACGCCGATGTGGCCGCCCGCGGGGACGGCGTCGATCGAGTTATCCAGTAGGTTGGTCCAGACCTGGTTCAGCCCTGAGCAGAAGCAGTGCAGCCGCGGAATGCCTGCCCCAAACTCCTTCTGCACGCCAATGTTCTTTTCACGAAGCTTGTATTTCAGCATCACCATGGTTGCGTGAATGCTGCTGTTCACATCCACGTCCTGCATGCCACCCTGCCCCTCATGCACGTACGTCTTGACGGCCTGGGCCAGTTCCGCCACGCGGGTGACGCTCTCCTCAACTAGGCCTACCATCTGCATGGAAGACGCGGTGGCCTCCAGCCACTCCACCGGCTGGATTAACGCTGCCCCGGTAAAGACCGCAGCCAGGCACTCCAACTCTGGAAGCTCTATGCCGCTGCTGACAAAGGCAGAGGCAGCTTCCCACGCACGCGGCATGCCGTGTGCATCCAGCCACTCGCCAATGGCCTCCTCAGCATCGCTCTGCTGCATGGAACTGAGGCAAACGTCGTTGCGTGTGGCCAGCACCCGCTCCTGCAGCGCTGTCAGGCAGGCGCGCTGCTCCTGTGTGTGTCCGGCTGCTGAAAAGCCGCGGGCCAGGTGGTGCAGGTTGCGCAAGTTGCCGCGCAACTGAGCCGCGGCACGGCGCGCCGCCGCACCCGGATTGTTCAGTTCGTGCATCAACCCGGCTGTCATGGTGCCCAGCATCGCCATCTTGTCCTGCTGGGTTTGCATGACCTGCATGCCACGGATGCGGGTCGTCATCTCCTTGGTGATGGCGTCGCGCAGACGTGCGCAGCGTGCCAGCATCTGCCAAAACGCACCACGTTCAAGCCGGAGGCCTCGTACGGCTGTCTCTGTGCTCACGCTCATCCACGAGGGTGTACCTGTCAGCAGCTGCACCTCACCCATAAACGACGGCGCGTCTACCGCCTTGTTCACGATCAGGTTGCCTTTGCCGTCTGTGCGTGAAATGCGCACGCGCCCGTCCAGCAAGATGAGGAAGGCGTCGAATGATTCGCTTTCGTTGACAATGATCGTGCCTGCGGCAATGTTGTACTCCGTAGCCGCGGAGACAAGCTCGATCAACTCTTCTTCTGGCGCGACGGGAAAGAGCTGCGATGCGTGCAGTTCTTCCACAAAAGACCGCTGCTGGCCGGCAGCCTGCCGCGTGTCCAGACTCGTAGGACTCACGTCTACACCCCCGCCGCAAGATATTGATGAACAAACTGGATCGCGATAGAACCCTCACCCACGGCAGAGGCCGCCCGCTTAATCGAACCGTGACGCACATCGCCAGCCACAAAGATGCCAGGGATGCTGGTTTCCAACAAATACGGATCGCGGCCGGCGGCAGCTCCCGTTTGACGGAAGCGGTCTACACCGGCCCGCTTCAAGTCCGGCCCGGCAAGAATGTAGCCACGTTCGTCCCGCGCAATCTCTGCTGGCAACCAGCCGGTGAGCGGTGCCGCTCCGATGAAGATGAAAACGGAACTGGCAGGCCGCGTCTCAATCCCGTGCGGCGTCTGCACCAGAATGCTCTGGAGGCGACCCTCCCCACAAAAGTGTGTGATCTCCGTTCGAGTCTCCACGTGAATATTCGGCACCGCCGCGATCTGATCGATGAGGTACTTGGACATGCTGGCTTCCAGCCCGCTGCCCCGTACCAGCATGGTGACGGAGCGGGCGTGTTTCGAAAAGTTCATCGCAGCCTGACCGGCTGAGTTGGCACCACCGACGATGTAGACATCTTCGTTCATGCAGGTAGCAGCCTCTGACTGCGAGGCACCGTAGTAGATTCCTGCACCAAGGAACGCGTCCGCGCCCGGCACATCCAGCTTGCACCAACTCACACCCGTAGCCAGCAACACCACCGAGCAGCGCACGTCGCGCCCGTCTTCCAACAGCACCAGGCGGTAATGGTCTTCTACCCGGATGGCGGCGACACGCTGCGTCAGGAACTCCGCGCCCAGGCGTTGCGCCTGCAGGTGCCCGCGCTTGGCCAGTTCGTCGCCTCGAACGCCGTCTGGAAAGCCCAGGTAGTTTTCAATACGCGAGCTTGACCCCGCCTGGCCGCCCACCGCATTTGGCTCGATGACCAGCGTGCGCAGCCCTTCAGACGCTCCATACACGCCTGCGGCCATACCGGCCGGTCCGGCACCGATCACGACCACATCGTAGAAGTCTTTTTCAGCCTGTGTACGCAGGCCGATCTTGCCGGCCAGTTCCGTCTGCGTAGGTTGCACGGCGGCGGTGCCATCGCTGAACAGCACCACCGGCAGCTTGGCACCGTCCAGCCCGCGTGCTTTGAGCGCCTCCTGCGCCTCAGGTGCGGACTCTGGGTTCAGCCAGCGGTACACGACGCCGTTGCGGGAAAGGAAGTCGCGCACGGCGTAGTCCTCCGCGCCCCAGCGCGTGGCAATCACCTGGATGCCTTCAAAGGGCGGCCTGTAGCCCTCATGCCAGCTGAACAGCAGGTCATCCAGCACGGGGTACAGCTTATCTTCTGGCGGGTCCCATGGCTTGTTCAGGTAGTAGTGAATCTTTGCCGTGTTAATGGCGCGAATGGCTGCCTCGGTATCCGCATAGGCCGTCAGCAGCACGCGCTTGGCATCGGGGTACATGGTGATGGCCTGGCTCAGAAACTCCACGCCTGTCATCCCCGGCATACGCTGGTCCGATAGGAAGAGAGCCACGGGTTCCTGCCGCTGCTTCAGCTGCACACAGGTGTCCAAGGCGGCCTGACCGGAGGCTGCACGCACCACCCGGTACTGCTGGGCGTATTTGCGTCGCAGGTCCTGCACCACTGCTTCCAGTACGCTTGTGTCGTCGTCTACGGCCATGAGAATGGGACGTGCCATGCGTGTACGATATGCCCTTCACCCGCCTCTTTGAGCGGACTACATTTATTTCGATGACTTAGCTTCCGTCTTGATTCATTCTTGCTGCGGTGTGACGACCAAGCCTTAAATGCTGCAATTCTGTTGCATACTCAGAAAGCTGGCACTGTCCCGCCCTCCTTTTTATGCATACCCCCAGGCGAGTACGCGTCGCAACACTTTGCCGTGTGTTGCTGGCAGACGATCAGGCGATTTTTCGCGCTGGCGTTGCTCGCGTGTTGGCAAACGAGACCGACATTTCCGTGCTGGGACAGTGCGATTCTGCGGAGACGACACTGGAACTGGTGGCAGCGTCACGCTCCTGTGTGCTAGTGCTGGCGGAGTCGCTCAAAGGGGACCTGGACCGCATCCTGGCCGCGGCACACGCGACGGCCACACGCGTCATCCTTGTCGTGGAATCCGGTGCCAAGCCTGCACCGGCGGTCTTGCGGCGGGTAGACGGACTGCTGACCCGGCAGACCACTGCTGCCGACCTCTTGACCTGCGTGCGTGGGGTCAGCGATGGCAAACGCTTCCTGGATGCGCACCGTGCCGATGCCGCCCAAGACTCTGTCGGCGACCGCATGCGCGCGATGCTGTCGGTGCGTGAACTGCAGATCATCGGCTTTGTTGTGCAGGGATGCAAAAACCGGCGCATCGCCGACGTGATCGGCACCACAGAGCAGGTGGTGAAGAACTATCTTCGTTCCATCTATGACAAGACCGGCTCCAGCGATCGCCTGGAACTGGCACTGTTCACCCTGCACCACCGCACGCTGGCAGAAGCTGCCGCAACGGCGGTGCAGGCGATACCTGAGGCGGTCGCCCAGGACTAGTCCGCAGCACGCGGACTGACTCTAGAGCCCTTCCGGTTTGCGCATCTGGCTGCTCTCAACGCTGCCCACGTCCAGCCGCTCTGCAATGGACTTTGCCTGGGTAAACAGCAGGAGGTAATCCGCACCACCCGCCTTGGAATCTGTACCGCTCATGTTGAAGCCGCCAAATGGGTGCGCGCCCACCATGGCGCCGGTGCACTTGCGGTTGAGGTACAGGTTGCCCACGTGGAACTCTTCGCGCGCGCGCTGGAGGTGTTCCTCCGAGTTGGAATAGATGGCGCCGGTCAGACCGTATTCTGTGCTGTTCGCAATGCGCAGCGACTCCTCAAGGCCGTGGGAGCGGATGACGGCGAGGACCGGCCCAAAGATTTCCTCCTGGGCAATGCGGGCGTCTGGGGCAACGTCCGCGAAGATGGTCGGCTGAATGTAGTACCCGCCTGCCTCGCTTTCGACGGCTTCACCGCCCGTGAGCAGCCTGCCTTCGCTGCGGCCCAGCGCGATGTACGCCAGGACGCGCTCGTATGCGGCCTTGCTGATGACCGGACCGGCGGCAGCGTTCTGTACCGGGTCGCCCACCTGGATGCTCTGCACGCGCTCCACCAGCCGGTCACAGAAGGTGTCGTACAGCCGATCGTCCACAATGACGCGCGAACAGGCGGAGCACTTTTGCCCGTTGAAGCCAAACGCCGAAGCAGCCACACCTTCAATGGCGGCATCCATGTCCGCGTCCGCATCTACGATGATTGCGTCTTTGCCGCCCATCTCAAGGATCGTGCGCTTGATGAAGGGCTGGCCGGGCTGCGCCTTTGCCGCAGCCTCATGCACGATGAGGCCGACCCGCTTGGACCCTGTAAATGCAATGAAACGGACTTTGGCATGGGCCACCAGCGCGGCCCCAGCCAGGTCGCCAGAGCCCTGGCAGAGGTTCACCACGCCCTCGGGCATGCCTGCTTCTTCCAGCAGCATGTAGAAGCGCGCTGCAATGGTCGGCGCGTCGACAGACGGCTTGAGCACGACGGTGTTCCCGGTCACCACCGCGGCCATGGTCAGACCGGCCATGATGGCCAGTGGAAAGTTCCATGGCGGGATAACTGCGCCGACACCGAGCGGGAGGTAGCGCAGTGTGTTGTGCTCACCCGGCAGTTGGATAGGCGTGGTCGTACCGTCGAGGCGCAGCGCCTCGCGCGCGTAAAACTCCAGGAAGTCGATCGTCTCGGCAACGTCCGCGTCAGACTCCTGCCAGTTCTTGCCGACTTCGTAGGTGAGCCACGCGCAGAATTCCAGCTTGCGCTCACGCAGCAGATCCGCCACATCCAGCAGCAGCTGCACACGCGTGCGGACAGGCACACGGCTCCAGAACTGGAAAGCCTTGTCCGCCGCGGCAACCGCCTGCTCCACGTGCGAGAGACCCGCCTCTTGGTGCACGCCCACGGTTTGCTGCGGCTGTGCCGGGTTCGTCGAGTGGAACTTGCCCGTCGCGGACACACGTTCCCCGCCTAAGATGAGCGGGTACACGTGGCCAAGCTCATGCCCCACGTAGCGCAGTGCCTCATGCATCGCAGCCTTCGTCTCAGACGCCTTGAAGTTCAGGAACGGCTCATTGCGAAACGGGGGCAGGGCTTGCTGCGGCAGCTGTGTGGGGTCTGCGTCGTGCAGCGTCGGTATGGCATTCGTGAGCATGGTCAAAGTCTACCTTTCCACCAGGGGCCGTTAGTGCGTGGGTGGAACCGTGGGGGATGGAGTGCCATTCAGCATCTGGTCTGTCGACTTGCTCATTTGCGCGGTGCGCTCCAGCTTGTCCCAGCTGAAGGGGCGGCCATCGATCACACGCTTGACCGTCTTGAACAACACCACGCTGAAAACCTGCCGGTAGCTGAACCGCTGAATCCAGATGTGGAACAGCAGCCAGGCATCGCCCTTGCTGGCCGGGTGACGGCGCTCCAGAAGGAACGCCAGCGCCGACGCGGCGAAGTCGATGAGCATGAACGCCAAAAAAAAGTACAGCAGCTTCACAAAGTTGGCCGGGTTTGCCGACTCCGGAATTGCCGTAGAGCGGAACATAAGCGGTGCGCCC
>CALMRM010000018.1:19762-27008 GCA_937871605.1 uncultured Terriglobus sp. | reverse complement strand
GTCATAGAGGAACTTGAAGAAGCTTGCCACAAACATCAGGTCGATGAGCGGTGAGACCAGTGGCAGCAGAATCTGGAAGATGATGATGTTTGGCAGGGCAAACAGGCCCATGGCGCGTCGTTTGGTGATGGCACCCAGGTGTTTGAACACGGCCTGCATAATGCCGAACGACCAGCGAAAACGTTGCCGCATCAACCCATCCATATTGATGGGCGCTTCAGTAAACGCCAGGGCACGATCCTCATAGATCACCTGGAGGCCCTGCTCCAGCAGGATCATGGTCAGGTCAGCGTCTTCTGCCACCGTATTGGAGTGGTAGCCGCCGCCCTTGCGCACGGCCTCTGTGCGCCATGCGCCGATGGCCCCCGGCACCACCACTACCGTACCGAACAGGTCCATGGCACGCCGCTCGAAGTTCTGGCTGGTGATGTACTCCAGTGCCTGCCAGCGGGTCCAAAGGTTGACCTTGTTCCCGACTTTTGCGTTGCCTGCAACCGCGCCGATTCGGGAGTCGGCAAAGTGCGGCACCAGCCGTGCAATGGCGTCGTGCGCGATGACAGTATCGGCGTCGATGCCGACGTAGATGTCTTCATGCACCAGGGTGTCCAGTGCGTAGTTCAGCGCCTCTGCCTTGCCACCATTTTCTTTCTTCACCACAGTCAGGCGGCCGCTGGCAATGTCGTCAGGGTACGCCGCCGTGGCGACCTCTGCCGTTCGGTCTTTCGACCCATCGTCGATCACGACGATGTGCAGGTTCTTGTAGGTCGACATCATCACGGATCGGATGGTGCGAACTATGACTTTCTCCTCGTTGTACGCGGGAATGAGCACTGCAACGCGTGGCTGAAAATCTGGGCCTGCAAGGTTTTTACGTCGCCGGAACCGGTCGATGACCGCGAACAGGCCGATGATGATCAGGCGTCCGCTCATCAGGATGTCGCCGACAAAGAACACGCCCACAACGAAATGGTTGAATGCGGCAAAGCCGAAGAATGCGATGGAATCGATGACCGCGAGCCGCTTTTGCCGGCCGGTCAGGTGCGGCATCACCTGCTCACTTGTTTTGCCCATCAACTCGCTCACGGGCACAAACTGGTAGCCCTGCGCGCGCAATGTATTCACCAGTAGCGGCAGGGAGCGCACGGTGACAGAGCGGTCGCCGCCGCCATCATGCATCAGGATGACCGACCCCTGAAAGTCCGTTCGCGTCTGCATGGCTGCAAGCTGAGTCTGAACGGCATCCACCACCTGCTGCGGCGTCTTGCGCGGGTGGTCTTCCCAGTCGTGCGTGTCGAGCTTGTTGCCGATGACGATGTAGCCACGCTGCTGCACGCGCTCTGCGGGTGCTGCCTGGTCGGTCGTCTCCGGTTCCTCGTCGATATCGTACGGCGGGCGAAAGTAGATGGGCTGCACACCGAGCTTAGCCGCAAACAGCCGCTCCGTCAGGTTCATCTGCAGGTCAAGCTCACGCGTGCTAATGGCGCTGATGTCCGGGTGCGTAAAGGTGTGGTTGCCGATCTCATGCCCTTCGCGGTACACCCGCTGCATGAGGCCGACATTGTTCTGCGCCTCTTCACCAATCATGAAGAAGGTGCCCTTTACATTGAGCGTTTTGAGCGCATCCAAAATCTTCGGCGTCCACTCAGGGTCCGGCCCGTCATCGAACGACAGTGCAACCTTCTTGGGCTGGTAGCCGAAGTACGTGATGGTATAGGACTGCGGGTAGCTGGTCATCGCTTCAGAATCGATGAGCTTGTCGTCATCGATGGTCACGGTGCGGTGCCCGTTCCGTGGGCTACCAGACACGCGCATGATGTCGCCCGAACCCTCGATGTCCAGGTCCCAACCCGGTGGCACATCCGCAAGGTCAGTCAGTGGATTGGCCTTAATCGGCTGATCCCAGATCTTCCACATGGACTGGTCTTCGCTACCCAGCCGCCATAGTGCAAAGGTCTGCAATCCTAAGCGGCGCGCGGCGCGCATCTCGTTGAGCGTGGTCACCGCATCCAGAAACCACACTTCGTGCCGCTCGTTCTTGTCCTCGTCGTCGTAGGTAAAGTGGGGATTGCGTGAGGCGTCGTCCAAGTCCACCTCAGAGCCGGAGTCCACCGCGGCCTGCCAGACTTCCTGCATCTCCTTGTCGTCTGAGCGGAGCACCTTGGACACAAAGGGCTTCTGCTTCTTGACGCGTGCGCCTTTCTTGAGCGGCACGGCTGCAGGCGGCAGCGACATGGTCCAGTCATATCCATAGCTGCCAATGGCACAGATCAGCTTTTCCTTCGGCACCTGCTTAAGAATGTTCTGCAGGTTGCGGATGAACCAGTCCTCCGAGGCAATGGGGCCGGGCTGGCCTTCCGACTCGTGCTGGTCATAGTTCATCAGCAGCAGGCCGTCCGAGTTGGCTGCCATGAAGGGCAGATCCCAGTCGTCATCGCCAACCGGCACGTTGATGTACAGCTTTAAACCCCGGCTGTGCAGTTGGGCATTCAGCGATGCAAGTAACTGCCGGTACGCCGGTTGTGCCGCGGTTGGAATCTCCTCAAAGTCCAGAGAGAGGCCATGGTAGCGGCTGTTGGATTGCAGGAAGCGGAGCACCTCTTGCTGAAAACGTTGCTGCGCCGCTGCATCCTGCAGAAAGGTGCCGATCTGAGGCATGAACACGTTGTTGACTGTGTCGTAGTTGTTCACCAGCGGAAAGATTTCCGTGTTCGCACCGGATTCCACAATGGTGCGCTGCACCTTGTTCTCGATATCCACAGAGTGCACGCCTGCGCGGTCCACTACGTCGAAGGGCCGGTAGTCCGTGGTGTAGCCAGTCAGATGACCATCCGGTGCAACGACATGCAACCACGCGGGAAACAGGAGATCGATCTGCTTGACATGCTGCTTGAGTGAGCTATAGCTGGCCGGATCGTAATCCACGTAATACGCGGCGCGCAGCCCTTCGTCTTCGTTCAATGGAACGTCCGAGGGCTTGCGGTCCGTTCTGCGATGGGCCGAGCGTACTTTGCGTGCCTTTTCGTCCGGCACAGAGGGAGTGTTCAGCGCGCGATAATTATGCTTCGGCTGATTGATGAGCAACTGCGGCAACGGCCGCGTCTTCAACACACCCAGCACGAACACGATGAACAACAGCAGCCCGGTTGCTGCCGCGATATCCAAGGTACGGCGAAGCCGCTTCCAGCGCCGCTTCTTTTCATCGTAGAAAATGGGTTTTGACGGGTTTGCTGACATCCTATTCCGTATCCTACTGTGCCAAACTGCTGCTGAGCGCACAACCTGTGGTCTCTATGCACGCTTCTGCCACACGGCATCCGCTCCGCAGCGCGCCTGCGGTGCTTGCCTTCGGTTTGTTGGTTGCCGGTGCTTGCCTTCGCATCTTTTTCCTGCGCCACCATGCGTTTCTCGCGGGCGATTCCTTTCTCTACCAGGACATCGCGCAGAATTGGCTTTATCAGCACATCTATGGGCTCTCCACCGACGCAGCACCCAGACCGACGCTCATACGGGTCCCCGGCTACCCGGCAATACTGGCAGCTCTGGCCTGGGTCTTCGACCGTTTTCTGCAGGCGGACCCAGGCACACTTCGCAGCTTTGCGCCTGTGCTATGGCTGCAGGTCGTCGCAGACCTGCTGACGTGTACGTTGGCGGCTGCCATGGCACGACGCCTGGCTGGGCGTGGCGCAGCACTCGCGACGCTGACGCTCGGGTGCCTTTGCCCGTTCACCGCAAATTACACTGCTGTCCCTCTCACCGAGACGTTTACCCTCTTCTTTCTCATGCTCGCTCTGTACGCGCTGCAACTCTGGCTCAGCAGACCGTCACCTGCCTGGCTTGCAGTGCTTGCCGCTGCCCTGGCGTGCGGCATTCTGCTGCGGCCTGACCAGGGCTTGCTCCTTGCGGCTGTGCTGCCCGTGTTGCTGGTGCAAGAAAGCAGGACTGCTGCTCAGCGGCTGAAAGCGCCTGTAACGTGTGCCCTGCTTGTCGCACTACCCTTTCTGCCGTGGACCGTGCGCAACTATCGCACCTTTCACGTGCTGCAGCCGCTTGCCTCGCGCCTGGCGATCGATCCCGGCGAAACAGCGCCGCTCGGCTTCCAAGCCTGGTACCGCACCTGGGCCATCGATTTTAGTTCGACCGAAGATGCGTACTGGAAATACCCGGAAGAAACCGTAGTCCTGACGGACCTGCCAGACCGCGCCTTCCGTTCGCCGCAGGAGCGTGCGGAGGTGGGGGCGCTGTTCCAGCAAGCCGCCGCTACGCACCGTCTCGATGCGGCAGTTGAACAACAGTTCGCAAACCTTGCACGGCAACGCACAGCGTCGCACCCTGTGCAGACCCACGTGTGGCTGCCGCTGGCGCGCCTCTTCAACATGCTGCTGCACCCGCGCACAGAAATGCTGCCGGTCAGCGGGCGATGGTGGCAGTACCAGCTTCATCCGCGGCAAACGGTCTTTGCTGCCGTGTATGGACTGTGGAGCCTGGCGTACTTCGCGTTCGGGCTCGCCGGGTTAGCATACCTGTTGCGCACGCGCAGCTTGCCCAGGGGATCGCGTGCACTGCTGGTCTGCATGCTGGCCTACGTCGGCCTGCGCTGCGCACTGCTGCTGACGCTGGACAACGCCGAGCAACGATACACACTCGAGTTTTTCCCCTTGCTCTTAATCAGTGCCGGTACGCTGTTCACACGCAGAGGTGAGCCGCAGCCATGACGCCGGACGCAGCACGGAACGAGGCCGTCGCCGAGTGGAAGCGGCTGACGGAAGACGTGTTGCCCAGGCTGGCAGCAGAGGGGCGCTGGCCGCTGCGCCTGGACCACTGCTTCAAGCGGGTGTGCCTGGATTACGCCTGCAATGACGTCTGGTACCGCCACCTGCAGAAACCCGCCGAGCGCCACATCACAGGCGAGGCGCTGCAGCGCGCACTGCACTGTGCCCGCAGCCTTGCCGCGGAGGGCGAACCGCTGCTACGGCAGCGCAACGAAGAGAGCCTGCGGTATCGCGGAAAAGCACGCTGAGGTGCAGGTGTCTCGCGCCAGGGAGCCGTCTAGCGCAGGGCCTTGGACACCATCCAAAACTGCTGAAGGATGTAGTGGTCGGTCATGCCCGCAATGTAGTCTGCCACGGTGCGCGGCAAGCCCTCGGTGGCACTTTCTTCCAGGTAACCGGCGGGCATTCGTTCCGGGTAGCGCATGTAAAAGTGGAACAGCGTGGTTACCACGTTCTCCGCTTTGCGGTGCTCCGCCTCAAGCGTGGGGCAGGTGTAGAGCACGCGGTGCAGGTAGTCCTTTTCTTCGCGGCGCTGCTGCTCGTACTCCCCTGAAAAATAGGCCAGGCGCACCGGGCAGTCACGCACTCCCTGCACGCCGGTCAAGCCGTGCGCATGGACGTTGTGTGCCGTCGTGGCGATCAAGTCAGAAGTCAGCTCACGCTGCATCATCTGCAGCGCCTCATGGAACAGAAATTTCTGCTCTACCGCACCGTGCTGCGCCGCAACACGCTCGTAGGCTCTACCCATAATGCTGACGTGCGCACAGATGTGGTCCACGTCGAGCAAGCCGGAATCGACACCATCGTCCAGGTCTGCCGTAAGATAGGCAATCTCATCTGCAATGTCGATCAGCTGAGCTTCCAGCGGGGGCCGCTCATCCAGCAGGTACGCTGACAGCTCCGGATACTCTGTCGCGGTGTACTCGCGGGAGTGCTTGATGATGCCCTCCCGCACGCCCAGCGTGAGGTTCAGGCCGCGGTGCGCCGCGTACCAGTCCTCAAAGTGCTCCACGATGCGCAGGGCATGCAGATTGTGGTCGAAGCGGCGGCCATACTGCTGCAGGCAGCTGTCCAGCGCGCGCTCACCGGCATGGCCAAAGGGCGGATGGCCGATGTCGTGCACCAGGGCAAGCGCTTCCACCAACTCCTCGTTGAGGCGGAGCGCGCGTGCGACTTCGCGCGCAATCTGCACCACCTCAATGGTGTGCGTCAGGCGCGAGCGAAAGTGGTCAGAATCGCGGCTGGTAAAGACCTGCGTCTTGCCGGCTAGCCGTCGAAAGGCTCTGGCCTGCACAATCCGTGCACGGTCCCGTGCGAAGGGCGACATGGAACCCTCTTCCGGTTCCGCCCAAAGCCTCTCCACCAATGCCGGCTCCTGCCTCTCCCGAACGCTGCAGCGTTCCAGGGTGCAGGATGCCTGACTAACTTGCATGGTGTTTACGGCGTCTCCCGCGTTGCCTTGCCGTTCCTGGCCAGCTTGACGCGGGCGGTGTCCAGGCGCTTCCGCAGCTTGGCCACGTCATCCTGCTCGATGTCCGCGGGCAGGGACCGGCCATACTCCACCAGAGCGCGCTCCCACTGGGCGACTGCGGGTTTGAGCTTGCCCTGTTTCTCCAACGCCTGGCCCAGGTGGTCGTGCAGCGTGGGATCGGTCGCGTTGCGCTCCACGGCCTTGCTCAGCAGGGCCTCCGCCATCGCATATTCTCCCAGCTGGAAGTCGACCCAGCCCTCTGTATCCAGGTAGGCATAGTTCTGCGGGTCTAGCTCCACTGCCTTCTTGACCATGGTCAAGGCGTCCTGCAGCTTGATGCCCCGCTCCGCATCCATGTAGGCAAGGTAGTTCAGCGTCTGGGCATTGTTCGGATCGATGTCCAGCACCTTGCGGAACCAGGTATCCGCCTCGTCCTTTTTGCCCTGCTTGTCCGCGACCGTTCCCCGCAGGAAGTACAGGTACACCTTGTCATCCGGCTTCCCCGAGAACACCTCAGCCTTGTCCAGCGCGGCATTCGCTTCAGACCAACGGCGCAGGCGCAGGTACGACTGGGCCAGCGTCAGATACGTAATGCGGTCATCGGCTTTGCCATTTAACTGATCCTTGAGGATCTGCAGACCCTGCTCCGCCTTGCCTGTATCGGCGAGCTGGCCTGCATACAGAATCTGTGCGTCGCGGTCATCGGGCGCGGCTTTGGCCGCGGCCTCTGCCACGTCTGCCGCCTTCGTCCACTCGTGTGCGTCGCGGTAGGCATCCACTTCACCACCAATGCCGCGGTCTTTAAGGTCGCCGCCGAGCGCTGCCATGTCCTTGTACGTGCTCACAGCCTGATCTGTTTTGTTCTGCTCACGGTACAGCAGTGCCAGGCGATCCAGGAAGATGGCGCGGTTATTTTTCTCGCCATCGGTGTACTTGCCGTCGGGCTTAGCTGTTGTAGCCAACACACCTTTTAGCGTCTGCTCCGCGTCGGCGTAGCGCCCCAGCG
>CALMRM010000018.1:0-19752 GCA_937871605.1 uncultured Terriglobus sp. | reverse complement strand
TCTTTCGTATAAAGTACAGTCGCTAGATGGCTCTGCCCCAGCGAGTCATACAGCAGCGCCTCGTTGAACGTCAGTTCCTCTGAATCGGGCACCAGCGTTTTGGCCTTCTTCAAGGTGTCGAGCGCCTGGTCATAATGGCCCTGACGACGTTGAATTTCAGAGATCTTGATATAGCTTTGGCCATCCTGCGGCTCCGCAGCCACAATCGTGCCGTATACCTTCAGCGCGTCATCAAGCTGGTCCGAGAGCAGGAGGGCATTGGCCAGTCCGCGCCGCGCGTCTGTGTTCTCACCATCGATGTCCAGGGCCCGGCGGTAGGCCGCAGCGGCCTCCTTCGGCTTGTGCAACTGGTCGTAGCTAGCGCCAATGGCGAGTTCCATGCGGGCAGTCCGCTCCGCCACAGGTACAGCGGTCAGGGTGCTGATGACGCGCTGCGTGTCGCCCTGCTCACTGTACAGCCGCGCCAGGTTCAAGATGGATTCTTCTGAACCGTTGTCCAACTGCTGAGCCGCCTTGAACTGCGCCTCTGCCTTTGCCGAATCATGGCCGAGCTCGTACAGCTGACCCAGCAGCAGATGGTTTTCGGCTACCTGCGGCTCAAGCCGTACAAGGGTTTCGTACTCGCCCGTGGCAAGCTGCACCATCTGCTGTTGCGGCGCGCCCTGCTGGTCACCCAGCGAACGGTAGTAGATGCGCGCCAGCAAGCGGTGTGCCTCTTTATCGTCCGGGTTTTTCTTGACCTGGTCGTTCGCAACGTCCACAGCTTCACGAATACGCCCGAGCTTGAAGAACAGTTCCGCCAGGCCATCCTGCAGGTAAGCCGAGTTCGGGTCTGCGTTCAGAGCGAGCTTGTACTGCTCGACGGCCTGCGTTGCGTAATCTGAGCGGCCCTGCGTCGTGGCAAGATCCTCGTAAATGTGCGCCAGCCCGTAATGGTAGTACGCGGCGCTGGCCCCCGTAGACGATGGCTGCACCGTGACTGGCGGCAATGGAGCCGCCTCCTTCTTTTGCGCTAGAGCCGGACCAGAGGCAACCGCAGCAACCGCAAGCGCGACAGCCACACGGAAGCGTGTAGATACAAGGGCAGAGGGAAGCGACTTGCCAACAGGGTGCGGACCGGCCATCAAAAGAACCATTCCTTCTGCCTCCCGTCCGCTGTGGCTTACGCTGGGAGGCGTGGAAAACGTGGTACTGACAGCTTAGACGAACGGGGCGGCGGAGAGGATGCTGCCCTGCTGGTCTAGTGTCGAAAGTGCCGCATGCCGGTAAAGAGCATGGCCATGCCAAGCCTGTCAGCGGCTGCAATCACCTCCGGATCGCGTACGCTGCCGCCCGGTTGGATTACCGCCGTCGCTCCCGCAGCCGCCACCACTTCCAGCCCGTCAGCAAACGGGAAAAACGCATCCGACGCCGCGACCGTGCCATCCAGGGGCAAAACAGCTTTGGAGGCGCCGAAGCGTGCCGCGTCCACCCGGCTCATCTGCCCAGCACCAATCCCCACGGTCTGGCCGTGCCCTGCAAACGTTCGCGCATACACGATGGCATTCGACTTGACATGCTTGCACACCGTCCATGCAAAGCGCAGCGCGGTGCTCTCCGCCTCGGTCGGCTGCCGCTGTGTCACCACGCGCAACTCCACGTCTGTCAGCGAGCCGCGATCCGCATCCTGCACCAGCAAGCCACCGGAGATCTGCTTCCACGCCCGTGTTGCGCGAACTGGCGCAATCTGTAGCAGGCGCAGGTTCTTCTTCGCCGCAAAACGCTCTAGCGCCTCCCCCGTAAAGGACGGCGCGACGATGGCTTCCACAAACAGCTTGGCAATCTGCTCGGCTGCTGCACCGTCCACTTCGCAGTTGATGCCCAGCACGCCACCGAACGCGGACACAGGGTCGGCTGCCAGGGCGCTTTGATACGCCTGCAGAACCGTGTCGCCTGTTGCCACACCGCACGGATTGGTGTGCTTGATGATGGCGACCGCGGTCTCGCTGAACTCGCTCACCAGCTCCCAGCAGGCATCCAGGTCCACCAGGTTGTTGTAGGAAAGTTCCTTGCCCTGCAACTGGCGGGCATTGGCGATGCCTGCAGACGTTCCGTCGGTGTACACCGCGGCGCGCTGGTGCGGATTTTCACCGTAGCGCAGCGTGCCCTTCCGCGGCAGGTTCAGCCGCATGGCTTCGTGACTCACCTCGGCGACCGGTTTTGCGAGCTGCTCCTCAGTGCCCTCTGGCTCCGACAGCGTTTCCAGCGCGTTCGCAATGGCCGTGTCATAGGCCGCGGTCACGGCAAAGGCCGCCTTCGCCAAACGCCAGCGAGTCGCGAGCGAAAGTGCGCCACCGTTCGCCTCCATCTCCGCCGCAATCGCGTCGTAGTCCGCTGTCGACGTCACAATGGCAACGTCGGCGGAGTTCTTTGCCGCGGAGCGCACCATGCTGGGGCCGCCGATATCAATGTTCTCAATCACCTCGGCAAACCGCACGCCGGGCTTCGCCGCCGTTTGTTCAAACGCGTACAGATTGACGACCACCATATCCACCGGCTCGATGCCGTGCTCCGCAACAGCCGCCTGATGCTCCACATTCGAGCGGATGTGCAGGATGCCCCCGTGCACGCGCGGGTGCAGGGTTTTTACGCGGCCATCCAGCATTTCTGGAAAGCCTGTCAGATCGCTGATGTCGCGCACCGGCAGGCCGCCGTCGCGCAACGCCTTCGCCGTGCCACCAGTGGACACCAGTTCAACGCCCAGCCCATGCAGCCGCTGCGCAAAGGGGAGCAGGCCGGTCTTGTCAGTCACGCTTAGCAGCGCGCGGGTAATCTTGCTCATGCCGTGCCCTTCTCTGCTTCTCGCCGCCGCAGCTCCGCAGCAGCGCGAGACTGTAGCTCCGGAACTCTGCCGATCACCACCAGCCAGACTCGGTCATCTTCCACGTCGCCGTACTCGTGCGCCAGTATGTTTCGCAAGCCAATGATTTCTCTTGCTTCAGGGAACAGCGGAGCCAAGCTGGGATGGTGCTGCAAGGCCTGTCGAAGCGCTTCTCCAACAATCTCGAGACAACGCTCTACAGCATCGCGCGTCAGCCGATCCTTGCTGTAGACCTCAAGGGTAAATCCCGCGGTATATTCCAGAACTCTGTTGCAAGCATCGACCACATCGTACAGATAGCGCTCAGCGTCACGCGGCATACAGCAGCTCTCGTTCGCGCTCTACAGCTGCTTTGAAATATGGGTTTCTTCGAAGTGTCGCGGGAATTACATCGACTTTGCGGCCAAAGAGATCTTCCATGGCAGTTTTTAGGTCGGTGTACTCTGCTAGCCAGCCTTTATAGACGCCTGGCAGAAACTCCACCTGTAGGTCGATGTCGCTTGTCTCTGGATCAAAGTCGTCCCTCAAGACTGATCCGAACACCATCAGGCGCGCCACCTGGTGTTCGCGGCAGATTTGCGCAATCTGTTCGCGTCGCTGCTCAATCTCGTGCCGGCCGCTCATAGGCTGAGTTTAGCGCAGCTCCTGGACCATTCCGCCAATCAGCTCCCTCACGGAACGCACTCCGTGCTTCGCGCACCACGTTGTCAGCCCTGCCGCAATCGTCTCCACCGCGCGCGGGTCGGCATAGCTTGCCGTGCCCACCTGCACCGCCGTGGCACCGGCCAGCATGAACTCCACGGCATCTTCGGCACACACGATGCCGCCCAGCCCAACGACTGGAATGGTGAGCGCCCGCGCCGCCTGCCAGACCATGCGCACGGCAATGGGCTTGATGGCCGGACCGCTCAGGCCGCCAGTCACGTTGGCGATGCGCGGTTTGCGTGTCTCCACGTCGATCGCCAGCGACAGGAAGGTGTTAACCAGCGACACCGCATCGGCTCCCGCTGCCTCTGCCACGTGCGCCATCGCCGCAATGTCCGTCACGTTCGGCGAAAGCTTCACCATCAGCGGCCGTTTTGCACTGGCCTTGCAGCGGGTCACCAGATCGCGCAGTGCGTCCGCGTCGGTGCCGAAGACCATGCCACCATGCTTTGTGTTGGGGCAGCTCGCATTCAGTTCGTACAACGCGATGCCCTCCGCATCATTCAGTCGCTCGATGACGGCGACGCAGTCTTCCACCGTGAAGCCGAAGACGTTCACGATGCACACCGTGTCGTGCATGCGCCGGATGGCAGGCAGCTTTTCGCGGAGAAACGCCTCCACCCCGACGTTCTGCAGGCCGATCGCGTTCATCATGCCGTCAGGGGTTTCCACGATGCGCGGCATGGGGTTGCCCTCCATCGGCGTCAGCGACAGCCCTTTCGTGATGAAGGCTCCAATGCGCTCGACAGAGAGAATCTTCTCGAACTCGACACCGTACCCGAACGTTCCGCTAGCAGCGATCACGGGCGATCGCAGTTCCACGCCCGCGAGGTTCACCCGCATGTCGGGCGCGGTTCTCACAGCCGTCCTGGCTGTGACGCGTCCGGCGTCAACGCTGCCGTAAGCACACGGCCCACGGCTGCGGAGGACCAGTTGGTGCGCAGGATGCTGGCCAGCGTCGTGGCAATGTCTACCGGCGCAACCGTGCCATGATGCAGGGCCGGTGTTGCCGCGGCCACCATGCTCAAGGAGAGGACCGCTGCTGGGAGGCGGCGCACGCATCGCATGCTCCCATGCTACTGCGTAAGCTCGCCGGTTCAGGAGTGATTACCCTGCGATGCACCGTCGCATTCCCGCCGCGTTCTACACCGTAGCTGCCGTACCATAGAGGTCATGCTCGACCTCGCCTACGTCCGGGGAAACCTCCCGGCAGTGGAAGCCGCCCTGCAGCGGCGCAACGCAGACGCCAAGGACCTCCTGGCAAACTTCCCGGCCCTCGACAGCCGCCGCCGCGAGGCCATCACCGAACTGGAAGCGCTCAAGGCACGCCGCAACAAGCTCTCGGAAGAGATCGGCAAGGCAAAGCGCAGCGGCATCGACGCCACGGAGCTGGCGGACGAAGTCCGCATCCTGCGCGACCGCATGGAAGACCTGCAGGCCTCCGCCGACGCCTTCGACGCCGACCTGCACAGCCTGATGGCCGCCGTGCCCAACCTGCCCGACAGCTCCGTACCCGACGGCGCGGACGAGCACGGCAACCGCCTGGAAAAAACCTGGGGCGAACCCACTGCCTTCGACTTCCCCGCGAAGCCGCACTGGGAGCTGGGGGAGCAACTCGGCATCCTGGACTTCAACCGCGCCAGCAAAATTGCCGGGTCGCGCTTTGTAGTGCAGGTGGGCGCGGGGGCGCGGCTGGAGCGTGCGTTGGCCAGCTTTATGCTTGACCTGCACACCCGCGAGCACGGCTATACCGAGGTGCTGCCGCCCTTCATGGCGAACGCGGCCTCACTCTTTGGCACAGGGCAGCTGCCCAAGTTCGAGCAGGACCTGTTCTACTGCGTCGACCGTACCGCCTTTACCGATGCCTACGACGAGTCAGAGGACGCCGCGGAGCAAGACCCGGGCGACGGTCGCCTGCGCGTGGGCCGCGACAAATTCAACGCCTTCGACCACTTCCTCATTCCAACGGCAGAAGTACCGGTCACCAACCTCTACCGCGACGAGACCCTGGATGAAAAGCAGCTGACCACCAGCCTTTGCGCCTGGACACCCTGCTTTCGCAGCGAGGCTGGCAGCTACGGGCGCGACGTGCGTGGCATGATCCGCCAGCACCAGTTCCAAAAGGTCGAGTTGGTCAAATTCACCACACCGGACAAGAGCGAAGAGGAGCACGAAGCGCTGACCCGCCACGCAGAAGTCGTGCTGGAACGCCTCGGCCTGCCCTACCGCCGCATGCTGCTGTGCACCGGCGACATGGGCTTTGCCTCGCAAAAAACCTATGACCTGGAGGTATGGCTACCCGGCCAGGGGCTGTACCGCGAAATCTCTTCCTGCAGCAACTTCGGCAGCTTCCAGGCGCGCCGCGCCAACATCCGGTACCGCCCGGCAGGTGCAAAAAAGGCCGAGTTCCTGCACACGTTGAATGGCAGCGGCCTGGCCGTGGGTCGCACCTATGTGGCCATCCTGGAGAACTACCAGCAGGCGGATGGCTCCGTCCGCATCCCGGATGCGCTGCAGCCCTATCTCCACGGCGAAACGGTGATCACCAGACAGGCAGGTCTCTAGATGCTGAAACTGCTGCGCAGCTATCTCTTCTGGACCTACGAGCGCGGCTCGTTGCATTACGACGTCATGGTGACGCTGATCCTGCTCTTCATCTTTGTCACACCGCACCTCATCAACTATCGCGACCGGCCCAACTACCAGCTGCCCTCGCAGATCATGGTGGAAAACGACGGCTCTGGCGAACTGGTCTACCAGGTGCGCGAGGCCGACGTGCAACAGAGTCTCCAGCACGTGAAGGGTGCGACCGACGACCTGCGGACCCGCCGCGCCCTGCGCCGCCTGATCGAGCCCATCGCGGGCGACGTGCTCATCGAGCGCTACCAGCCGCTGGCCGGTGCGGACGGCACCGTCAGCACGTATCGTGTGTGGGCACACCGCTAACGGTGGCTGCTATGCCCGCGCATCTTTGCTCCAGTCCGTGTCTAACAGCGAAGAAGTATCGAGGAAGTTCTATGCGCCGCTCAGTTCTACCGTTTGCCGCAACCCTTCTGGCCCTTGGCACGCCCCTGGTGCACGCAGCCACCGATCCGGCGCTGGACAAGGCTCTCCGTCAGATGGATGCCGCTTCCGCGAAATTCAAGTCCGCCGAAGCCGACCTGAAGTGGGACTTCTACGAACGCGCGGTACGCGACACCACCTCGCAAACGGGCACCACCTACTTCCTCCGCACAAAAGGCGGGACGGAAATGGGCGCTGTCATTACGCAGCCGAGCCTGAAGTACCTGCACTTTGCCGACGGCAAGGGGTACATGTACGACGCCGTCAGTAAAAAGCTGACACCGTTTGACGCAGGCAAGGACCGCGCCCGCGTGGAGAGCTTTCTGACACTTGGCTTCGGCGGCAGCGGCAAGGACCTGGAGAATACTTGGACGGTCACACTGCAGGGCACCGAGTCCATTGGCGGCACGCCGACAGTGAAGCTTGACCTCGTGCCCAAGGACTCCTCCACGGCACAGACCTTCACCCATGTGCTCATTTGGGTAGACACCAGCCGTGCCATCTCGTTGAAGCAGGAGTTTTTCACGCCAGAGAAGGACACGCGGACCACGTACTACACCAACATCCGCTACAACACGCCGGTCGATACAAAGAAGTACGCCGGGCCGAAGCACTAAACTTACCCGGCTACTGCACGGCGTCTGACTACTGAACAGAACCAAGAGGCCGCAGACGCGTAAGCTCCAGAGCGCATGCCACCGCAGTGCGTGCCCGCACCTTCAGGTTGTCGAATGTCAGCCAGATGGCATATCGTGCCGCGGGTGCGCCCGTGGCCGGCTCTATACGGAGCAGCGCCTGCGGTTGGCCCGCAGAACTCAGGTTGCTGGGCGGATCGCTCTCCTCGCCCACACGATCGAAGTGTTCGGACTGCAGTGCAGCTGCCAGCATGTCTGGCTGCGTAGGGCTCTCCAGCTCCACAAACAGCGACACAGCATAGCCGTGGAACACCGGCGTCTGGATGACCTGCAGTAGGGGTACTACAACCTCCCCGCCTGCCAGCGCTTTCAGGTCAGCCCCGATGCGCTCCCCCACGGCACGGAGCGACACGGCTGCGCTCTCGCCCAACGCGGGCAGCAGGTTGAACGCGACCTGCGCATCGAACTGCTCCTTGGGCGTCGACTGGAATGAGAGCAGGCTGACCGACTGCTGCTGCAACTCATCCACGCCTTTGCGCCCCATCTCACTGGCCGGCTGCAGCACGGTCGCAACGGCAGACCGCACCGGCACCGCCGCCGCAACCTGCCGCAGCAGCAAGGCCAGCGTCGCAGCCACGGGATGTGCCACGCGCACCGCTGTGGACTCCAGGTTCAGGCGAGCCGCACCCAGCATCTGCGGCGCCAGCACGGGAGCATCCGGCAGAACATCGGAGTGCCCGGTGGCATCCACCACAGCAACGCCCATCTGTCGCGCCGTACGGCCATGTTCGCGCAACGTGTCAGCGTCGGTAAAGATGGCCCCGTCTACATTTTCCAGCGACCCTGTGTCCAGCGTCTGGATAAAGGTCGCCTCATCCCCCAGGGCTTCCAGGGTGCCGCTTTCCACGTCGTTGTCCAGCAGCAGTGTGGTGGCGCTTGCGAGGGGGCTGTCCGCAATCTCATCGGCGACTTCCTTGCCCAGGAGCGAGGCCGCGCCCACCACCGCGATGCGGTACTGATTCTTACTCATAGCTCTTCAGATGCACGTCACAGAGGGCCGGTTTAGCCCCCGCACTCAGGCATTGTCCACCTGCGTCGTGTTTGGCAGGGGCATACCCAACCGCCGGGCCCGGCGGCTTTGCGCGGCGTACAGAAAACGGGCAAAAACGCCGCTCACCAGGTATGCCAATGCCATGCTGATCAGCAGGTATTCCGAAAACTTTGCCAGCAACACGGCGAAGATCATCAGCAGCACAAAGAGCGACACCGGCTGCTGCGAGTGAAGGTTAATCTCTTTGCCGCTCCAAAAGCGCCACCGGCTCACCATAAGAAACGCCGCAAACAGGATGAGCCCCATCCACACAAAGGCGATGCGCGGGTCGTGCACGGGCGAGCCGTCAAAGCAGTGCACCACACTGGCCAGCACACCCGCGGCAGCCGGAATGGGCATGCCTACAAAATACCGGCGGCCCGGACGGCCTGGATTGCTCGGCTTGGGGTTGACCGTGACGTTGAAGCGGGCCAGGCGGCAGGCACCGCAGATCAGGAACAGGAACGCCGCCAGCAGGCCAAAGTCCAACGCGTTGTGCCGCAGCGCCGGCAGGTAGTCCACCGGCAACATGCGAAAGCCCCACGTGTACGCCAGCACGCCCGGCGCAACACCAAAGGTAATCACGTCAGCCAGCGAATCCAGTTCGCGGCCAAAGTCGCTTTCTGTGTTGGTCATGCGTGCGATGCGGCCGTCCAGCGCATCGAACGGCAGCGCGAACGCGATGGCAAGGCTGGCACGATTGAAGTAGCTGTTGTCCGTTGGCGTGGCCTGCAGGCACTGCGTAATGGCATAAAAGCCCGCTGCAATGTTGCCCGCGGTAAACAACGACGGCAGCACGTACAGGCCGCGGCGGGGCCGGCGGGTGCTGCGCGTTTCTGCCGTGCTGGCCATCCTAGGCGTTTACCGCGACTGCGTTCGACAGGCTCTCCGGAGAGACACCGCCAGCCCGCAGTGTGGCCAGCACGGTGCTGCCACCTTTCACGCGGTCGCCCGTCTTAACCAGCAGTGTGGCACTGCCCGGCAGCAGCACGTCCACGCGCGAGCCAAACTTGATCAGGCCGTAGCGCTGACCGCGCTGCAGCCGGTCGCCCGGCTTTACGTTGCACACGATGCGGCGTGCCAGCAGGCCCGCGATTTGCTTCACCTGCACGGCACCGTCCGCGCTCTCCAGTACCAGCGTCGTGTGCTCATTCAGCACGTTGCTATCCGGGCGCATGGCGTTCAGGTAGAGGCCTGGCTGATGGTTTACTTGCAGCACGGTGCCTTCCACTGGCGCGCGATTCACGTGCACATCGAACACGTTCAGAAAGATGCTGAGGTGCAGGCGGCTGCCCTCAGGCGTCTCGACCCACTCCGCCGTGGTTACCTTGCCGTCTGCGGGCGAAACCACCGCACCGGGCTCCGCCGTAATCGCTCGCGACGGATCGCGAAAAAACCAAAGAAAAAACAGCGCCAGCAGCACGGGCAGCGCCGTCAGAATCGTCGATCCCGTGAGCTTGAGCAGGATTGCGGCCACCACAAACAGACCGGCCGCATAGTAGAGTCCGTCACGCACCATGCCATTATGATACGTTGCACAGCCGCACAGGGCCGCGCAGCCATCGCGTGTTACTGCAAGAGGCGTTCCATGCAGAGGGCATCGTCCGGCGGCGCGGCGTAATACCCCCTGCGCAAGCCGGTTTGTATAAACCCGTACCGACGGTACAGCCGCAGGGCTCTCGCGTTGGCCGTACGCACCTCCAGGCGCACCGGCCCGGCACCCATTGCCGCGGACCAGTGCAGCACAGCCTCAAGCAGCGCGCCGCCCACGCCACCGCCCTGCGCCACCTGCAACACCGCCAGGTTCTCCAGCTCCACCTCGGCAGGCGACACCGTAACCAGCCCACGTGCCGCTGCAAAGCCGACCAGGCGGCCAGCCACCGCTGCCACCAGCAGACTGTGTTGCACAGCCGCTCCGCTCAACGGGGAGACCATCCCCTCGTAGCGCACGCGCTCCCAGTGCGACGCCAGGGCGCTGGACGCGGCAATCGCCACGATGGCATCAACGTCCTCCGGTGCTGCCGGGCGCACCGTGACGCGCTCACTCACACAGTGGCCCGCAGCCGTGCCTGCCGCGCCAGTTCCGCATCCGGTACCCGCAGGTAATTTGCGAAGACCTGCGCCGCATCGACGCTCTCGCCCTCGCGAAGTTTGTGCAGGAGCAGCGGCAGTGCCTCTGCAAGCCCCGCAGGCACCAGCCGCAGTTGCGGAGACAGCGTCAACAGCGCCTCCTCCATGACTACAGCGCCTGCAGCGGACATCCCCGCCAGCGCATCCTCTGCCCGCAGCATGGTTTCGTCCACGCACCGGCCATTGCGGTACCGCCCGCGGAATACATCGCCGCGCCCGGCCTCCAGCCACGCCTCCGCAACGGGGCCGTCGCCGTGCTGCGCTGCCAGCAGCAGGAGCCTTGACAACTGAACCACCGGCACCTGCAGCGCCTCCGCCAATCCCATGGCAGCCGCCAGACCGACGCGCACGCCGGTGAAGGACCCCGGGCCGTTCACCACGGCAATCACGCGGACCGCGCCGGTCTGAATGCCGCACGCCTCCAACAGCGCGGAAATCTCCGGCAGCAGGCGCTCCTGCGTCTGCCGGCCCGGCAGGCTGCGCACCGTTAGCGCGGCCGCCTGCCCTTCCCCGAGCTCCGCCACGCCCACATCGCCCGGCTCTCCGCAGGTGTTCAGCAGCAGCATGAAGCCAGCGGTGGGTCCCGGCGTCGTTTCCCGCACTTCATCCTCACTCCCTGGCAACGCACCGCCGCCTTCACGCTAAACTACATCCGTCCCACACATCCACTCGCACCCGCAGAGGACACCGCGCTGCCCCGACAGATTTTTGCCACCAAGTCCATCGACAAACTCATCGACGAGTCCGAACGGCCCGAGCACGCGCTCAAAAAGACACTCGGTCCGGTGTCGCTCACCGCACTCGGCATCGGCGCGGTCATCGGCTCCGGCATCTTTACGGTCATCGGCACGGCCATCGCGGGCAATCCGGCCACCACAGCCACCTTCTGGGATTCGCCGGTCATCGACTTCATCCTGCACCACGGTGCGGTCGCGGGTAGGCCGGGCGCGGGTCCGGCGCTCGCCATCTCCATGGTACTGGTCGCCATCGTGTGCGCGTTTACGGGGCTGTGCTACGCCGAACTCAGCAGCATGATTCCCATCGCCGGGTCGGCCTACACCTACACCTACGCCACGCTCGGCGAGCTGGTAGCGTGGATCATCGGCTGGGACCTGATCCTGGAATACGCCTTCAGCAACATGAGTGTTAGCGTCGGGTTTGCGGCGCACGTGGTCGACCTCCTGGATTGGCTCGGCCTGCAGTTCAGCCCCACATGGCTCTCGCCCGCGTTTCTGCCGCTGGGCCTGCAGGACCTTGCCGGACACGACATCTTCAAGCCCGGCTGGCACTTCGGCTTCAACATTCCGGCGTTCCTCATCGTCATCCTCCTGACGGTCATCCTAGTGCGAGGTATCCGCGAGTCGGCCAAGACGAACAACATCATGGTGCTTGTCAAAATTGCGGCCATCCTGGTGTTCATCGTCGCGGGCATCTCGTTCATCCACCCCGGCAACTACGTGCCGTTCTCGCCCAACGGCTGGCCCGGCGTCCTGGCGGGCGGCTCCATTATCTTTTTCACCTACATCGGCTTCGACTCCGTCTCCACGGCCAGCGAGGAGTGCAAGCAGCCGCAGCGCGACGTGCCCATCGGCATCGTGGCGACGCTGATCGTCTGCACGATCCTGTACATCGGCGTGGCGCTTGTGCTGACCGGCATTGTGCCGTGGAACTCTGTCGCGGGTGACGGCGCGCCGGTGGTCAACGCGCTCAAGCGGTTGTCGCTGGAGACACATTCCGCCAAGCTGCACTGGGTACGCTTGGTCGTTCTGCTGGGTGCGCTGGTTGGCATGATCTCGTCCATCCTCGTATTTCAGTTGGGCCAGGCGCGGGTGTGGTTTGCCATGTCGCGCGACCGCCTGTTGCCCGATGTCTTCAGCAAGGTGCACCCGGTCTACCGCACGCCTGCGTTCGCCACCTGGGTAGCGGGCATCCTTGTCGCCATTCCCGCAGGGTTATTTGATGTGGGCACGCTGGCCGAGCTGTCCAACATCGGCACACTCTTCGCCTTTGTACTGGTCAGCATCGGCGTGGTCGTGCTGCGGCACAAACAGCCGGAGCGCCACCGCGGCTTCCGCGTGCCCGGCGGCGCACTTATCCCGGCGCTTAGCGTCCTCTTCTGCGTGCTGCTGATGACGGGCCTGCCCATCCGCACGTGGGAGCGCTTCTTCATCTGGCTGGTCGTCGGCCTGTTCGTGTACTTCTTCTACAGCCGCAAGCGCAGCGAGTTCGCCGGGCAGTAGCGTGAAGTTCGACTGGGACGAGCACAACTTGTTTAACATCGCGCAGCACGGCATCACGCGTGAAGATGTGGAGACTGCGCTCCATGGCAAAACCTTGTTCATCAAGGATGAGGTTCGCAACGGCGAGCAACGGCGCACTGTGCTCGGCATGGCCGGTGACAAGCGTATTCTGGTGGTAATCACAACGCCGCGTGCTGGCAAAACGCGATGCGTGACTGCATATCGAGCAAACAGCTTCTTCAAGACGCTGTACGCGCTGAAGTGGCCAGGAGCGTAGCAATGGGTAAACTCAAGATGCCTGACTTCCAGACAGACGCGGAAGAGGCCGCCTGGTGGTTCAATAACCAGGACGCTATTGCAGCCGAATACGCGGAGGAGCATGCCGCAGAACTACTAGGATTGGTCCTGAACTCTGATGACGTTCAAACTGCGGTGGAACAAGCATCCGCACAGGGCATGAGTCCGCGTGAGTATATCCAACGATTGGTTCATAACGCGCTGGACGAGCGACGCGCTGCGTGATGCTAAGGAACACATGATGAAGATTGATATCTGCGTTTGCGAACGAGCGGGGAGAAGCTGACTGGTGTCTAAGAATCAGGATGTCATCGCCACAGCATTCGAGAAAGAACACGGAATACCAACGCTCGATTTCGTAGCCATCGATCTGCAGGGCGAGGATGCACGCCTCATCAAGGAAAAGGCAGCAGCAGATGGAGTAGAGCCACACGTGTATGCAGAAGCTCTACTGCATGCGGCGCTCCACCGCGACGAAGCCGCTTGATGTTTTGCCAATGCGTGCAGCCGGTTTGAATGTTTGAGTTTGACTGGGACGAGCACAACCTGTTTCACATCGCGCAGCACGGCATCACGCGTGAAGATGCGGAGACTGCGCTGGTGCAACCCGTCTTCGTGCGTGATGAGTTTCGTAACGGAGAAGACCGCCGCTCCTACCTTGGCCGAGACCGTGCAGGGCGTATCCTGTTCCTGGTTACAACCCCAAGAAGGCAAGCAATTCGAGTGGTTACCGTCTTTCCGGCCAAACGTGCATTGTGCGATTACTACATTTCGCGACGAGGAGAACAGTAGCGATGAGCAAACTCAAGATGCCGGACTTCCAAACAGACGCGGAAGAGGCCGCATGGTGGTTTAACAATCAGGATGAGATCGCGCATGAGGCCTTTGAGAGAGACGGGCTGGACCTCGTCGTGATTTCGCTGGAAGACGCCAACTTAGGGCGGCAGCGCGCCGCCTCACGTGGAATTGCGTACGAAGATTTTATGCGCGACCTGGTCCACCAGGCGCTTCAGCAGGAGCAGCAGGCAGCTTAGCTCAAGTTGCGACGATACGATTTGTCTTCCACGATGCCCAAACGCGAGTGGCTGCGCGGCCTGCCCAAGTGCGAGCTGCACCTGCACCTGGAAGGCACCGTTCAGCCTGAAACGCTCACGGCGCTCTCTGCCCGGCATGACACCGCGCCGCTCACGCTGGACCAGGCGCGCGGCATTTACGTCTACGAAAACTTCCTCGGGTTCCTGATGGCCTTCAAGCAGGTAAGCGAACGCCTGCAGACCGCCGCCGACTACGAACTCATCACCTACGAGATGATCCATCGCCTGAGCGGACAAGGTGTGCGCCACGCCGAGGTGTACATCTCCTTCGGCATTATCCTGCGCATGAAGCCGTACCTTACCGTGGAGGACGTGACCGCCGCCATCGAGCGCGGGCGTCTTCGCGCAGAGCAGGAGTTTGGCACCACAGTTTTCTGGATCATTGACGCCGTGCGTCACTTCGGCGTAGACGAAGCTGCGGTTGTTTTCCGCAAAGCAGCCGATCTCAAGGAGCAATACCCCAGCATCGCCGGCATTGGCATCGGCGGTGACGAGGCGCGCGGCCCCGCGGCAGACTTCCGCGAGTTGTACGCCGAGGCCAAGGGGAACGGCCTTCGCCTGCTGGCCCACGCCGGCGAAAGTGTAGACGCCAGCAGCATCTGGGCGGCCGTCAACATCGGCACGGAGCGCATCGGGCACGCGCTGACAGCCGTGGACGATCCGGAGCTCCTCGATATGCTGGCGCAGCGGCAAATCCCGCTCGAGCTAAACGTCTCCAGCAACCTGCGCACCGGCTGCTGCCGCTCGCTCGAGTCGCACCCGGTGCGGCACTACTTCGAGCGCGGCCTCATGATCACGCTCAACTCCGACGATCCGCCCATGTTCGGCGCAGACCTGCTCGACGAATACGAACTGGTCCAGCGCGAATGGGAGTTTACGGACGAGCAGATGCGTGAACTCGCCCGCAACAGCGTAGAGGCGAGCTTCCTGCCGTCGGAGCGCAAGCTGGCGCTGCTGGCCGAGGTGGACCGCTACCGCTGACACCGTTCAGGGCACCACGCAACTCATAGCCTTGTTGAAAACAGCAGGAGGTGGTGCAATGGGTGCAACCGTGCGCAGGCTCCTTGCCCTCATGCTGCTGGCCGTCTTCGGCCTGCCGTTCGCCACCACGCTTTTGGCAATGTCGCCAAAGCGCGGCGGTGACACGCCCCTGTGCTGCCGGCGCGCCGGGCGGCACCACTGCGCGGGCATGGACGAGCACGGAACCGCACAGGGCAGCGACACCAACCTGAGCGCTCCCGCAGGCGCTTGCCCGTATGCCACCGTGCTGGTGCTGCCGGTAGAAACGCCCACCGCGCCCGGCGTGCCCATGTTCCGCGCCATCTGCGCGGCGGCGTTCACATGGCGTGTGATTTCCGCACAGCCGAGGCCTGCCTCAAGCACTGACTGCAATGGCCCGCCGCGGAAGCGCGGACCACCTTCGCTGCACCTCTCCTAAAGCCCTGTTCCGAACGACACCGTAGTGTGCGGCACAAAGCCGGTTCCGTGTCGTTTTCCTTGTGATCGCTTGAGCCTCGCTGTTGGAGACGTCCATGCAAGACATCCCGTTCCAAACCCCGCAAGCCCCTGCCCGCACAACAGGGCTGGACCACCGCACCGTCTGGCGGTGGCACTTCTATGCGGGCCTCTTCTGCATCCCGTTTGTGCTGTGGCTGTCCGTCACGGGCACCGTGTTCCTGTTCCACCCGCAGATTCAGCGCGTGCTGGACCGTCCGTACAGCCACCTTGCCGTTGCGACGCGTGCCACGGCAGAGGCACAAGTGACCGCCGCGCTGGCGGCTCTGCCCGGCACCACCTTCGACTCGTACCAGCTGCCGAAGTCCGCAACATCCGCCGCAGAGGTGCTGGTCGACAAAGGCGCGCAGCAGTTCCGCGTCTATGTGCACCCGGAGACGCTCGCGGTCCTGAAGGTTGACAATGAAGACCACCGCGTGGACACCTTTACCTCGCGGCTGCACGGCGAACTGCTGGCCGGGAAATACGGTTCGTGGCTGGTTGAGCTGGCGGGCAGCTGGGCCGTGGTCATGATTGTGACCGGCCTGTTTCTGTGGTGGCCCAGCAACACACGGCGGCTTGGCGGCATTCTGTACCCGCGACTGCGCGCGGGCGGCCGTACCTTCTGGAAGGACATTCACTCCGTCACCGGCATCTATGTTTCAGTATTTGCGTTGTTCCTGCTGTTCTCTGGGCTGCCGTGGGCCAAGAGTTGGGGAGGCTACCTGAAAGCCATTCGGCACCTTGGCGCGGGGCGCGCCGTGGGCCAGGACTGGACCACCAGCAGCGCGGAGATCCTTGCGAAGCGGCAAGCCAGGACAGGCAGCGCTGCACACGATATGAGCAGCATGGGCAGCATGCCTGGTATGGCGGGCATGGATATCTCCGGGGACCACGCCACGTCCGCCCATGCCGGACACGCCACCGCGTTTGGCAGGCACACCACCATGCTCGCCGGGCCGCACAGCTTTGCGCCGCTGGACCGCATGGTCGCCACCGTTGCGCCGCTACAGTTGACGAACCCCGTGCTCATCTCGCCGCCCATGCACGCAGGCGGCAACTGGACGGCGCGCTCTGATACGCGCAATCGTCCCTTGCGCGTGGACCTTCAACTCGATGGCACAACCGGCGCGGTTCTGAAGCGGACAGACTTCCATTCCAAGCCGTGGCTCGACCGCGCTATCGGCGTCGGCATTGCCGCGCATGAAGGGCAGCTCTTTGGCGTGCTCAACCAGGTGGTCAGCCTTTTCACGACCATCGGGCTGGTGCTGCTGAGCGTGAGCGGCGTGGTGATGTGGTGGAGGCGCAAGCCCGAAGCCTCACTGGGCGCACCCGTACCCCTGCGGCGTGTGCGCTTCTCCGCAGGCCTGGTTGCCTTGCTGGTCGTCTTTGGCCTGTATTTCCCCTTGCTCGGCGGCTCCATGGTGCTGACCGCGCTCCTGGAGCGCCTGCTTTTGCGCAGGCTGGGCTCTGCCAGTCGATGGCTGGGGCTTACTCCGGCCGCGGCATAGCGGGCGCTCCGCTCCGATACCGTGGGCGTCGCTCCGGCTCGCCCACCCCGCTTTGTCCCTCGCCATGCACGATGAAGCGCCGGTAGCGCTGCAGCAGCGACGTGGGACCGTGTGCCGTAAACCGCACCACGTTACCCTCAAAACGCTTGTTCTCCAGGAACGCGCCACCCTCCATGGCGGCAAGGGTGCGGCCTTCACGCTGCGGAATACGGAAGTCTGCCGTGGCCGTTGGGTCCGGTGCCCCTGCACCGCCGATGCGCTCTTCAATGGCGGCCACCAGTGCTTCCAGCCCCTCACCCTTCCGGGCGGAGACGGCGGTGGTATTCGCACCTGGAAAGGCGGAGAGCTCCAGCCGGTCATGCTCCGGCAAAAGGTCGACCTTGTTCAGCACCTGCAGCGTGGGCGTTCGGCTCACGTCCAACTCGGCCAGCACGGCCTCTACCTGCGCCTTTTGCTCGTCGCCCGTGGGGCTGTTGGCGTCGCGCACGTGCAACAGCAACTCGGCGCGCTCCACCTCTTCCAGCGTCGCGCGAAAGCTGGTGACCAGTGTGTGCGGCAGGTTGCGGATGAAGCCCACCGTGTCACTCAACAGCACCTTGCGCCGCGAGGGCAGGGTCAGCTGCCGCAGCTTCGGATCCAGCGTGGCAAACATCCGGCTCGACTCCTCCACACCTGCCGCGGTCAATGCGTTAAACAGCGTGCTCTTGCCTGCGTTGGTGTAGCCCACCAGCGCAACCGTGGGCACGGGTACCGCTTCGCGCCGCTGCCGCTGCTGCTGACGGGTGCGGCGTACGGTCTCCAGCTGCGCTTTCAGGCGGACGATGCGATCTCGAATGCGCCGGCGGTCCGTTTCCAGCTGCGTTTCACCCGGGCCGCGTGTGCCGATGCCACCGCCCAGCTGCGACATGGCCTTGCCGCGCCCGGCAAGCCGTGGCAGCTGGTATTCCAGTTGCGCCAGCTCCACCTGCAGGTGCCCCTCGCGGGTGCGGGCGTGGCGCGCGAAAATGTCGAGGATCAGCTGCGTGCGATCAATGACCCGGCAGGAAAGCCGTGAGTGGAGGTTTCGCAGCTGCGTGGGGCTCAGGTCATGGTCGAACAGCACCAGGTTCGCCCCGCTGCCGGCGACCATACCCGCAACCTCATCCACTTTACCGGGACCGATCAGTGTCGCCGAGTCGGGTCGCTCGCGCCGCTGCACCACGGTGCCTGCAACTTCCGCACCGGCAGAGCGCGCCAACTCCTCGAACTCCGCGAGGGCGGTGTCAAAATCCAGTTCGCCGGACGCACCCGTGTGACCGTCGCCTCCCTGCAGCAACTCCGCCGCAGACCGTGCCTGCTGCGCCACCCGCGACAGCCTGCGCCGTTCACCGGTGAACTCCACGCCCACCAGCACGGCGCGTTCCACCTCCACACCGGTAGAGTGGCCGCCCTCCACGGTGCCGTCCTGCACGCGCGTAAGCATCCTCCGGCCTTAGGAGCCGATGGTCCCGCCCATGGCCGCCGAACCTTCCAGTGCACCCTCAGGCCGCGACGGGGCATGCGTACTGTGTGGACGGTCAATGGCCGAACCCCCACGCATGCTCACCACGGTAGAGATGGCGTGCTTGAAGATCAGCTGCTCCTGCGCGTTGTTCTCGAGCAAAACCGAGTATTTATCGAACGAGCGAATTTTGCCCGTCAACTTGACACCGCTCACCAGGTAAATGGTCACAAGGCTCTTGTCCTTGCGCACGGTGTTCAGAAAAGTGTCCTGAATATTTTGTGCCGGCTTGGAATCCATACTGCCGATCTCCGTTTCTGTGCCGCCTGGGGGCGCGGCCCTGTCGTTCTTGTCGAAACCAAAAATGCCGCATGCACGGCAATCGTAAGGGGAGCGGTGCTCCCAAGGGCGAAGAGCGTCTCTGTCCGTGACCTCCGCAGAGGCACGCACAGGTCTGCGCCATGCTACCCGTGCTGGCTGTTAGACGCAATCCATTTCTCTGGGACGCACCCCTGGTCTAGAGTTGTCCCCGAAGACACTAGAGCGGGCCGCCTCAGTCGCCTAAGATGAAAAGGTGTCCGCACCCTCGCAGCCTGCCATTCCCATGCTCGACCTTCAGCGGCAGTACGCCACCGTAGGCGAAGCCATCGGCCGCGCCGTGGCCGATGTATGCGCGGGCGGCCGCTTCATCCTGGGTCGGGAGGTAGCCGAGTTCGAGCGCGCCGTGGAGGCCGAAACGACCGCACCCGTCGCCGTGGGCTGCGCCAGCGGCACCGACGCCCTGTGGCTGGCCATGGCGGCCTGCGGCATCGGTCAGCAGCATTCTGCGGACAGGCGCGCGGCCCGTGCTGGCCGACATTGACCCGGCAAGCTACAACCTGTGCCCGTCGGCAGCGGCAAACGCAGTGGCCGCAAACCCCGACGTGCGCGCGATCCTGCCCGTGCACCTGTACGGCCAGTGTGCCGATTGGGATGCGCTCGCACCGCTTGCCGCCCGCCACAACCTCCTGCTGATCGAGGACGCCGCGCAGGCATTCGGCGCAACCTGGCGCGGCACGCCCGCTGGGGCGCTGGGCCACGCCGCCGCCTTTTCCTTCTAACCCACCAAGAACCTGAGCGCCTGGGGCGATGCGGGCCTCTCCACCTTCCGAGA
>CALMRM010000017.1:3380-3776 GCA_937871605.1 uncultured Terriglobus sp. | reverse complement strand
GCCCGCACCGACCGCTCCACCGATGAGGGCACCCTTGCCCCCGCCCGCCAGCGCACCAATGCCAGTGCCCGCCGCGCCGCCGATGAGCGCACCCTTGCCTGTGCCGATGCCGCTGTGCCGCTTATGCCAGTGGCCATGGCTGTCGCGGTAGTACCCACGCCGCTGCGCTGCAGCCGTGCCCATCATAGGGCCAGCCACACCGAGCAGCATGGCCGCACTCAATACCGTTCGCGTCATGCTTGCCTGAAAGAGTGCCTGAAAGGTCATTCGCTCTGTCTCTCCTCCGCCCTGTTTCCTGGTGGGCCGCCGCGTCAAACTGCGCCGCTCATGGATAGATGCCAGAAAGCGAGCCTGCGCTCCATCCACCCGTGTCCGTTTCTGACGCAGTGGATACCG
>CALMRM010000017.1:0-3370 GCA_937871605.1 uncultured Terriglobus sp. | reverse complement strand
GTGCTAACCTCCTGCGATTCGTGCCATAGGTATCGATGCGTTTCCGCTCAGTACGTCGTGTTTGAGTCGATTGTCGATGTGGGGCACCCGCCTCCTGCGGTGCCTCCGGCGTGGGTGCTACCCTCAACATCACGCATGGCTGACGAGAAGAACAGGCTCTACTACGGCGACAACCTGGAGGTGCTGCGCGAGTACGTCGCCACGGAGTCGGTCGACCTCATCTACCTGGACCCGCCCTTCAACTCGCGGCAGGACTACAACGTGCTGTTCGCGGAAAAGGACGGCAACCGCTCCGCCGCCCAGATCACCGCCTTCAAAGACACCTGGGAGTGGAACGAAGAAGCCGCCCGCAGCTACGAAGAAGTAGTGGAGCAGGGAGGCCGCGTCGCCGAAACCATGCGCGCCTTCCGCACCCTGCTGGGCGGCTCGGACATGCTGGCCTACCTGTCCATGATGGCTCCGCGGCTGGTGGAACTGCGCCGCGTGCTGAAGCAGACCGGATCGATCTATCTGCATTGCGACCCGACTGCGAGCCACTACCTCAAGCTGTTGATGGATGGTGTGTTTGGGGCGCAAAATTACGGCTCCGAAATTATTTGGAAGAGAAGTAGTGCTCATAACGACGGTAAGCAAGGCAGAAAGTTACATGGACACATCCATGATGTCTTGCTCTATTTCGGCAAAAGTAGCGACCGTGTCTGGAACGCATTGTTCACGGAGTATGACTCTGAATATGTACGGCAGTTCTATCGCCACACTGAAGAAGGAACAGGGCGACTTTATCGTTTGGGCGACTTGACTGCAGCAAGACCGGGCGGCAACACCTCGTATGAATGGAAGGGCGTGGGACCATACAAGGGGCGTTATTGGGCCTACTCACAAGAGAACATGCAGAAGTTCGAGGACGCAGGACGTCTCGTTTACTCTCGCACCGGCGTGCCCTCCTATAAGAGGTATTTAGACGAAATGCCGGGCGTATCACTTCAAGATCTTTGGACCGACATACCTCCAATCGGTCCGGGAGCACAAGAGCGCCTAGGCTATCCCACCCAAAAACCCGAAGCTCTCCTCGAACGCATCCTGAAAGCCTCCTCCAACGAAGGCGATGTAGTCCTCGACCCGTTCTGCGGCTGCGGCACCACGGTGCAGGTGGCGCAAAAGCTGAACCGCCGCTGGATCGGCATCGACATCACGCACCTTGCCATCGGCCTGATCAAGACGCGGCTCGACGACACCTTTGGCCATGACGTGCGCAAGACATACGAGGTGATCGGTGAACCCGTCGATCTCGCGGGTGCCGAGCAGCTGGCGAAAGACAACAAATATCAGTTTCAGTACTGGGCGCTGGGCGAGTGTGGCGCGGCTCCGACGGAGGCCATCAAGAAAGGTGCGGACCGCGGCATCGACGGACGCGCCTACTTTCACGACGACCGCTCGCTTGATTCGAAGCAAATCATCTTCTCCGTCAAGGGCGGCAGGAACGTGGGCGTCGCAGAGGTCCGCGACCTGATCGGTGTGCTCGACCGTGAAAAGGCAGAGATCGGTGTGTACATCTCTCTGGCAGAGCCTACCGGCCCCATGCGCCGCGAAGCCGCCGACACTGGCTTCTACATCGCGCCGGATGGCAGCAAGTCGCCGCGGGTGCAGCTGCTGAGTGTCGAGGGTCTGCTCAACGGGAGTGAACGGCTGCAGATACCGCCGCACGCACGCATGAGCACGTACAAGCGGGCACCGCGCCACCGGGCGGCGCAGGCTCGTAACCTGAACCTTGCCCTGGAAGGTGAGGCCTAGGATGGCTCGCAGCGTCTTCAGCACGCGTCCGCGTCGGGGCGGGCTTGTCCAGCGCTATCTGGATGAGCTGGTGGAGTACGGCGGCGAGATGTGGCGTCGCGGCGACGTGATCCTGGAACTCAAGCGGCTTGGCTTGGACAACGCCTGCGTCGACCGGTACCTGCAGGGCATGGAGCTTCGCAAAGTAATACAGGAACGCTACTGGACCCTGCCGACGGACAAGGTCCAGTAGCACTGCCGCTTGCCTAGGCTGCGGAGGTTTGCAGCTTTCTGCGGACAAGGCCAATCAGGCCCAGAGCACCTGTTCCCAGGAGTACCAGGCTGCTTGGTTCGGGAGTTACGGACACCGGAGTAATGACTGGACCGCTGCCTATGTTGATCACGGAGGAGTCCAAGCCCTGGGTGAAGTCAAAGTACTGGTCCCCATTGCTGAGATCATCCAATTGGAAGCGAATGGTTTGATCTCCTAACGAGGCGGCAACAAGCTGGCTGTAGAGCGAGGATAAAGAGGTTGTGCTTGTTGTGGAGAAGAAGCCCGTGTCCAAGATGTCGTTGCCGAAGCCAGGACCTACATTGCTGCTGATCTGATTGCCGACACCGTCAGTCTGGTGTGTCACCACGCTGGAGAAGTTTCCTAGATTCGCCCCCGTTGAAGTGCTTGAAGACGTTCCAACGACACCACCGCCCGAACTCACGTAGAGATAGTTCATGTTGTAGTCAAAATCTCCGGCCTGGCTGTCCCCGTCGTAAAGCGTGACGCGGAACGAAGCCGAAGCAATACCACCGCCAAGGGCTGCAATGACAGCACTTGAGATGCCCGTTTGAGTCGCAAACGTAAGGTATTGATTCCCGCTTGGTCCGGGCTCGTTTCCGATGAATTCAGATCCGGCAGATGCTTGCGCAACAACGCGGGCACCATTTAGACCAACCAGGTCGGTGACAACGCCACCCACTGCAGAGACATTGGAGGGAAGTGCACCGCCTGTGGGCGAGGTGCGGGTGAAGGTATCGGCGTGGGCCACGGCGGCCGATGCCAGAAGGACAGATGTGAGAAGTAAGCGGTGCATTGGTTCTCCCTTGGTTGGGCGGAACGCCTTTGTGCGCGTTCGTCGCCCGTCCTGACAACGTGCGTCATGGAACGGTAAGGAAGGTGGTCCGTCAGGCAGAACTGCAGGTAGGGGCACTTGACGGTGCGCTGCACTGTGTCACGGTCCCAGCGCACCGGTCGGTAGTTGTCAGGTGGATGGAGGCTATGCCCGCCCAGGCAGTCCTGCAAGTTAAAAGTTCAGCAAGCGGAAGATTTGTTACCTTGCTCTTCGCTGGGGCCCGCGGCAGGTTACGTATGGTGCTCCACGCGTCTGGGCATTTGCTACTGCAGACAAGTCGTAAGGGGCACACCTTATACTTGGAAGAGCATGGCAGACGATCAGAACAAGCTTCCCCTAGGCCCCAACGGCGACTCTGAAGGTACCCCGAGCAGCTCGCAAGATGCACAAAACACTGAGGGTAGCGCCCCCGGCGAAAACCTGGGCGCGATCGCGGCCAGCGGTGCCGACGGTGGCGCGACGCCTCCCGGGTC
>CALMRM010000016.1 GCA_937871605.1 uncultured Terriglobus sp. | reverse complement strand
TGTCTTGCGAAGTAACGCGATTTCAGCCAGCAGCAGCAGCAGCAGCAGCGCATGAAAGGCAATCCAGTCCACGGCGTGCGCGTGCGGCATGGGCGTTGGATGCCCCGCTCCGAACACACGTCACTCACGATGCCTAAGAGCGTCCGCAAAGTACGCAAAGTTACCGCGAAGTACGCACCATTTTGCTGCGAACTTTGCGCAACCATTGCGCACTTTGCGGACGCTCTTTTTAGGCTGCGGCAGTCAACTTGGGCTTGCGCCGTGCCGGGTGCACCAGGAAAGCCACACCCACGCTCACCGCGTACAGCACCAGCATGGGCGCGGCAAACAGGCACATGCTCAGCGGGTCCGGCAGCGGGCAGATGATGGCCGCAATGACAAAGATGATGAGGATGGCGTACCGCATGTGGCGGATCAGGAACTTGCCATCCACAATGCCGAACAGCGCCAAGAAGAAGATCAGGATCGGCAGCTCAAACGTGATGCCCAGGCCAAAGATGATGCTGGTGAAAAAGCCCGTGTACTCGTCGATGGTGATGATCGCGTTGAAGCGGTGGCCAAACTCGCCAATGAGCATGTGCAGCGCCGAGGGCAGCACCCAGCGATAGCCAAAGTACGCGCCCGCAAAAAACAGAGCAATCGTCGCGCCCATAAACGGCACCACGTACTTCTTTTCATTCGCATACATGCCCGGCGAGATGAACAGCCAGATCTGGTACAGGATGTAGGGTGCAGCCAGGATGCCGCCGCCGTACAGCGCCGTCTTGAGATAGATGTTTAGGCCATCGGTGGGGTGCGTGATGTTGAGCTGGTAGTGCAGCTGGTCCATGGGGTGCTGCACAATATTGAAGAGCTGCTCATGGAAGTAGTACGCCACGCAGAAGCCGATCAGCAGCGCCACCACAGACCGAATGAGCCGCGAGCGCAGCTCCGTCAGGTGCTCCATCAGGCTCATGCCCGGCAGTTCGGCGCGCTCCGTTACCGCCTCGCGTACGTTGTCCAGCACGTCAGGCACTGTGCACCGCCTCGTGGGTTGTTGCGGGCTGCGTCTCTTCCACGGGCTCTTCGCTGCTCATGCCGACTGCGGGTGGCAGGATGCTGTGCTCCGGGAGGGCGTGGTGGCCGTTGCTCGCGCTGCTGTCGTTGTTCCCGTTGCCCTCGTGGGGCGCGTCGCCGTCGTGGTAGGTGAAGTCCAGGTCGCGGCCGGTGGTGTACGCGCCGCTCTCAACCGGCAGGCCGGTGGAGGGGGGCATCATGCGGAGGGTGCCGGACTCGGCGATGGGCGCGGGTGCAGCGGCGGTTTCCGCATGGCCGCTGTCGGCAGCGGTGTCCGACTCTGTGACAGCCGTCGACGGCAGGTGCGGGTGCTCCGGCTCGGGCAGCGTCGAGGGCGGCCCAGCCATGGCGTCTACCTTCTTCTGGTGTTCCTTTTGCTCCTCGATGCGCAGTTCGTCTTCCATCTGCATGCGGAACTCGTTCGAGGCGCGGCGAAACTCTGCCATCAGCTTCCCTAATTGGCGGGCAAGCTGCGGCAGCTTCTTCGGCCCGAAGAGGATAAGCGCCAGAATGAAGATGACTGCGGAATCCGCAAAGCTCGGCATCGCATTTCATCATAGCGGACGCCGCCATTGTGCAGCGTACCGGGATGCGGCCTACTGGGGGCGCTCGCCGGTAAAACGATCATCCAGTGGCTGGCGCTCGTCCCAGCCCGCCTCTGCCGTGTGCCAGGCCGTGATCTTGGCTTCGCCCTGCAGCCAGCACAGCATCACAATGTCCTCGTCCAGCTGAAACGGGAACTCCAAGAGGCCCGTCATCAGGTCCTTTACCTCGACCCCGATGCTGCCGATTTCTTCGAGCGCATCCCTCGCCTGCGTCACGGCCGCGTTGTGCTCACCCTTGACGCGCGCCACCTCCGCGAGGTCTACGCGCAGCCCGCCAGAGAGAAAGATCGCCTGCGACAGTGCCTGCAGCGCGTGTTCGCGTGCCGCACCCACCGCCGCCGCAGCCTGGGCCCGCTGCAACAGCGAGTCCAGCACGGGGAGCAGCCGCTGTGCCTCGTCGACGGTGAACGTGCGCATCTGCCCCTCCTCTTCCATCATGCAGTCTCCGATCCCTTACGTAAGACTGCTGAAGCACCGGGAGAGGTGCATACCTTGACACCACTACGGCGCTCTTATCTACTACAGAGTGTGATGGTGGATGCCCCCAGGCCGTTTCGCGAACTGTGTGCCGAACATGGCATTGCAGTCACGCACCAGCGCCAGGTTCTCTACGAGACCATGCAGGGCATGCCCGGTCACCCCTCGCCAGAAGAGGTGTTTGCCGCCGTCAAGCAGCGCATTCCGTCCATTTCGCTGGCCACCGTCTACAAGAACATCCACCTCTTCGTCGAAAGTGGTGTGTTCCGCGAGCTCAGCATGCACCACGGCACCCTGCGTGTCGAGATGAATCGCGAGCCGCACCACCACCTGGTTTGTTCTGTGTGCAAGCGCGTGGCCGATCTGGATGGCGGCGAGGACCACGGCCTTCAGTTGGACCCCGTACCGGCCCGCCTGCACGGCGGCTTTCTGGTGGAACGAGTCTCCATGGACGTGATCGGCATCTGCACAGCGTGCCAGAACCGCGTCAACTAGACACGGCGTCCACTGTCTTCTCTCTAGTTGTCATCCCGTAGCGTAGCGTAGGGATCCGCATGTGTGCCGACCGCTGCGCAGACGTGTCATGTATCTAGTGCAGCTCTGCGGCCACACGGACCTCAGGCGAAGCCCGGTAGCCGCAGGCGGCCTGTGGTTCCCGTTGCGCTGCCAAGGTAGTCTTCCAGGGGGTGCGCAAAAAGCCGGAGGCTCCGCATGGCAGTATCTCAGCGCACTGCACACATGCAGATCCCTCCGCTACGCTGCGGGATAACAAGTCCGAAGGTATCGGGGAAGCCACCTATGGCACGTAAGCAACTTACCCTTCGGTGCGCCGTCTCACCAAGGGACTGCCCAGCGCCGTCTCACCAGCACATGCACCGTACCCTTGCCGCCATCCCGCTGTTCGCCCTGCTGCTGACCGGTTGCAGTGGCTTCTTCTTCAAAGACAGTACGACCAGCACCGGCACCACCACGGGCACCAGCGCCACCAATTACGTGTTCGTAGCTAACGAGGGTGCCAACACCGTCGCGGGCTTCGGCATCTCCACCGCGGGCGTGCTCTCTACTCTGTCCGGTTCCCCCCTGAACTTTTCGACAGCGCCGCTTGCTCTCACCGTGAGCCGCAACAACCAGTACCTGTGGATCGGCACCGTTTCGCAGATCTTTGGCTACAGCATCTCCAGCACCGGCACGCTCACGCCTTTGAACGGCGGCAATGCCATCGCTAATGCCTTCTGCGTCGACATGCAAACCACACCCGACGGCAAATGGCTGATGGTGCTGGACGGCACCGGCGCCAGCATCGACCTCTTTGGCATCAACAGCGATGGCACGCTCAGCACCAACAGTGGCGTGGGTTTTACCCCACCCGGTACCGTTGTGCCGCGCCAGCTACGCATCGCGCCGAGCGGCACGTTTGTGGTGGCAGCGCTGGGCACGGCGGGTGAGCTGGTATTTGCTTTCAACACCACGACCGGTGCCTTCACCCAGCTGTCACAGACCAGCCTGCCAAGCCTCACCAGCAGCAACGGCATCGCCATCGACAGCACGGGTACCTACCTGTACGAGGCGCGTTCCGGCAGCGCCGCGGGCCTTGTGGTCAGCACCATTGCGTCGAACGGCGCGCTCACGCCCACCACGTCCACCGTATATGCCGCGGGCGCACAGCCCTACGCCGTCACGCTCGACAACACGGGCAAGTATGTCTACGTGGCCAACCGCGGTGACAGCACCATCACCGGGTACAGCATCGGCACCAATGCGGCGCTTACCGCGCTCGATGGATCGCCCTATTCGTCCGGCGTGGCTGTCACTGCGCTCGGTGCCGATTCCAGCGGGAAATGGCTGCTGGCAGCGGCGTACTCCGGCTCGCCGGACCTGTCGCTCTACGGCTTCGACGCGAACAATCCCGGGCGGCTGTACACCGTCAGCTCCACCGCCACGGGCACCAACGCCAGCGTGGTGGCACTGTCACACTAAGCAGTACGCGACGGGGATTCTGCGTGTCTTTCGCTTGCGCACGCTTGCATTCCGCATCTACAGTCTGTGGCACGCACACACCCCGACCTTTCCTCTGCGCCCCCTGCGTTCTGTCTCGTCGTCTGCTGGAGTCAAAGCCGCCTGGTGCTATCCTCAAGGCTGCCGCTGATGCTCCTTCGCTCGACCATGCGCCCCCTCCGTTTCGCCTCCGTCGTGCTGTTACCGCTGCTGTTCACCGGGTGCAACCGGTTCAAGCCGG
>CALMRM010000015.1:9952-45896 GCA_937871605.1 uncultured Terriglobus sp. | reverse complement strand
GCGTTCAGGTTGGGTAAGAGACATACATAAACGTTAAGGACGTGCTGCCCGGCCTCTTCGGCAATCGCACCCGCAAGAATAAGATGAAGGTCTCCGATGCGTTCGAGTACCTGAGCAGCGAAGAAGAAGGCCGCCTGATCGACATGGACCAGGTGCACCGCACGGCCATCGAGCGCGTCGAGGACACTGGCATCGTCTTTCTCGACGAGATCGACAAGATCGCCGGACGCGAGGGTGGCCACGGGCCGGACATCAGCCGCGAAGGCGTGCAGCGCGACATCCTGCCCATCGTGGAAGGCACCACGGTGAACACGAAGTACGGGTTTGTCTCGACCGATCACATCCTGTTCATCGCGGCGGGCGCGTTCCACGTCTCCAAGCCGAGCGACCTCATCCCCGAACTGCAGGGCCGCTTTCCCATCCGTGTGGAGCTGAAATCGCTCACGGTGGAGGACTTCATCCGCATCCTGACGGAGCCGAAGTCGTCGTTGGTGAAGCAGAGCATTGCGCTGCTGGAAACCGAGGGCCTCAAGCTGGAGTTCCAGCCGGAGGCCCTGGAGGAGATGGCCAGCTTTGCCTACAACGTGAACGAGACAACGGAGAACATCGGCGCGCGCCGCCTCCATACCATCATGGAGCGCGTGCTGGACGAGATCAGCTTTCAAGCACCGGACCTGATCAAGAACGCCAGGCCCGCAGAAAACGGCGTGGTTGCGCAGGTGGAACCAAGCACCGTGGAGCCACCGAAGGGCGCAGCCGCGGCCGAGGCTACGGCGCACCCGCTGCCAGTGCTGGAGCGGCAGGTGGAGGGTGGCGTGGAACGCGTCGTCGTGATCGACCCGGAGTACGTGCGCCAGCAGGTGGCCAGCATCGTCAAGAACCAGGACCTGAGCCGCTACATTCTGTAGCTCAGGCGGGCTGTAAGCCTGCGTTGTAAAAGCCTGGGGCAAAGCCCCAGGTGATGTAGCAGCAAGAAAGGCGGGCTGAAGGCCCGCGTTATACCGCGCACTCGGTTTGAAGGCGCGAGAACCAGGCAGGCTCCGCATAACGCGGGCCTTCAGCCCGCAATGTACATCGACGCGGTACCTGGGGCTGCGCCCCAGGCTTTTACAACACGCGCCTTCAGCGCGTACTTGCCAGGAGCGTTAGCGCGTACTTGCCATCAGCTTCAGCGCGTACTTGCCAGGGGCTTCAGCGCGTACTTGCCAGGTGCTTCAGCGCGTACTTGCCAGGAGCGTCAGCATCACGTTGCAGGCCGCCGCTGCTCCGTCCTCGCGCTGCACCTCATTGCCGATGACCTGCGCGCGCTCCCCATAGTCCGGTTCGCGCAGCAGTACGTCCAGTTCCCGCATGGCCACGTCTGCCGAGTAAGCTTTGCGCGTTGTCACTCGCGCGATGCCTAGCCGCCGCACGCGTTCTGCGTTGTCCGGCTGGTCCACTCCCCAGGGAACCACCAGCGTGGGCCTGCCGCTGCGCATAGCCTGCGCCGTGGTGCCTACACCGCCCTGGTGTACCACTGCGGCGGCGCGGGGCAGCAGCAGCGAAAACGGTGCGTACTCTGCCACCAGCACCGAATCTGGCAGACCGGCAGGTACGTGAGCCCTGCTCTCGCGACCCACCAGCAGCACGGCTCGCCTGCCCAGCTGCTGTGCCGCAGCCGCGCTTTCGCGGTAAAAGTTACCAGGGCTGTGCACCGCAGCTGTACCCAGCGTAAAGACGATGGGCGGTTCGCCCCGCTGCAAAAAGTGCTCCAGCTCCGGCGCAAGCGCGGCCTCTTCGCCGTCGTAGAAGACGAATCCTGTCTGGGTCGCCCTCACAGGCCAGTCGGGCTGCCGCTGGCCCAGCAGTGGTGAGAACAGCGCCAGCGTGCCCCAGGCAGACGCGCCGCCCTCAAACAACGGATTGCCTGTGTCCGGCAGCCGTAACTCGCGCCGCAGATCGGCCACCGCGCGCACCCAGCGGCGTGACCCGCGCCTCGCAAGCTGGAGCAGCGGCCCCCACAGGCGCGGCCCTGCACCGTGCAGCCGTGTGAGCAGCGGCGCAAAGGGGATCACCGGCGGGTCATACGCGCTGACCATGCCGAAGGGTGCCAGCTGCGTGGACACCCATGGCAGCTTAAGAACCTCTGCGGCGAGTTGCGCCCCATACGCCAGCGGGTGCGACACGAGCAGCGATGCGCCCTCCAGCGCGATCACCGCGTCAGCGTAAGCGGTGCGCAGGTGCGGCATCACCAGTTCGCGAATGATGTACTCCGGCCCCGTGCGCAGGTGCAGGATGCGCTCCATCATGGCTGCATCGGGCTGCTCCGTTATCTCGGCAAAGCGCACCGGCGCAAACTCGAAGCCTGCCGCCGCAATCTTCTCGCGATAGTGCGGCACTGTGGCAATGACCGGCTGGTGACCGCGCCGATGCAGCTCTCGCGCGATGCCCAGGTAGGGGTGCAGGTCGCCGAACGAACCGAAGTTGGCCAGGACAATGCGGTGCGACGGCATGCTTACAGTATGGCTGTCCGGTCAGGCGCATCCAATCTCCCCATGACTCACACGTGCCGAAGCGTTCTCTTAACAGTTCTTCTGCCCATTTGCACCGGCTGGACCACGGTTCACGCACAAAACGGCAGCGGCGTGCTCGGCTACTGGCAAGAGCCCGGTGGATCGGTGCTGAACATTGCACCCTGCGGCGACGCGGTGTGCGCCACGCTGGCAAAGATCAGCAAGGCCGCACCCGTGAGCACCGACCGCAACAATCCGGATAGCAGCCTGCGCGACAAGCCGCTCTGCGGCCTCACGATCGGGACCGGCTTTCGGCTGGATGGCCCTGACAAGGCTGAAGACGGCAAGCTCTACGACCCAAAGACAGGCAAGACCTACCAGGGCACCATGCGCAGCGAAGGCGACGTGCTGCACCTGCGCGGCTACATTGGCATGAAGGCCTTTGGTCGCAGCGAAGACTGGGCGCGCACAACCGCTCCAGAGGCGTGCAAGCAGTAGTCAAATGCGGGTGCCCCATGTCTTGGAGAGACGTGGGTTTACTGTGGCATGATCCCTAACATCGATGCAGCGCACGATCCCACGATCTCATCGAGATGTGGGGCACTCAATCCCTTGGTTTACCTGGACTGGGCCGTGACGGCGGGCTGGTTCAGCGGCGTGTCTGCCGTGCCAATGCGCCCGGTCGCACTCACGCGCACCACAAAGCGGGCACGCACCGCTTTCGGGTTGTGCTCGAGGTTGAACTTCAGGTTCAGGTCGCGCTTCAGCGGGCCGGTGGGCGGCACGTTGTCGCCTGTGGCAGGCACCTTGACGAGCTTGGAAATTTGCTGCAGCTCCTTGTTTTTCTTGTCAAATGTGGACGCGATTACGATGATGTCCGCATGGCGCGGCTCCGTGTCCGTTGCCGGTGTCCACACCAGGCCGCGTCCGTCCACATGGATGGTAAACGTCTCTGGATTCGCCGGATCTGCGGTCAATGTCAACGGCACACCGTCGTAGGCCATGTTGCTGTTGTTGGCCGCGCCCAATTCAAAGGCCAGCCGCCGCGATGGGTTCTGCGGGTCCACGCGGGCCGGGCCGCGCTGCACGTAGTAGCCCTCCCGTGTCGTCGCTGTCAGTCCGGGCTCCGACAGCGTGATCTTGATGCGCCGGAACTTCTTCGGGTCCACGTTCCCGTTCTCAGGCCGGTACGTCAGCGAGTAAAAGCTCGCACCGTCACGAATGCCCGTGGCAATCTCCGCGTCTACATCGTTGCGGCCGTAAAACGCCCGGCCGCCGGTGGCCTTGGCCAGCTTGTTGAACTGGTAGTCGCCGCCGAAGGGATCGTTGAACGCGGCCGCCGGTCCATAGCCGCCGCCGGGCGTCACCGTCAACCCGGCAGGGTCCACCGTGTACAGCGTTACGCGCGCGTCGCGCAACTCATTCACGCACTGCTGCACGTAGCTCTCTACGCGCGTGCTGCTGTCCACGGGCGCATTTGCGAAGTTGAACGGCGGAAAGCCGCGCCCAATCCAGATCATGTTCTTGTGGCCCTGGTGACCCACCACGGCTTCAGCGACGCGCGTCAGCGTGCCAAAGGCAATACCGTAGCGCTCGGCAATCCAGCCGCCGTTATGCACCTGCCACGGGTAGGCGGCAAAGTGGTGGTCCAGCGCGGCCAGCAGCGCGGCCTTGCTCTCCGTGTAGTCCTGCAACACGGTGAATTTTTGGAGGTCCACGGCAATCAGCATGGTCGGCGTGCGCAGCCGCTCCGGCTGCCGCTCCAGCATCTTTTTCAGGCTGTAGCGCGCAAACGCCTCGTCCTCGAAGCGCGTGTTGAACTCGTCCAGCAGCAGGATGTTGACCGGCGCGCGGGGCGCCAGGCGGTCCAGGTCGGCCGTGGAGTTGATGGGCGGCGTCTCGTCGTTCACGGCGTGCGCGCCTGCCTCCTCAAAGTTCAGAATCGTCTGCGGCTCGTCCAACTCGGTCACGTGGAAGTTGTCGCGTGCCAGCCCGGTCACCACGTTGCCTTTCGCGTCGGTCACCACTACATCCAGAATGACCAAACGTGCTGTACGGCGAATGGTGTACGTGCCGTCCGGGTTGCGCGTGGGCTGCTGCCCGGCGGTGGGTGCCGAGGCTGCTGCTGGGGACTGCGCCTGACTGGGAGCCGTTGCCTGCGCTGCGGGCGCGGCCTGCGGTGTGGCAACAGTTGACGCTGGCGCTGCGGTGCCGCTTGCCGGTGTGTCCTGTGCGAGCAGGCTGCTGTGGACGAACAGGGCAGCAAGTGCGGCAGAAAGCAGGGCGGCTCCGCGTGTACGCATGCCACGCAGTTTACGCCGCCGCGGTTGCAGGGAGAAGAAGAATCAGCGTCAGCGCGAACGTCTGCTCCTGCATCGAACCCGATTGAACATGAGCAACAGCGACGGCACAAGAAACATAGACGCGGGCAATAAACGTGTGGATCAGATGGACCGGCTGGCCGACATGGGCCACTTTCCAGCCGCAGTGAACGCCGGTGCCACGGCCAACATCGTGATGACGCTCTGCGTGACGTGGCTGTTGGTGCCGCGTTTTCCGCAACCGTGGGCACCTGTGGCATGGATCGCGCTGGTGCTCACGCTCAACCTGCTGCCAGTGCTGCTGCTGCGCCTCACCCTGCGTGCGGACATGCCGTATCCCACGCTGCGCACCATGAACTTCGTCCATGACCAGCACAAGTTTTCCGACTGGGTGTACGTCGCCGCCTCAGCCAACATGGCGTTCTGGGTGCTGACGGCGTGGGCGCTGTTTACCGTTCGCTATCGCGCCTCAACGCTTGCAACCGTGCTTGCCATCGCTGCGCTGGCGACATTTTCTCCGGTGCTGCTGCGCCTGCTACGCGCGGGGCGGTAAAGTGTTCGCAGCGAAGACTGGGGCGTGCAGCGCGTGTCGGCGACAGCGTCAGTTGGACGATGGGCGCTCGATGTGATCAATCACCAACACCTGCACCGGTCCCTTGAAGCGATTGAGCCGTAAGCCGAGTTGCTGCTGCAGCGCTTGGTAAAGCCCCGGTGCAGGTTCACCCGATTCGAGCTGCGGCGGGTGCATGCGACCGCCGTACACGGTGTCGTCCGGCGAAAACGTCAGGTCAAAATCGAACTGGCCTTCTAGCCCCGTGTGGTCCACCACCGGCTGGTCCAGCATGCCCTGTAGTACCTTCCTCCAGTCGTCCATGGAAGAGTTCTGGGCCGTGAAGATGAAGCCAGCACCGCCGCCCGCTGCAGGATGCATGCTGAACGTGACGCCTGGATAGACGATGATGCTGGGCGTCATCGTTGTGCCGCCCTTCGCCGTCGTCAGCAGCAGTGCCGACATATCGCGCGTCTCCATGTGTGTCTTGAGCTTGCAGCGATCCTCCAGCAGCTTGCGCTCCATGCTGTAGCGCTGCTTCGCAGTCGGCCAACCCGGCAGGTCGGGCACGCCCGCGTAGTCGTACACATCCTTGAAAACCCAGTCCGGCGCGCCAACGATCTGGTCGCGCTGCAGGCCGTAAATGTCCGCCAGCAATCCGCCCACGGGCATGGTTGCTTCAAAGCGGCGCGCACCGATCCAGCGCCAACCGCCGCCCTGCACCTTGGGGTCGTGCGGCTTTACCGTGGCTACTTCGAAGGTGGGGTTCAGGTTTGCGGGGATGAGCTTCGCGTCCGACCCCAGCGCAGGCGCAATGGCCCATGCCGTCTCCTTCGTCGCGCGCGTCATTGTTACCGGCTGTGTGGCAAAGCCACCGCCACTGCCCTCGCCGCTGCCCTGCGTCCACTTTCCGGTCAGGGTGGTGCCGTCTACCGACTCCGTGCCTGCAAAGCTGCCGTTCAGCTCGTGCGCCGTCGCCGTAAACGAGACTGCATCCCCCTTCACCACGACACTCGGAATGCTGGCCACGTAGTGCCCCGGCTCGACCCACAACGCCACAGCCCGCCAGCCTAACGGTGCTTTCGACACGCGGAAAACCACCCGCGTCGGTTCACCCGCGCCAGTGAACGGAGCCTGCCAATCACCGGCCAGGCCTACACGCGATGCGTCTAGCTGCGTTTGCGCATGCACAGCATCACTCTGCTGACACAGGGCGGCGGATAGCAAAACGACGCGTAGCGGCTTCCAAAGGTGCACTCGAGATCTCCTACGCACATACGTACTGACGAACGTAATCGTAAGTCGCTCGTTTAAGACAGCCACTTCAGCAGCCGGATGACGCCCATGCCCGCGGGCTTGCGGTGCGCGGACACCTCGCTGCGGCCATGAATTTCGCGGCGATTGTCGCGGTAGTGGCGATAGGCGCGCAGCAGCATCTGTTCGTTGGTCAGCGTGGGCTGCCAGCCCAGTTCTTGCTTTGCCCGCTCCGTGTCGAACACAAAGTTTTCCGCGATCATTTTGTAGTGATAGGGCCCAAGCGGCGAGATGCGCAGGCGGTGCGCCGCCACCATAGCGGCAATCGTCGGCCCCTTCGGCAAGGAGCGCACACGGCTTCTGCTGCCGCTTTCGCGCACCACGCTTTCGTACACCGCGCGCATGCTCTTCACATCGTCAGAACCCAGGTGGAACAGCCTGCTATTTCCGTAGCTTGCCGCCTGAATACACGCTGTGGCCAGGTCGTCCGCGTAGATGAACTGGTACTGGTTGCCGCCGTCACCCACCACCCAAACGGTCTTGTTGTCGTCGATGAACTCGTACAGGATCGCCAGCAGCCCGAGCCGCCCCTCGTCCATAATGGTGGGCACACGCAGCGTCACCACATGCAGGTCGTTTGCAAACGCCTCTAGCCGCTGCTCCGCTTCCAGCTTGCTCCTGCCATAGATCTCGATGGGTGCGGGCACATCGTCCTCGCGCACCGCGTGGCCCAGGTCCGCGGCCCACAGGCAGTTGGTTGAGATAAAGACAAACGGCTTCACCCCATGCGCCCGCGCCACCTCTGCCAGCACCACCGTGGCGTCCACATTGCTGGTCCACAGCAGGTGCTCGTCCAGCCGCGAACCGTGCGCCAGTTGCGCCGCACAGTGGAAGACTGCGTCAAAGCCATGCTCTGCGAAGGTTCGTTCCACCAGTGCACGATCGCGCAGGTCGCCCTGGATGCTGGTCAACCCCGGCAGGCCCGCGTCTTCATCACGCTGGAGGTCGATGTTGACCACCGTGTGACTTTCGCGCAGCAACCGTCGCTTCAGAATGCCGCCAAAGAAGCCGGACGCGCCGGTGACAAGGTAGTGGGCCATCGCTCCATGGTAGTGCTGCAAGAGCAGAACGCGAAGAGCGCGAAGGTTTGCGCGAAGTACGCGAAGCAGGTGCCATCGCGCCCTTCGCGTGCACTTCCTTCGCGCTCTTCGCGTTCTGCTTCTCCAAGCGCCATTTACACTTGGCAAGTTGGCCTCATGTGTGTCCAGGCCGTCGTTACGATGCCTGAGCCCAGCCAAGAACCCCAACGCGCCATCATCATCGGAGCAGGTCCCGCCGGCCTCACCGCCGGGCTTGAACTGCTACGCCGCTCGAAGATCCATCCGGTGCTGCTCGAGAGCAGCAACGACATTGGCGGCATCTCGCGCACCGTCAAGTACAAGGGCTACCGCATGGACATTGGCGGCCACCGCTTCTTTTCCAAAAGCGACCGCGTCATGCAGTGGTGGCTCGACCTCTTGCCGCCCGAATCGGATGCGCCAGGCGATGTCGAGCTCGCATACCAGGGCAGGCAGCGCACCGTCGCCGTGCCCGCCGCGCAGCCGCAGGAGCCGCCCCTGCGCGGCATGGGGCCACTGCAGCCGGGCCCCAAAACCGACACAGTTGAAACCGACACAGACGAAGCCGGACCGGCGAACGAGCCACACCCGGCAGAGCACGGCCACACCGCCACTATGGTCACGCACCCGCCCAGCGACCCGGACTTGGTCATGCTCATCCGCCCGCGCAAGAGCCGCATCTATTTTCTGCGGCGCTTCTTCGACTATCCCATCGCGCTGAACGCGGGTACGCTGGCGAACCTGGGCCCGGTCCGCGTCGTACGCATCGGCTGGAGTTATGTCGCCTCGCGTCTGCGGCAGATTGCACCCGAGCGCAGCCTGCAGGATTTTCTCATCAACCGCTTCGGCCGTGAACTCTACCTGACCTTTTTCAAGAGCTACACAGAGAAAGTCTGGGGCACGCCCTGCGACACCATCAGCGCAGAGTGGGGTGCGCAGCGCATTAAGGGTCTGTCGCTGACAACGGCAGTCAAACACTTCGTACGTAAAACGATCCGCAGCACCTCAACATCGCGCAGCCCGTCTGACGTGTCGCAGAAAACAACCGACACGTCGCTGATCGAGCGATTTCTCTATCCAAAACTCGGCCCCGGCCAGCTATGGGAACACGTAGCAAAGCTCATCCGGCAGGGCGGGGGAGAGGTCCGCATGCGGCGCACGGTGGACCGCGTCCACTGCAAAGACAACCGCGTGCTGTGGGTGGAATCTGTGAACGCAGCGGGCGAGCGCCAGCGCCACACTGGCGACCTGTTCTTTTCCACCATGCCCATGCGCGAACTCATCGCGTGCATGGATGCACCCATCCCGCCTGCTGTGCGCGAGATTGCCGAAGGGCTGCAGTATCGCGACTTCATCACTGTAGGCTTGCTGGTGGACAAGTTAGAAGTTAAGGAACCTAACGGTCAGCTGCTGCGCGACACCTGGATCTACATCCAGGAGCCGGACGTGCTGCTGGGCCGTTTGCAGATCTTTAACAACTGGAGCCCGCACCTGCTGGATGATCCCACCAAGGTGTGGATCGGCCTCGAATATTTTTGCTACGACACGGACCCGCTATGGCAGATGCCAGACGATGAACTCAAGCGCTTCGCCATTGCAGAAGTGGAAAAGATCGGCATCCTGACCGCGGCGGACGTGCTGGACGCGCACGTGGAGCGCGTGCCCAAAACCTATCCCGCGTACTTCGGCACGTATAGCCGCTTCGACGAGTTGCGCGCGTTCACCGACAGCTTTGAGAACCTTTTCCTCATCGGCCGCAACGGCATGCACAAGTACAACAACCAGGACCACAGCATGCTAACCGCCATGACCGCCGTGGACAACATCCTGGCAGGCGATCTACGCAAGGACGCGCTGTGGGGCGTGAACACAGAGCAGGACTACCACGAGGAAAAACGCTGACCCTTGGTTCAGGCCTGATCGAGCTCCTTGGCAAGATCGGCTTCCTTGCGCTGCAACTCTGCCGCTTCCTGCGGAAACAAGCCCCAAATCGCCTGCAGCAGCTTGTCTGGGGCGAAGCTTTCCACGTGCACGTCAGCCACATCGCCGGCTGGCAGTTCCCCCGTCATTACCCGCTTGATCGCCGGGTAGCGCGCACGCACCGCGTGCAGAAAGCCTTCCGCCTCACGGTTCCGGTCAGAGGATACGACCACGCCGTGTACATTCGGAAACGCCTCCAGTGTGGCCATGCCCTCCGGGTAGGAGTACGCCGTGATCACGTTCAGCTTGCCCGTCTCCAGCACCAGCTTGCGGGTGGAAATGCTGCCCATGAACTCACGATCCACAACAAGAAAACACGGTCGAACCAGCAAACTTCCTCCTAATGGGACTGGAGCAGTGTAGTGTGCTGAGCGGCTGCGACCCTCTCAATTCCTTGCAGGTCTTTCATGTAGTGAACATTCCACTCCCGAAAAAGGCCGTCAAGAGCTGTGCTGCGACCTGCAGTTTCCATCAGCAACCAACCATCTGGGCGCAGGTGCGCCGCTGCCTGCGGCACCAACCGTCGAATGACATCGAGCCCATCCTCGCCGCCGAACAACGCCAGGTGCGGCTCATGATCGCGCACCTGCCGGTGCAGCTCAGCGGCCTCTGTGAGTGGGATGTACGGCGGGTTCGACACGATCATGTCAAAGCGCTCATCACCCGCCGCGGCCAGCAGATCACTCTCCGCAAAGCGCACGTTGCGCGCACCCAATGCAGATGCATTGTCTCGCGCCACGGCCAGCGCTGCCCGTGAAAGATCCAGTGCCAGCACAACACTCGCGGGGTACTCCAGGGCCAACGTCACCGCAAGGATGCCGCTACCGGTGCCCACGTCCGCAATGCGCAGCGGTGCGGAGCGATCCGTACAAAGCCGTAGCACTTCCTCCACGATGCCCTCCGTCTCAGGCCGGGGAATCAGCACATCCGGTGTTACCGAGAAACTGCGTCCAAAGAACTCCTGCGAGCCGCGCAAGTGCTGGATGGGCACCCCACCACGCCGTTGCGCGACCATGCCCTGAAAGCTGCCTGCCTCTTCTTCGCGCAACGGGCGCTCCGGTGTGGCAAGCATCTGCACGCGGGAGAGGCCCATGGCGATCTCCAGGATCTGTTGCGCATCGCGCGTCGCGTTGTCGCGGAGATCGTCGCGCATCTGCAACCGTGCCGTGCCGACGCGCAATGCATCCGCAACCGTGCATCCGGCAATCTTTAGCGGATCGTGCGCGTCTGGAACTGTGCTGTTCGCTGCCATCACGTCACACGCCTTTCGTTCTCAATGCTCGTCATCCTGAGCGGAGCGCAGCGAAGTCGAAGGACCTGCTTTTCCTTCTAGGCTGCATTGCTGCTCCGGGACAAAAGCAGGTCCTTCGCTGCGCTCAGGATCACGAACGACGCTGAGCGTCAGGAACTGTACTATGCCGCGACGGCCTCGGCCTTCAGCCGTTCACTGGTGTCATGTGCGATGAGTGCATCGACGATGGGCTGCAGCTTGCCTTCCATCACGTACTCCAGTTGGTGCAGGGTCAGGCCGATGCGGTGGTCCGTCAGCCGGTTCTGCGGGAAGTTGTAGGTCCGAATCTTCTCAGAGCGATCACCGCTGCCCACCTGCGATTTGCGCGCCGTGGCCTGCGCCTGGTGCTGCTTCTCCATCTCCACTTCATACAGGCGCGAACGCAACACGCGCATCGCTTTTTCGCGGTTTTTGATCTGCGACTTCTCGTCCTGGCAACTGACCACGGTATTGGTCGGCAAGTGCGTGATGCGGATCGCGGAGTACGTCGTGTTGACCGACTGCCCGCCCGGCCCTGACGAGCAGAACGTGTCAATGCGCAAGTCCTTCTGCTCCACCTTGACGTCCACTTCTTCCGCCTCGGGCAGCACGGCGACGGTGATCGCCGAGGTGTGTACGCGGCCCTGGGTCTCCGTGGCGGGCACACGCTGCACACGGTGTACGCCGCTCTCGTACTTCAGCAGCGAAAAGACGCGATCGCCTTCAATCAGCGCCGTCACATCCTTCATGCCGCCCACGCTGGATTCTGTTTCCGACAGGATTTCCACCTTCCAGCGGTGTAGTTCCGCATAGCGGAGGTACATGCGGAAGACCTCCGCCGCAAACAGGCTTGCCTCGTCGCCGCCGGTGGCCGCACGAATTTCGAGCACCACGTTCTTGTCGTCGTTCGGGTCTTTGGGCAGCAGCATGACCTTGAGCTGCTCCTCGATCTCTGGCAGCCGGGCCTCCAGCGTGGAGAGTTCTTCCTGCGCCATGGCCTTGATGTCCGCATCATCCTCGGCAAGCATCAGCCGGGCATCGGCAATGCCGGCCTGCACCTGCTTGTACTCGCGAAACCGCTCGATCACCGGCTCCATGTCACGGTGCTGCTTGCCGGTTTTCTGAAAGCGCTGCTGGTCGGTGATGATGCTGGGGTCGGCCAGGTCGGCTTCCAACTCACGAAAGCGGTCATCAAGCTGTTGCAGGCGGTCGAACATGGTGTGCTCCTCTGCGAACGTGCGCAGTGCTGGTGCGGGAATCGAGTAGTGGTGAAACAGGGCAAGCCGTGCGCAGGAGGCGCAGCTAGGCAAAGCCGAGGCGTGCCGCTGCAGCGCGGGCAGAACTCACCGATGTGTGCAGGAACGCCATACAGATTCGATGATAGCGCGGTGTGCGCGATGCATCCTAGGGTGTGGTGCAGGGTTTATCCGCGACCATTCGTCTTGGCGTCAGTGTTTGATAGGTGGACACCTCGACACAGGCCGAGAACCATCCGTCGCATGCAGCCAGTCTAGACCGAATAGCGATTGTCCCGGACCGGGTAAGCATGTCATACGGCCAGGTACCTGTCTCGCCGCCGCGGCCCCGCGCCCAGCAGCCGCGCGGGCAACGTGAGCACTGCCCACACGAGCGACAACACACCTCTACCGCGAAGCCCACCACGCGAAATGGCAACAGTAGCAGCCACACTACCGGGTACAGCACCAGCGCCAACAGCGCCAGCGGCCAGCACACCACCAGCAACACGCACCACACCAGCAGCTTCAGCATGCACGCACCATCCTCAACGGCACTACGCAAACGGAGCCCTGTGGGTTCCGCGGCCACATGTGAAAGCACCCTGCTGCTGCGGCAAAGAATGCTTCCTAGGCACGCCCTCTTCTGTGTGCAGAGCGTGCAGCCCTACTTCATGAACTTCGGATCCACCTGGCCGGAGTTCGGTTTCAGTTCCAGGTCGGCCTCATCGACGGCCTCAAAGGCATCCATGGTCACGTTGCGCAACTTTCGCAGGTCGTCGTCTTCCCAGCGCTTATCCGGCACCCCGCTCAGGTAAAGCGTGCCGCCGTTGTCGGAAAGGAACATGCCGTAGCGTTTCAGCGCACGCAGAATAATGCGGTTCGTCTTGGAGTAGGTGGAGATGTCAAAGTCGGGCTTGAGCCGGAACCGCATGCCCATGGGCGGCAGGTTTGCGTCGGGCCTGCCGGAGCTATGGCGAGCCGGCCACACATAGCTGCCCTGCGTGTGCGGCACCGTAAAGCGCAGCGCGTGCCGTATCTCGCCCGCTTCTATCTCGTCATAGCGCACCAGCCCTGGAAAGATTGGCAAGCCCGCGGCATCGGCAGACGTCCTGCCGGCCTTGCGCAGGGCATCGCTCTTCAGGTCCACGGCAATGCCCGAGCCTGCTTTCCAGCCCGCGCCATCCTTGTGCGCACCATACAGCTCATACAGCGTGCAATTTTGCGCATCGATGACGAGGACGTGCGCGTCACCCTCAGCGCCGGCGCCTTCCACGGGAGCATCGGCCGGAATGCGATAAGGTCCGGGGTCGCTCTCGTCCTTGTTCTCAAAGTCCACCGGAACTGCCCGTGTACCAGCCGGTGCCTCCGTAAATGGAATGCCGTATTTGAAGGCAGAAGCGAAGTCCGGGTGCATATGCTGCTGCGGCCCGATGGACTGGATATAGGCGTCTGACTTGGGATGTTTGTCGAGCTTGTCGACCGGCGTGTTCCAGATGTTGTCCGGGGGAAACACCGGGCAACTCCCCACGTGCGGCCCCGCCGTGTTGGGGTCGGCACTGCTTGCCTCCACTGCAGCTTCATGAAAGCCCATCTGGTACGGCGGAAGCTTGCGCTGCACCTTGTAGCCCACCACGCCCAACGCCACAATCCCGATCAGCAGCCAACCACTTCGCCTCACAGCCATGCCCAACCCTTTCTAACCTGCACGCCTTTGCCAGACTCGTCGACGCATGGTCCACGACGGCCCTTCCAGCATGACGCACCATCCATCGCAAGCGCAACTGTAAATGGCGCCGCTGATACGCGAACATTCCCGGCCTGCACCTACGTTCTGTCGCGCTCATGCAAGCAGCACCGGTGATCTCTGGAACAACGTGCGCACGCGCACGGATAGGCGTGCCGCTACGGTGCCACACAGCTGAAGCTGCCCGGTACCTTGGGGTCGCCCTTGCCGTCGTACCTGGCTTCCTGCGGAAAGGCGCAGACCGGGCGCACGGTGATCACGGGCGCTTCCTTCGTCCCACTGAGCTTGACGGCGAGAATCGACCCGGGAGCCTGGCCCTTCTCCACCCACTGCTGCAACAGGTCCAGCGCGCCGGTGCCAGAGCCGCCCGCGCCAGGCAGGCTCAGCTGGCCCATCACGTTGGGGCCGGGGCCGTTCAGGCAGTGCTCCATGCCGGGCAGGAGGTACAGCCGGACGGTGGCCTGCGCGGCATCCGCGCCCATTGCCGTTTCGACGGAGCGGTAGTAGTCCACGCTGTTCCACGGCGAAATAGCCGGGTCGTTCCAGCCGTGATAGATCACGAGCTTGCCGCCATGCTTCGCAAAGGGACGCAGGTCCGGGTCGGTGGCGTCCACGTCCTTACCCACGCGCTCGCTGGCTGTTTTCAGCGCGTCGGCGATATGCGCGGTCAGCGGCTGCCAGGTGGGATCGTTGTAGACCATGTATCGGAAGAAGCCGTTGGTATAGTTTGAGCCGTTGGGTGCGTTGCCCAGGATCCAGTCATGCCAAATGGGGTTCTCGTCGCCCGGCAGCAGGCCCGGGAAGATCAGCTTTCCCGCGCTCTCGCGATTGCGAGGATCATGGCCACCCGCGTAGAACGCCCGCAGCGAGCCCACCTGCGGTGAGGTAAGGCAGTTGAGATCGTCCGCGCCCTTGCACAGCAACACCGCAGGGTCGAAATGGCAGTGTGCCGGGTCGCTCACGATGCCGTCCTTCACACCATCCTGTGCGTCGCACGCGGCAAGCGAGGCCGCGTTAATGGCGGGTAGCTTTTTGCTGCTGATGTATGCCGCCGGATTGCGCGTGGTGACCTGTGCCAGCGCGATACCTGCGGTGAGCATGCGCGTCCAGTTGTTAGCGGGCGCACCGGCCAGGATGCCGTCATAGTCCTCCGGAAAGCGCTGCGCCTCCATCAGCGCCTCGCGCCCACCATCGCTGCAGGCGTCGAAATAAGCCGTGGTCTGCGGCTTGCCGTAAAAGGCCTTCACCACATCTTTGGATCGCACGGCCGTCAGGTGCGTGGCGCGCCAGCCGAAATGAGCGATCTTCTCCGGATGCCGATAGGCCCAGCTGGCATCCTCCGCCTCGGCCTGGTGGCCGGCGTCGCTGCCCGCCGTAGCGTAGCCGCGCTGCAGGTTGTTGCCCATCTGCCGGTAGTCGATGCTGCCGCCGAAGCCGAAATTGAACGTCTTCAGGATGCGACCGTTCAACGCCGCCGCCTCCGGCAGCCACACCTCAAAGCGGATTGCCGAGTCCGAAGTCGGGTGCAGAATCCCTGTAATCCGGCAAAAGGCAGGCATCTGCTTTGAGGGCGCACTGCCCGCCATGACACCGCCAGGAATTACACCCGGCCCGGTGCTCTCAGCCGCTGTAATGGCTGTGTCCGGCAGCGCGAGTGACTTGAGAGAGGCACAATCAGCGGCATGCGCCACCGGCAGGCAGAGCAGGGCAACAGCAGGTAGAAACAGAAACCGGACCATGCCGTCCACTCTACTGTTTTTATGCGAGGCATGACAGGCGAGCCTTGTTGGCGCGCGCTGATAGCAACGGCAGGAACTTGCTACATGCGGCGACTTACCTGCCGCATCTGCTTGGCGAGATGGTACTACCGTCCTGGAATGCAATTGAGTACACTACGCGTACTTATTCACACTCAACGTGGTTGCGGGGTTTCGTGAACGATAGAACCTTCCGAACTGTTCTGTTCTACGCGTTGCTTGCCGTCTTTCTATCGACTGCAGCCATCACGTTTCGCTCGTTTCTGTGGCCAACGCCGGGCCTTAAAGACTACCAGGGTAAGTTCGTCGCCATCCTCATCGTGGAGTCTGTGGCGTCAATCTTTGCGTTCTGGCGTCAGCTAAACGTAAAGTTTTCAGATCCACCCAAAATCGATGGCAGTGATTGGACGTACGAGTGCATTCGCCAGGGCGACACCTATAAACACGGCGGAAGATGCACCATCGTCGTGAAGAAAGGGATTCTTGGATGGGAGTTCGAGATCAACGGTCAGCGCCTGTGGGATGCAACCTACGCCGAGGCAGGCTGGGTGCGCCGCGATTTCCAAACACCGTACCCTTGGGAAAATACGTGGGGAACCTTCACGAATTGTGACGCTCTGCGGTACGGTTATTCGGTTCTAAAAGAAGACAAGACTATCCATGGCTACGGATCGGCAAAGGTCATGAAGAAAGTAGAGGGCAAGGTTGTTCTCATGGAGGGCCACTTCTACCAGTTACCCCCGCATGACCCATTTTTTGGGTTTCAACGATACGTACGCCAGTAACAAGGTTCCAATCTCATCCAGCAGTTGGCTTGGCGCAGAGTAAGCATGCATGAATCACCCACAAACCCAGATGGGAAGGCAAAGTTTCTCATGTGACAGCCAGCGCCAGACGGCTGTTGTGAGTGTCTGGCGCTAGCCTGCACGCCTTTAATTCTTCGTCATCTTGAAGCCGGTTACCATCGCATCCGTGTTGTGCGCGAAGCGGATGCCGTACACGCCGTCCAGCGTCTTCAGCTTGCCATCCGTCAACACGGCGCTTTTGTCATAGCTGCCCACGGTCACGTCGTTGATGATGCAGCTGACCTTGTCGCCCTTGACCTGCAGTGCAATCTTCTGCGTCACGGGCTCGCCCACAGCGGCGGCTTTGTGCACGGCATCGTTCGCCTCGCCACGGCCGTTCAGCTGGAAAGGCGCAGGCGAAAAGCCGCGCATGATAAAGCGCCCATTGCCATACGCGGCGCAGTACAGCTCACTGGGGCTGTCGGTGCCCAGGCCGCTGCCCGCAATCACGATGCCGTACGGGTGTGGGTGCGAGTTGCGGTTCATGTACTTTGGCTCGTTGAACGTGGCGGAAACGGTGTAGTCGCCCGTGGCCTTCATGCTCGGGTTGAAGTACGTAATCGCCGGGCCGGTGGTGATGTGGAAGCCGTCGCCTTCCTTCACAAATTTCGAGTCCTTCTCGGTTTGGCCCTGCTTGGCCGCGCCGTCATCCACCTTGCCCTGCCAGCCGGGCACGAAGATGCCGCCACCCTGGATGGGCTCGGCCTTCTCGTCCATGTGCATGTCGCCATGCTGCATGCCCTGCATGTTGCCGTGGTCCATGCCTTGCATGCCTCCGGCGGGTGCGGCCTGCTGAGCGGAAAGACCAGCGGTGGCAAGGGTGAGAACGGACGCAGCGGCGAGACAACAGAGTGAGCGCATAAACATTCCTTGGAAAGCTGAAGTAGCTCTGCGCAGGCAACCCGGCAAAGCCCGTACCGCAGTCATTGTAAGCCCCGGCAAGGAGCAGGTCATCGCCGCCCACCTGCCCTTTGTCATCCCGACCGCAGCGAAGCGGAGTGGAAGCCTGCCCTGAGCCGGACGAAGGGGGACCTGCTGTTTTGCCTGCAGCAGCAGTGCCGTCCGGAAGAACAGCAGGTCCCTCCACTCCGCACCGCGTGCTCCGGTCGGGGATGACAAGTTCAGGGGTTGGCACAGGAGCCGGGCTGAAGGCCCGCGTTGTAAAAGCCTGGGGCGCAGCCCCAGGTAGCGGTAACCAAACCAGCTGCAGGCTGAAGGCCCGCGTTATGCCTCTGCGCTACAGAGTCTCCCGTTCACCCGCACCTGTACACTTGCACTCTGGCAGTATGCATGCGGCTTCCCCTGTACACACGGCACTGGCTTGTCACCCTCGGCATCCTGCTGCTGTGCGCCGCTGCGGCTCACGCTCGCTACGCTCCCCATCCTGCACCCGCTACTGACCCCGACGCTGCCTGCGCAGGCTGTCACGCCGCCATCGTGGAGAGCTACAGCGAAACCAGCATGGCCCGTGGCAGCGGACCAGCCCTCGCCGCCTTCAATCCCGGATCGTTTACCGACACACACTCCGGCGTCAGCTACCGCGTGTTCCAGCGGGACGGCCAAGCCTGGATCGACGCCACGCGGCCCTTCACCGCACCCGGCGGCGCGCTGCAGACCGAACACCGGCTGGACTACTACATCGGCAGCGGCAAGCACGGCCGCACCTACCTGTACCGGCAGGCGGGCATGCTGTGGGAGCTGCCCATTAACTTCTACACCCGCCGCAACACGTGGGACATGGCACCCGCCTACAGCGGCAACACCACGCTGCCCGCACCGCTGCCCAGCGACGCCGCCTGCCAGCACTGCCACGTCACTGGCGTCGCCAAGAGCAACGGTCTTGCTCGAAACGCCCTGCCAGACCCACCGTTCGCGCAGGCAGGCGTCGGCTGCAGCAGCTGCCACGGCGACCCAGCCGCACACCTCGCCGCAGGCGGCCACGGCCCCATCCTGAACCCGGACAAGCTCTCGCCAGAGCGCCGCGACAGCGCCTGCATCCAGTGCCACCTGGAGGGTGACGCCGTCATCTTTCGCCCAGGCCGCACGCCCGCCGAGTTCAAGCCCGGAGACACCCTCAACGACCTTGCCGTCTACTTCGTGCGCGCGTCGGAGCGGAGTGGCGGCTCGCGCGCCAGCAGCCAGTACGAGGCCATGCTGCAGAGTGCCTGCAAGCGCGCGAGCGGCGACCGCCTGACCTGCACCACCTGCCACGATCCGCACAGCCAACCCAGCTCCGCCGAGCGCGTACAGTTCTACCGCGGCAAATGCCTCACCTGCCACACCGGCCCGCAGATCGCCACGGCGCACCACCCGGAGCAGCCCGACTGCGCCAGCTGCCACATGCCCACGCGCACCACCAGCGACATCTCGCACGAGCAGGCCGTGGACCACAACATCCAGCGCCTGCCCGCCACGCAGCGCACCATCAAGAGCGGCGAACTGATGCCCGTGAGCGGCTTCACCGCCGGCTCGCGTGAACTTGGCCTGGCGTACGCGCAATTCGCCCGCCAAGGTGACCAGGCCAGCGGACGCCGCGCGCTGGCGCTGCTCTCCGACGCCGCACAGCACGGCGCGAACGACGCACAGGTGCTGCTCAACCTCGGCTTTCTCTACCAGGTCAGCGGTCACCCTGCCGAAGCCGCCATCGCCTACAAACAGGTGCTTAGAACGGAGCCGTATGAACCCGCCGCGCTCGGCAACCTGGCCGTGCTGGAAGCAGGCAGCGGAGAGGTGCCCGCCGCAAAGGCGCTGCTGCAAACCCTCATCGCCGCCGATCCAAGCCAGACCGCCGCGGGCATCAACCTCGTCCTGCTGCAGTGCCGCACCGGCGATAGCGCGGGTGAGAAAGCCACCATCGCAAAGGTGCAGCCGCTCAACCCGGATGCCCCTGCCATCCACGCCTTCCAGCAAAACGGTTGTGCTCTGCGGTAAGCCAGGAAAAGCAGAACGCGAAGGTCGCGGAGGGTACGCGAAGGTCGCAACGGACACGCGAAGTGCAATGGACAGGCGAAGGTCGCAAGGGACGTGCAATGGTTACGCGAAAGTGCAAGTGAGAGGCGAAAGTGCATGGGACAGGCGGAGTTCACAAAGGACACGCGGAGGTTACAAGGGACGTGCAATGGTTACGCGAACGTCGCTAGTAACTCGAACTCTTTGCGACCTTGGCGTGCACGTCCTTCGCGCCCTTCGCGTTCTGCTCTTCCATCCATGACAAGCGTGCCGCACGGTCACGTCTCCGTCGTCCGCGTGTAGATCGTCGATCGTGCGTGTGGGTGAGGGCTACACACGCCCGTGGCAGCTATCTCTGAACGCGCCGCCTGAGCGTGGCCATGATGCCCAGTGCACCCGTGCCCAGCAGCACCAGGCTGGAAGGTTCTGGCGTCACCGCGACGGTTGCGTTTGGCGCAAGCGTAAAGCCGGAGGCGGAACCCTGCTTCAGCGCCGGTCCTTGCAGGTTTGAGCTCACCACCTCCTGGTAGGAGGTGCCGTTGTAGTAGAGGTTGTAGAACATGCCTGCGTCACTGGTGAAGGCGATCCCACTCATGTCCAGGTAGACGCCGTTCGTGGCCGGGTAAAAGACCAGGTTGTCGTTCGTCGGCAGATAGAAAGCAGGAAAGCTGCCCGGCTGCAGCAGACCCTTGATGGCAGACCCATCGGCCGTGCCGCTGATCGCGGTGACCAGGTACTCATTGGCAAGGATGGTCGAGGTTGCAACCACAGTACCGGATCCGCCAGAGCTGCCGGTGAAGCTGAAATTCAGCGTCATGGTGGACGCGTGACAAGGGAGAAGCAGGCACGCAATGGCTACAGAAAAGACAGATAGAAACAGACGTTTCATGAGCATCCCGGGGGAGGGTTGAGTGCGGCATTGCTGCCACACAAGCCAAATCATAGCCATGCCTCTTCGCAGAATGAGGCTCCTGGCGAAATAGCTGATATCACTTCCTCAGCGGTCCAGCGAACGTAGACCTCAGGTCCGCTGCACGCCATAACTCCATTCCTTCGTGTGCTCTCGTTAGCGTCCTTGCATGCTCCCCGCATCCCTGCTTTGCACCGTCATGCGCGCAAGCGTTGCGCTCTGTTGCACGAAGCAGCGGCCACACCTCTCAGGCACAGGCGGTATCCTCATCCCACCCCTGCTGAAGGACTTCCTATGCCACTCTGTCGCCTGTGTTTCCTGCTATGCCTCGCGCCTCTGCTCGCCGCACAACAGGCTCACGTTGCCGTGCCGGAGCAGTTCACGGTAGAGCAGGCGCTCTCCGCACCCTTCATGAACCAGCTGACCGCCGCGCCCGCCAAGGCTCGCGTGGCCTGGTTCGTCGATCAGGAGGGCCGCCGCAACGTCTGGGTCGCCTCGCCCACGGAAGCTGCACACCCCATCACCCACTACACCGAGGACGATGGCCAGGACATCGACAGCATCACCTGGTCGCCCGACGCGGAAGCCGTCGCCTACACCCGCGGCACGGGTGCCGAGGGTAGCGAGCACCCCACTGCGGCCAACCCCGCCCACCTGCAGCAGGAGGTGAAGCAGCAGGTGGAAGTGGCCACGGTTAGCGGCGCAGTCACGGTCATCGGCGAAGGCCACAGCCCGCTCTTCTCCGCAGACAGCAAGCAAATCTATCTCATCCGCCACGGCCAGATATGGTTCGCAAACCTAACATCGCTAAACGCCACACTCTTGGATCGTCATCCTGAGCGAAGCGCAGCGGAGTCGAAGGACCTGCTTTCTTCCGCAGCAGCAATGCCGACGAAGGACACACCGCAGCAACTCGTCTACGCGCACGGCTCCGCCTCGCAACTTCGCCTCTCACCCGACGGCGCACGACTCGCCTTCACCTCGAACCGAGGCGACCACAGCTTCATCGGCTTCTTCAACCTGCAAACAAAAACACTCACCTACATCGACCCCGGTACCGGCCTGGACCACGACGCAGCCTGGTCGCCCGATTCCGAGCACATCGCATTCATCCGCGAGAGCCCGGTCGTCAACGAGCTTGACCTGCGCTGGATGCGTTCTGTCGCCGTGCCCTGGTCCATCCGCATCACTGATGTTGCCAGCGGGAGAGGCAGACAGGTGTGGCAGGCCGACGCAGGCACCGGCTCACTTTTCCACGAGATGGTCGCGAAAATTCAGCTGCTGTGGATGGACGACAACCGCCTCGTCTTCCCGTGGGAAAAGACCGGCTGGCTGCACCTCTACGCACTCGCACCGGGGGCAAAGCAGGCGCATCTGCTGACCCCTGGCAACTTCGAAATAGATAACGTAGTTACTGATGGCAAGCGCATCGTCTACAGCAGCAATCAGCAGGCGGAAGGAGCTGCCGATGCCGATCGCAAGCATCTATGGATGATTGAAGCGTCGAGAGCTTTACCTGTGTTGCTGACGTCGGGCACTGGCCTGGAGACTGAGCCCGCACTATTGGCAGACGGCAAGACTGCATACATGGGCGCCAGCGACAGCTCACCCTTCCAGCCTTATCTGTATGACTCCCCTGAGTCACCAGGTGGGCCGGTGAGCATGCCGCGCTGTGCACCCAACGCGCCGCTTGGCACGCGCTGTGAAGGTACGGAACTTATGGCTCTTGTCAGACCGTTGGCAGCAGATTTACTTCCTGTGCCCATTGCCAGCAAAGGCTTTATTGCTTCGCGACAGGTTATCTTCCCAGCAACAGACAACCTGCAAATTCACGCGCAACTCTTCCTACCTGCAAACGCAAAGCCTACCGACAAACTCCCGACCATCGTCTTCTTCCACGGCGGTTCGCGCCGTCAGATGGTCCTCGGCTATAACTCCATGCAGTACTACGCGCAGACGTACGAACTGAACCAGTACTTCGCCAACCACGGCTATGCCGTGCTTAGCATCAACTACCGCAGCGGCATCGGCTACGGCATGGAATTTCGGCAGGCAGAGCACTACGGTGCCTTCGGCGGGTCGGAGTACCTGGACATCCAGGGCGCGGTCCGTTGGCTGAAGGCGCAGCCCTGGTGCGACACCCGTCGCATCGGCGCGTGGGGAGGTAGTTATGGAGGCTACCTAACCGCTCTCGCCCTGGCGCGCGACTCCGCCGACTTCGCGGCCGGCGTGGACCTGCACGGCGTGCACGACTGGAGCTACGAGCTCGACCTGTGGAAGCCCACCAGCGACCCGGCACACGACACCTCTGCCGCAGCCAAGGTCGCGTTCGAAGCCTCGCCCATGGCCGATGTCTCCAAGTGGAAAAGCCCGGTCCTGCTCATGCAAGGCGACGACGACCGCAACGTCCTCTTCGGTCAGACGGTCCGCCTGGCTGCCGCGCTCCGGGCGCAGGGGGTCACGGTCGAGGAGAAGGTGTACCCGGACGAGGTCCACGACTTCCTCTTGCACCGCGACTGGGTCGACGCGTATCAGCGGGCAGCAGACTTCTTCGACCGCCACCTGAAGAATCGGTGACACCTCCTTCTGCTCGGCAGCTACCGTGCAGAAGGAGTCATTAATGACTGCAGACACGCGCTTGTAGCACGCAAGAAGTGTCCTCTACGCGCGCAGAATGCGCCGTATCATGCACCAAACGGTAAAAACTTGTGCCAAAGAATGCACATTTGCATACCTCAGAGCGCGTTTCTGCACGCTGAAGCACCTGCAATGTTGCACCGCGTACGGTGCACATCGGCCATGCGAAACTGGACGAGACATGGCACCCGCAGCGGCACCTAAAAAACATCGACACCGCCCAACCCGTTCGCCTCAGTCACCTGAGGGTCGGGAGCCGGCGCTGCTGGAGGCGGACGAGAGCGGCCCCGCGGCGGTGGTGAGCCGGCGCGCCGCGGACCGGCTGCGGGCGGGGCACCTGTGGGTCTACCGGACAGACGTGGAGGGCTTCATCCCCGCCCTGGGCCGGGCAAATGTGGCTGCCGGCGAGCTCCTTACGCTGCTGGACAGCCGCCGCATCCCGCTGGGCACGGCCCTGTACAGCGCAGCCTCTCAGCTGGCCCTGCGCAAGGTTTCCGGCCACCCGCGCGTGAGCCGGGGTGAGTACCTGCAGGACGTGGCAGAGCGCGTTCGGGCAGCAGTACAGCTGCGCGCGCCCATGTTTTACCATGGCACGGACTCAGCCCGGCTAATCTTCTCCGAAGCCGACAACCTGCCCGGCATTGTGGCCGACCGCTACCGCGATGTCGTTGTCCTGCAACTACTTACGCAGGGTACGGCAAAGGACGATGTACGCGAGGTGCTCCTCCGCGAACTGGCCGTGCACGGCGTCAGCCTCATCGTGGAGCGCCCGGACCCGCGCATCCGTGAGCTGGAGCAGCTGCCTGCGTCACCCCAGGAGCCGCTCTTTCGGCGGGGCGAGATGGACGGCAGAACCATCTTCAGCTTGAACGGCCTCCAGTTCCACTACGACGCGAACAGCGGCCAAAAGACCGGGGCCTTTCTCGATCAGCGGCTCAACTACGCGGCCGCAGCCACGTACGCCCATGGCGAAGCGCTGGATGTGTGCACCTACCAGGGCGGCTTTGCGCTACACCTGGCGCAAACCTGCCGTCACGTGACCGGGGTAGACCAGAGCCGGGCCGCGCTGGAGGTCGCCGAGCGCAACCTCCACCTCAATCGCACGGAGATCAAGGCCGAAGTCGAATGGATAGAAGCAGATGCATTCGAATTGCTGCGCGCCTACGATGCGGAGGGCCGCCGCTTCGACACTGTGGTGCTCGACCCGCCCGCCTTTGCCAAGAGCAAGCGCGCTGCGGAGAGTGCCATGCGCGGCTACAAGGAACTGAACCTGCGTGCCCTGCGCATGCTGCGCCCTGGCGGCACACTGGTGACCTGCTCCTGCTCGCACCACGTGGAGCGGGCGGCCTTTTTGGAAACGGTAGCCAGCGCCGCAGCCGACGCGGGGCGTACCGTGCGGCTGGTAGAGCTGCGGGGTGCCGCACCTGACCATCCCGAGGTGCTGACCCTGCCAGAAACCGGCTACCTCAAGTGCCTGATCCTCAAGGTGAGTTAATCCCTCAGATCAGACCGTCAGCGCAGCCGGTTGACCCTGTCGCCAACCGGCTTTGCCCTGGAAGTGATCTGACCCCGGACGATCGACTTACGCCTTGAGCGTGGCGTCAAGGGTAATGCTGGCTGCCGCAAGCAGGCGCGAAATCGGGCAATTTTCTTTGGCACCCGTTGCGATCTCCTGGAACTTCGCCTCGTCCAGTCCCGGTACCACCGCGTCGGTTTTCAGGTTGATTGCCGTTACGGTGGGCGCACCGTTCACAAATTCGAGCACCACGGTCGCGGTCGTGGCGACCTCGTCCGCCTTGCTGCCCGCCTTTTCCAGTTCGGCAGAAAGCGCCATGGAAAAGCAGCCCGCGTGTGCCGCGGCAATCAGTTCTTCCGGGTTGGTGCCGCTGCCGTTCTCAAAGCGCGAGACAAAGGTGTACGCCTGATCCTTCAGGACTCCGCTACCTGTGCTGACTGTGCCCTTGCCATCTTTCAGGCCGCCGTGCCAGACTGCGCTGCTGCTCCGCTCTGTTGCCATGGAATGTGTCTCCTTGCCGTGCTGCTGTGCCGGTTGCCCAGCGCTGTTGTGTATGGACTGCAGTAGGGAGTCCTTGGTTGTGCGGGCCCGGCGCTTACCGTCGGCGTCCTCGCCAGCGTCGATGCGGCTGGCGCGGCCAATCAGGAGGGGTACATCGGGCACCGCGGCAGGCACCAGCGACTGCATAAGGCGCAACCGCTGCAGCACCTTGCGTGCCAGCCCGGTAAGGGGGCGCTGCTGCAGGCTGCGTACCGGCACCCATTCGCAGTCCCCACGGCGCAGCACGACACTCTCGACAGCCCGCTCATGGGGCAGCCCGACGATCTCCACGTAGTAGTTGGTGCCTGTAATGGAATGGCGCACCCGCAGCACGGGCTCCTGCTGCAGCAGCAGGGCGGGGGCACCATCCGTACCGGCTCCGACAGGCTCCCTCAATGCAATTTCCGGCAGCTCCAGCATGCCCGGCATCAGCGGGGCGTCCGCGCGCCGATGCTGCAGAAGCACTTCCAGGGCGATGCCGCCCTCGGCTTTGCGCGTGGTCAGCGCGTAGGTGACGCGGCGGGACTGCATGGGCGCGCGCTGGAGGGTGCTGTGCTCGCCCTGGGTGCGACAGCAGGCAAACACCGGACAGGCGTCGCAACGCGGGCCGCGCGGCAGGCACACCGTTGCACCCAGCTCCATCATGGCCTGGTTGTGGTCGCCTGGGTCGCGTTCGGGAACCAGGGATTGCGCGGCCCGGTTGAGCAGTTCCGCGCCAGCAACGCCCCCCTGCTCCGGTTGGCCCAGAATGCGAAGCAGCACCCGCTCCACGTTGCCGTCGACCACGGCAATGTGCTCCCCGAAGGCGATGCTGGCGATGGCGGCAGAGGTATACGCGCCAATGCCGGGCAAGCGGCGCAGCTCAGCCGCGGTGCGGGGCAGGGCGCCTTCGTGCTCCTGCACCAGCAAGATGGCGGTGCGGTGCATCATGCGCGCGCGGCGGTAGTACCCTAGGCCGCTCCACGCTGCCAGCACATCACTCTCGGGTGCCAGGGCAAGCGCCACCATGGTGGGAAAGCGCTCCACAAAGCGGGCATAGTGCTCCAGCACAGCGCTCACGCGCGTTTGCTGCAGCATGATTTCTGAAAGCCAGGTACGGTACGGGTCCTGTATGCCGCGCCACGGCAGCACCCGCGCTACCATGCGGTACCACGGCAACAGGCATGTCGAAAACATACTGTGTTGCTCGGCGGTGAGTGGGCTGGCGGTTGCGATTTCAGAACGGCGTGACAAGAACTCTATTGTAAAGACTCCGATGCACGTGGCACGCGTGTGGCGTCGTGTATGCCTCTGCGCTGTACAACCGCCCACCCGGTGCGGAACCAGCGAAGTGGGGTGGCAAGGCAGCCGGCGTGCACTCACCAGGCTCAATCTGAGAGCACTTAGTAAGTTGCATCAAGGACTCACTAAGTCCGCGGGAAGCGTGAAGTAGGACGAAATATGTCGCGATTTACAAGGGAATTTGCAAGACCTATGCTTCATTTCATAGGAACGGTGGGCAACGTGAGGGCGTCACCACCGCTCCTAGCTATTAGAAGTTTTTGGAGGCGCTCCATGGAAGCAGTTCAGCAGGGACAGTGTGGTCTTTGTACTCACTTCGGTGAGGCTCACGCACAGAACGATGTGCTCGTAAGCATTCACACCAGCAAGCAGGCCAACGTCGTCATGATCGATGAGTGCGGCCATCCCAGGCTCTCAGGCCTGCACCTGAAGGTGACGCCGATCAGCGGTTGTGACGGGTTTGTGCCAGCCGCGGCAGCGTAATTTCGCAGCACCTCAGAAGGCCCTTTCCGTCTCGGTTACCCCGCATGCGGAAGGGGCCTCTCTGCGTCAGAAATGCAATTGCCAGAGCCGCGTCCGGCGGCTCGCGGCAGGCCACAGGGCGTGCTTGCACTAAGATTGTGGATGCGTGTTGCCAAATGGGTGTTCTGGTCCCGGGGCACACCGACTTACTGAGCGAGGCAAGACAGATCCATGGCAATTGCGCTGAACACAGCCCTTTCCGAGCAGGTGCGGCAGGCGGCACACGAGGCCGGACTTGAGGTGGTAGAGGCAACAGATGCTTCCGGCTTTAACGGCGTAGCGACGGAACTGTTTACGTTCATGCCGGCAGCGGCTGCGGCGGCGCGCGACGTAACGGCGCAACCTGCAGCAGACCAGGTGCCCGGCCCGCGCACCACGCTGGAGCTGAGCGCGGGGTTTGATGTGCAGCACCATGCCTTTCAGAAGCCGCTGCACGAGTTTCTACTGGAGGCAGCGAAGCGGCTGCGCAATCCAAGGTCTGACCTGTATGTCACGCTGGGCGGCCTGCCCATCAGCCTGAGTGAGTGGCGCTGGCCCTTCCACCTGTCCACCAGCGGCGCGGACACGTACATTGTGCACGGCGAAGCGCGGCTGGAAGACGGCAAGACCGCAGCGGACGCGCGTCTGCGGGCCAAGGTGTCTGCCAGCATGACTGTGACCTTTGCCGAGGTGGTACCTGCGCCGGAGCAGCCCTTTGCTGAAGGTTTCATCTACAACGCCGTGCGCAAGATTTTCGATCAGGGCCAGTTGGAACTGGTGAAGAGCGGCAACCGGCAGCCCGTACCGGTGACCACGCGCTACTACTCTGCCAAGCAAAGCCGGTTTATCTTCAACGACACGGACGCGCAGCAACGGGCCGACTTCCTGGCGGCGAAGGTCTTCTGGTGCAGCGGTGTGTTTGGCAGCGGCGCACCGGTGTGGATTGCAGACCCACGCGACGCGCAGTACCTGAACACCACCGCTGCCGACCTGCAGGGGACGGCGCAGGCACTGGCCGCGAAGGGCCTGCTGGCACTGCAGCCCGATGGGGAGTTCGCGCGCAGCACGGAAGCACTGATGGACCGCCGCCCCGAGTACGAGGCGCGTCTGGCAGAAGCGCTGGCTTTTACCCGGCCTACCTTTAACGAGGAAATGCGCAGCGGCCAGACGAACATGTAGCCAGCGCCGGACGGCAGCCTATACTGGCGAACATGCCCTTGACCGCGGTCATTGTCGATGACGAGGAGTTGGCCCGGCGCGAGTTGCGCTACCTCATCGAGCGCGTGGGTGACATCGATATCATCGCCGAGGCTTCGAACGGCTTGGAGGCGGTGCAGACCATCCGCACGCATGTGCCGGACGCGGTCTTTATCGACGTGCAGATGCCGGGGCTCGACGGCTTTGCCGTGCTCAAGCAGCTCCTGGATGAGAAGTCGATCCGCATGCCGGAAGTGGTGTTTGCCACGGCGTTCGACCAGTACGCGGTGCGCGCGTTTGAAGTCAACGCGATCGACTACCTCCTAAAGCCGTTTGAGCAGAAGCGTGTGGCGGCGGCTATGGCCAAGGTGCGCAGCCGCCGTGCGGCGGAGTCGCCGGGCAGCGCGGAGACCGCCGTGGAAATGGTGCCGCAGGCCAGCGCGGAGGAGCGGTTGGATTCGCTGCTGAAGCTGCTGCAACAGCAGGCAGCGGCGGCGCGCGAGCCCCGTGCGCGCTCGGGCAAGGTGGTGGTGCGCGCGGCGCAACGGTTGCTGCTGGCGGACCAGCGCGACATCTGCTTTGCCGCCATCGACGAGGGCACCATCTCTGTGGTGACGCCCACGCTGGAGGGTTCCTCGAACGTGCGCACGCTGGAGGAACTGTCAGACCAGCTGGATGCGGACACCTTTTGGCGCGCACATCGCAGCTTTCTGGTGAACATCCAGCACATTCGCGAGGTGGTGCCCTGGTTCAAGTCCAGTTATCTGCTACGCATGGACGACCGCAAGCACACGGAGATCCCCGTGGCGCGCGCGCAGGTGAAGCGGTTGCGCGAATTGTTCAAGCTGTAGCGATCGCAAGGTCTGGCCTGGTTGCCAGTATTGGCTCTGCTTGCAGAACACGGTGACACGGAGGGACACACACGGAGTGCACAGAGCGGACCCTCACGGAGTGCACAGAGCGGACCCTCACATGCGCTTCCTTGTGTCCGCGGTGGTTAAGCTCTGTGCGCACCGTGTTCATAGAGCACAGCGATCAGGTGTTCAGGTCTACTTGCGCCGGTACTCGCCGCTTTTGCCGCCGGTTTTGCTGAGCAGCACGACCTCGCGGATGCGGATGCCTTGGTCGAGCGCCTTGGTCATGTCGTAGACGGTGAGCGCGGCCACGGCGGCGGCGGTCATGGCTTCCATCTCGACGCCGGTACCGGCAACAGTGGCAGCCGTGGCGCGGATGCGCACACCGCCGCCGGTGTTAAACAGCGCTGCCGGCTGGATGACCGTTGCCTCCACGTCAATGAACGAAAGCGGCAGCGGGTGGCACATGGGGATGAGGTCGGCAGTCCTTTTGGCGGCAGTGATCCCGGCGAAGCGGGCTACTTCGAGCGGATTGCCCTTGGGGTTCTGCGGCAACGCGGCCAGCACCTCGGCGTTGAGTTCGACAAAGGCCTCGGCGACGGCCTCGCGGCGCGTGGGCGACTTGGCACTCACGTCCACCATGCGCGCCTCGCCCGCGTCGGTGTAGTGCGACAGTTTGCCATCGGCCCGCTTCGGCGCAGCGCGTTTGCTCACAGGCCCTCCTCGCCGCTCAGGATGAGTCCTAGGCCCAGTACCGCAGCATCGACCACGATCCAGCGGATCAGGCTGCGCCGCTCGTACTGCACGAACAGGTAGTGGCTCATTACGATCATGGCGGCCACCGCCAGAGCGGGTACGATGACCGCCGCGCCCACCAGCATCTTGCCCACGCGGCTGCGCGTGCTCATCCGTTCCGCCATACCCTTGAGCCTACTGCAGCAAGACCGTGACAGTGGTGCCCTCGCCCAGTCGCTCGGCGTCCGGCGGCACCACCAGGTAGCAGTTGGCGCGGGCATTCGCGTTCAAATCGCCGGAGCCCTGCCAGCCCGTGGTGCGCACCGTCGCACCCCCGAGCGACGACGTGAGCAGCGCAGGCAGAAAGCGCGTCAGCCCCGGACGCACCGCAACGACTTCTGCGAGCCGCGCCTCGGCAAGGAAGGGCTGAGGCGCGGTGCGTTCGCCCTCGCCGTTCGCGCCCTCCCCGCCCAGCGCACGCAACATGGGCATGGCAAACAACAGCGCCGTTACCTGCGTGGAGACCGGGTTGCCGGGCAGTCCAAATACCCACTGCTCGCCGTGCGTGCTGTCTGGAGGAATGCGTCCGAACACTGCGGGTTTGCCCGGTTGCATGGCGACGCCGGTGAAAAAGAATTCCGCACCAAGGGCCAAGAGGGCATCCTTGACAAAATCGTATTTTCCCGCGGAGACACCGCCGGAGAGCAGCAGCATGTCCGCACCGCGCGCCGCGGTGATGGCCGCGTGCAGTGCCTCACGCGTGTCCGCCGCAATGGGCAGGATGCGCGGCACACCACCCTGTGCGGCAACCATGGCAGCCAGGCCGTGCGCGTTCGAGTTGCGAATCTGCATAGGCGCAGGGGTCTCGTGTACCGGCACCAGCTCGTCGCCCGTGGAGAGGATCGCCACCGCAGGCCGTGCGAACACGTCCACCTGCGCTGCACCGACCGAGGCCAGCAGGGCGATCTCCGCCGGGCCCAGCCGCGTACCGGGCTGCAACAGCACGTCGCCCGCGCGTGCCTCCGCTGCCTGCTGCACAATGTTTTCGCCAGCTTTCGCGCTGCGGCCTGGCTGCAGCGTGACTGCAGCGGCATCTGCGGACACATGCTCCAGCATGACGACTGCATCTGCACCCACCGGCACGGGCGCGCCAGTCATGATCTCGATGGTCTCTCCCGCAGCCAGTGGCTTGCCAGTCCATTGCTCCCCGGCGCGGATGCCGCCCAGCAACGCCAGCGGGCTGCCCGCATCCGTCGCGCGCAGGGCATAGCCGTCGCGGGTAGAGCGCGGAAACGGCGGCTGGTCGCGGTCGGCGGCGACGGGCTGCGCGAGTACGCGGCCATGCGCCTCGTCCAGCCCCACGATTTCAACGGCGCGCAGGGCGGAGAGCGCCTGTATTTTGCTGGCAATCAGCTGCAGCGCATCGGTGCAGGAGAGCAGTGGCATATCCTTGCCAGCCTACATGGCCCGGCACAGGCAGCGCAGACACGCTATGCTTTTAAGTGTTGCGTCGAACCACCAGGGCTGTGTTGCCAGCCCTGCCGCCGCCCGGAGATCCTATGCGTTTTCGTTCCATGCTGCCCTTCGCCCTTGCCGCGCTCGCCACACTCCCCATGGCGCATGCCGACGACGCCAGCCACCGCGCCAAGGCCGAGCAGATGCTGGCCGTCACCAAGTCCGACACGCAGATGCAGACCCAGCTGTCGGCACTGGAAGCGCGCATCAACGAACTGGCCAAGCAGCAGTCCGGCGTGGCTCCGTTGAACACGGCGCAGACCAAGTTGACCGACGACTACCAGAAGCAGATCAACACCATCACCATGGACGAAGTAGGCTACGAAAAGATCCGTCCCTTGATCGTGCAGTATTACGTAGACAGCTTCACCGAGGCCGAGCTGGACGGCATCCTCGCGTTTTATAAGACGCCCGCAGGACAGGCCCTGATCACCAAGACACCCGACCTGGCGATGAAGTCGACGACCTTGGTGCAGAACCGCATCAAGGAGCTGCAGCCAAAATTGGCGACGGTGACGCAGGACTACGTGGCTAAGCTGAAAGCAGCTGCCACTCCGTCGGGCGGTGCCGCTCCCGCGGCGGGTGGACCCGCTGGCGCGCCGCCGTCGCTCAAAGCGCCCGCGACCAAGCCGCAGCAGTAGGTGAAGTCGTGTCCTGTGTTCTGACGCTGGCGCTGGACGGGGCTTCGCAGGCGCGCTTTGAAGATCTGCGCCAGCGCTACTTTCCGGCAGCGCTCAATCGCATCCCAGCGCACCTGTCGCTCTTCCACTCATTGCGCGAAGAGGAGCTGACCCATGCCGTGCTGGAACAGGCGGCCAGCGGGCAGCCCGCCTTTCCCATGCAGGTGACGGAGTTGCGCTCCATGGGCAAGGGCGTCGCCTATTTTCTGCAGTCAACAGAGGCAAAAGCGCTGCACCGCAGCCTGAGCGACGCCTTTGACGAGCAGCTGTCCGCGCAGGATCGCCAGGGCCTTCGTCCGCACGTAGTGGTGCAGAACAAAGTCACGCCAGACGAAGCGAAGAAGACGCTGGTGCTGCTGCAGGCGGGCTTTCGCGCCTTCTCCGTGTCGGCAGTGGGGCTAGACCTGTGGCGCTACCTGGGCGGCCCCTGGCTGCACCTGCAGCGCTTTGTGTTTCGACCGGCGGGGTAAGACACAAAGCCGTCCGCCATGCAGAGCATATGCTGGTGAGGCGCGGCTCCTAGCCCAGGGCCGAAGGCCCGTGCTATACCAGCCCAGTCCGAAGGGCTGGGTTAGAGGAATTCGCAGAACAGAGTGCCAAGGGCACGACACATCGGGCAACCGGAAACGCATAGGTCGCGCCTGTGGCGCTCTGACGTTTATGCTCGCGGTGGCTGGGGCGTTTGCCCAGGCGGGTATGTTTGGGGCCGTCGGCCGTTGCGGCCCCCCCCCCTGGGCTACCCAGCGGTAAGCCTGGCGACATAGCTTGATCCTCACCCTTTGTGGACGTTCGTCAGGGAGCCATGCTGGCACTCGCTACAGCGCGTGCGGTGACACGCGCGTCGCGAATAAGGTCCGGCAGGCCAACACCGCGAAAGCCGTTGCCCAGCAGCTGTAATCCACCAAGCTCAGCCACGCGCCGGTCCAGCTCTGCCACACGCTGCAGGTGGCCCACGTGGTACTGCGGCAGAGCCATCGGCCAGTAGCGAACGCTGCTGTGCAGCGGCTTCGGCAGCGCCCCCACGATGCGTTCCAGCTCCGCATAGGCCAGGGTTTTCACGTCTTGATGCCGCATGGCTTCGGCCTCGCTGCCGCCATAGTAGACGCGTACGGAGTGCCCCCCGGCAGGTGCGCGGTGCGGAAACTTCTGGTCCGCGAAGGTAGCAGCCAGCATCCGCACAGACCCACCCGGCAGCGCCAGAAAGCCGAACCCCTTGGGCCACGGCACGGGCTGGCCGGCGGGCAGGGCGTACGCGACCGTCAGGGCCGAGCTGCCCGGCGTCTCCAGCAGCGCAGCGAGCGCGGGGTCCAAGTCCTGCAAGAGCCGGCGCGTCTCCCACACTGGCAGCGCCAGCAGCACGGCGTCGAATCGCAACGGCTGGGAGTCGCCTGTAGCGGGTGGCGGTGCATCGCCGGTATGCGCTGTGTGGAGGTGCCATTGCTGGCCAGCGCGTGCGAGCGTGAGCACGCGCCGGTTCAGCAGGAGAGCGTTCGACGGCAGTGTCGCCGCAAGTGCGTAAGTGAGTTGGGCCACGCCGCCGCGGAGCGAGGTGAAGATGGGCTGCGCCACTCGGCCGGTGCGCGCGCGCGTTTGTAGGGCCACGATCAGCGAGCCGAACTCGCGCTCCATCTGCACAAACGGCTGCATCACGGCCTGCACGCTTAACTGGTGCACGTCGCCGCCAAAGACGCCGTTCAGCAGCGGCGCGCCTACCGTTTCCAGCACTTCGCGCCCAAAATGCCGCAGCACAAAGCTGGCGACGGACTCGTCCGCGTCGGGTGCGTTTGCTTTCAACTCAGCCGCGCGTAAAGGTTCGGTGCGGTACCAGTGGCGCGCCTCGTCGCTGAAAAGCGGGCTGCCCTCGAGCGCGTGGAGATCGGTGGGCACCATCATGCGCATGCCATCTGGCAGCGGCAGCAGTTTGCCGTTCCGCAGAATGTACGTGACGCGTTCCGCGTCGTTGGAGTAGATCAGATCCTGCTCGAGCCCAAGCTCAATGGCCAGTTCGCGCGCCCAGGGCTTTTCAGACACCCAGCCGTCCGGCCCACCCTCCAGCACGTAGCCGTCCTGGCGCACCGTGTCCACGATGCCGCCCAGGCGATTGGAGGCTTCGAACAGGGTGAACGTAAGGTCCGCGCCCGCCTGCTGCTGCTTTGTGAATTCGTAGGCGGCAGCCAAACCCGCGATGCCCCCGCCCACAATGGCTACGGACTTAGTCACGAGCGCGCATCCCTCCGCAACCGACGGCTGCATCTAGGGCCAGAGGCCCGTGCCATAACAGCCTAGGCCGAAGGCCTAGGTAGCCGAGCCACCCGAATTCCGAGCGCTGTAGGCGCGACACAAGGTGCCGTACGAATGGTACCGAAGCTAAACCGCCGCCGGTTCACGGTCGTCCACGGGCTGCAATACCGTTGCAACCTCGACCCCACCGGACGGCACAGGCCTGGTGTGCACCGGCAGGCTGCGCGCGCCGCGACGTGCTACGTCGGCCAACGCCGCGATCAGCGTGGGCGAATCGTTCAGGCTGTCCGCGCGTGAGATCGTGATGCCGATCTCGGCGGCGGTCTTCTGGAAGTCGATGTCGATGTCGTACAGGATTTCGACGTGGTCGCACAGGAAGCCGACGGGCTGCAGCACGGCATGGTCGTAGCCAGACTCTTTCAGCGCGCGCAGGTTGTCCTCCACGCCCGGGCCGATCCATGGGCCACCGCTCAGCCCCTGGCTCTGGAAGCAGAAGTACCAATCTTTTTCGTCCAGGATGTCGGCGAGTTCCTCAGCAATGTGCCGCGCCGTGGCCTTGCACTCGATGGCGTAGGTGTCAGCCTCGGTGGTCAGCAGCATACCATGATGCTCGCTGGGCTTGGCTTGGATGGTGCGGCAGGGAACCGAGTGCGCCGTGAACAGCACGGCTGTCTTTGCGCCTGTTGCGCGGGCCTTCTCCAGCGCCGCGCGCATACGCTCTGCCAGCGCGCGGACGAGCAGCGTGTGCTCACTCCAGCCCGCGACAAAGTCAATCTCGAACGCACCCGCGGCAGCGGTTTCCAGCGCGCGGCGGTACAGCCCCACGCTGGTGCGGCTGTTCTGCGGCGCCAGGCAGATGGCGCGGATTTTCTTCACACCGTCAGCCTTCATCTGCTCGACCGTGTCGGCGATAAAGGGGTGCCAGTTGCGCATACCCACGTACACCGGCGTGCCCAGCCGCTGCTGCAACAGCTTGCCCTGCAGCAGGGTCCAGCGCGTCAGGTGCGGGCCTTCGGGCGTGGGCTCGTCCTTCAGGCCGATCTCGGCGTAGCGCTCCTGCAGCTCATGCACCACGTGCGGCGGCACACCACGCCCACCCGTCACCAGCTTCAGGTACGCGTCCATCTCGCCCAGCACATCGGGCGTGCCGTGCGCCAGCAGCAGGATGGCGTCGAAGTGCTCCGGCTCAGGCTGTACGACCTCAGGCGCGGCCATGGCGGCGGCAATCTGGTCGGCGTTGCTGATTTCGTAGCTGGCCAATACACGCGCGTCTCCCTTCGCGGTCGCCGCGGCAAGCTGCTGATGAACAGGCTCTAGCCGTTCGCGCAGCTTCAGCTTCTCGCTGGCGAGACCAAGCAGAAAATATCCAAGATCGTTCATGCGCGCACACTCAATTCCTTCACCCAGCGGGCCACGTGAATGACGTTGTCCACCGGCGTACCGGGCACAATGCCGTGACCCAGATTGAAGATATGTCCCGGGCGATTGCCAGCCGCATCCAGCACTTCTTTCACACGCTGCTTCAGCAGGTCTTCCGGCGCGAAGAGCGCGATGGGATCCAGGTTGCCCTGCACGGCGACGTGCGGCCCGGCCAGCCGCCAGCCCTCGTCCAGCGGCACGCGCCAGTCCAGACCCAGGACATCGGCACCGGTCTCGCGCATGGTGCTCAGCAGCGATGCCGTGTCCACGCCAAAGTAGATGACGGGCACGCCCAGCGCCTGCACGCGCTGCACCAGCTCCGTGGTGGCGGGCAGCACAAAGTCGCGGTAATCGCTGACAGACAGCGCACCCGCCCAGCTGTCGAAGATCTGGATGACGT
>CALMRM010000015.1:7915-9942 GCA_937871605.1 uncultured Terriglobus sp. | reverse complement strand
GCACGACTACGAGGTCGGCGGCGTGCAGACCAACCTCGACCTGCTGCGCCGCATACGCGACCAGTACGGTGATGAGCTTTTCCTGCAAGAGCTGCCATGCGGCGCGGTCGCCGTACATCAGCTGCTTCGTCTCAACATAGTTACGCGACGAGCCGCCCTCGATCATGTAGCTGGCCAGTGTAAACGGCGCGCCGATGAAGCCGATGATGCCGAGCTGGTCGCCGTCCGGGCGCGGCGGCGCAAAATGCTTGCTCACCTGCTCGATAGCGCGTGCCACGTAGCTCAACTCGTCCGCACGGTCGGTGCGCAACGCCTCGATGTGCTCGCGCGAGCGCACCGGCTGGTGCACCACCGGACCTTCGCCGTTGACGAACTCGAAGTCGAGCCCCATGGGCGTAAACGGCAGCAAGAGGTCGGCAAAAATAATCGCCGCATCCACGCCCAGCCGTTCCGCCGCCGTGATGGTCACTTCTGCAGCAACGTCTGGTGTGCGGCAGATTTCGAGCAGGGTATGGTGCCGCCGCACCGCCATGTACTCCGGCATGTAGCGGCCCGCCTGGCGCAGGAACCACACCGGCGTCTGGTCCACCGGCTGACGGAGACATGCGCGCACAAAGCGACTGCCCCGCGGGTCTATGGCTGCATCTGCGGCAGCACGATTCGATATTTCGACAACCGTGGAAGTGAGGCCCATGCTACGCCGTCGGAGCGACGTACTCCTTGGGCAGTTCGCCGCCTTCACCGTAAAAGAAGTCGTTCATCTGCTCCACCAGGAACTCCTGCGCGGAGGGTGTCCACGGCTGCAAGCGGTACTCATTCAGCAGCATCTTCTGGCGCTCCACCCACTCGCCCCAGGCCTTCTTGCTGACCGTGTTGTAAATCTTGCTGCCAAAATCGGAGTCAAAGGGCGGCTCGTCCAACCCTGGCAACTCCTGCTTGAATTTGGAACAAAACACCATGTGCGCCATTGCAGCCATCCCTCTTCCACGAACAGTCCTATTCTAACTAGATGTCGCTCGTGCACCTGTAGGTAGGTCGAAGAGCGAACGCAGAGTGCGCAAACCTCCGCTTTCTCTGCGTTCGTCCTTATTCGCGTTCGCCTTTGCCCGGCACGATGTTGCCATTCTCGTCGTACGGGCAGTGGCGGCAGTCGTTGCCGCAGCAGGTGCCGCGTTTGCGCAGGTTGGCAGCCGTGAAGACGAGAAACGGGCCGTCGTAGTAGTAATCCTCATCCGGTAGATCGACCGTTGCATCGCTCATGCGAACAATCCTTGCTGCGGCTTCGGCAGCGGCATGTGCGGCAACGGTGCGTCGGTAGCTTTGCGCGCGGTGCTGCGGCGGATACCCGCAGGTGTGGCAACCGCGTCCAGCGGGTTGCCCTCGGCGTCACACGCCGCGCCACCGCAGAGGTACACCTTGCGCCCGGCCACGGCGGCGGCACGTTCGCCCGGCACGGCGATGCCGATCAGGTTGACCGGGTCGCACGCGGCAAGCGCAACCACCTGGTCCGAGGCGAGGTCGCGCGTGGCGCGCAGGCTCTCGACCGCCTCGGGCAGGGCATACTGTTCGCCCGGAAAACCACTGACAAAGCGCCCGCCGCGCACCTCGCCGCGCGCCTCCAGCCGCCGCAGCATGCGCTGCAGGTCGCGCCACTTGGGGGCGTTCGCCTCGCGCTGCAGCAGATCGCGGAACAGCACGCCATAGCGCAGCAGCAACATGCGCGCCGCAGCCTCCAGCGACACTTCTTCCTCGCGGGCGCGCTCCGGCGCGGAGAGCTCGCCGTGCTCGTCCTCCGTGAACAGCGACCAACGGCCTGCGGTAGAGCGCGTGGCCCGCTTTGCCGCTCGTGCGCCAAGCGCGCCGGTGCCGGTGACGGGTTCCGCGGCCAGCGGCTTGCGCTTGGGGTCCATCATGATGCGCAGCTGGTCGAAGCCGTCGGCACTGGCCAGGCCCGCCGTCGCCCCCGCCCCCACCCCGGGGTGCCCCAGGTGGGTTGGGAGCGGGGCGCATTGGGGGCGGTCGGGGGG
>CALMRM010000015.1:6049-7905 GCA_937871605.1 uncultured Terriglobus sp. | reverse complement strand
CCGCCGTCGCCAGCTCCCACAGCGCGGTCTGCACCTGCTGCTTGCTCAGCGTGCAGATGCGCTGCAGGTCGCTGGCAAAGCACGCGCCGCGGTCGCCTAGCGTATTGCGAATGCACAGCGCCTCTGGCGACAGCGCCAGCCGCAGCTTGTCCTCGTCCACGCACTTGGCACGCAGCGCGGCGGGCAGCCAGTCCGCACTTTCGCGCAGAAAGAAGGTGATAGGGGCCATGTTGGTGGGGATCACGCGGCGCGGCGCGGCACCGTCGCCGCAGTCCCACGCCGGGTGCGGCGAGATGCGGCCCCAGCCCACCGCACCGGACAGGCACAGCGCGTCCAGAAAGCGTCCGTCGTAGTCCTTCACACGTTGCGGCAGCAGGGTGCGCTCCCACTCGCACGCCGGCGCTTCGAAGCCCTCCAGCTGCACCAGCGCTTCCAGCACGCCCTCTTCGCCCTGCAGTTGTATTTCCGGCATGAGGTGCTGCCAGCGCACGAGCCAGCGCATAAACACGGCAGGCGTGACAGCTTCAATGCCTTTCCGCAACGCGCCCAGTGTCAGCCGGTGGATGCGCTGCAGGATGCGGCGTTCGCACCACTCCACATCGGCGTCATCCGCCGCTGGGCCGGTGCCCTCGAAGATGCCACGCAAGGCCAGGCCCTGGACTTCGATGGCGGCGAGTTGCTGGAAGATGGCGCGCGGGTGCACGTCGACCCAGCTTGCAATCTCACGCGCCGTCGTTGGGCCGAGGATCTGCAGGTAGCCCTGGGTCAGCAGGCGGAGCGCGTCTGCGCTGGTGACGCGATCTTCGGATTGTATTGCGTTCGCGTCAGAAAGCTCGAGAGAGTTGTTGGTGCTACCAGCGTCCTTGGGATCCTTCGCTTCGCTCAGGATGACGTTCTCTGTGGAGAGCGCCCGATCTTCATTCGTCATCCCGACCGAAGCGAAGCGGAGTGGAGGGACCTGCTGTTCGCGCGCGGAGCGCGCCTGAGCGCCTTCAGCGCTGAAAAAAGCAGGTCCTTCGGCTGCGCCCTGCGGGCTCCGCTCAGGATGACACGTTAAAGAGGTGTCTTGGCAACTAAGGGGTGTTTGTGCGATCGACAACAGTGCTTTGGCGTGCTCGATGCGCTCCGTTGCAACCCAGCACTCCTGCTTGCGAAATCTCACGACCTGCGCGCGCCCCCGTGCCTGCAGTCGGCTGAAGAAGAGCGGCCAATGACGGCTGGTGTGGGCGCGATGCGCGTGTACCTCGGCGTCGTCGCCCTCCGGCATATCACCGGTGAACAATGCAGCCGGCAATGCGACGGCACTGAACAGCAGGTCGTGCAATTCATGCTCATCCCGCAGGTCAGGCCAAACTTCGCAGCGCGCCTGGCGGATGGCTGCAGCGTCCAGCCGACCGGCTTCGCCCAGCACGGAGTCCGGGATGGTGCCGCGCAGCGACACAGCGCGGGCACGACGCTCTTCCAGACCCGCTTCGTCAAGAAAGCTGTTCTGGTTGGCGTTCAGCAATTCGTGGCTAAAGACAGAAGGCACCGGCGTATCCACCGCGATGCACTCGATGCGCCCACCGTGCATGGCGCGCAGCACCTCACGCAAGCCCTCCAGGTCCATCGCTTCCTGCAGCACGTCCTGCATCACCTCGTTGACCAGCGGGTGATCGGGAATCTGAATGTCGCCCACGATGGTCTCAAAGCAGGCCGCGGCCTGGGGAAAGACGCTGGCCAGTAGGTCTTCGCCGCGCGTGCGTTGCACCTGCGGCGGAATCTTTTTGCCCTTGTTGAAGCGCAGGAGTTGCAGCGACCGATTGGCCGCCCAGCGCCAGCGCGTCTTGAAGATGGGCGATGCCAGCGCCGCTTGT
>CALMRM010000015.1:0-6039 GCA_937871605.1 uncultured Terriglobus sp. | reverse complement strand
CGACGCGATGGCGGCTTGCTCCAGCAACTCTTTCGCGGTGTGCTCGGTCAGGAAGTGGAAGACGTCTGCCAAGGGGAAGCTGTGCTGTTCTGCCAGGCAGATGTTGATGCCGTTGTCGGTCGCTGCGGCCTGCAACTCGTAGTTGAAACCGCGGCAAAAGCGCTTGCGCAACGCCAGTCCCCATGCGCGATTGATGCGCCCGCCGAACGGCACATGCAGGATCAGCTGCATGCCGCCGCCCTCGTCGAAAAAGCGCTCGGCGACAATGGTTTGCTTGGTGGGCACAGTGCCCAGCACGGCGCGCCCGGTGACGATGTACTGCACCAACTGCAGCGCCGCGCTTTCGCAGATGCCGCACTCGTCCATCAGCCATGCGACGATCTCAGCCACGCGTGGATCGTGCAGTTCGACAAAATCCTGGTGTACGCCGACCGTTCGCTTGCCGATGCAATCGCGTAACGAAGTTAACTGGTCGCTCAGCACGTCGGTGCGCTGCGGCGCTTCGCCAAACCAGAAGGGCACATTGGGCGGCGCGCCGTGCGCGTCCTCCACCAGCACACGGCCTTCCTTCTCGACCGTCAGCACGCGCCAGCTTGCATTGCCCAGCTGGATGACGTCGCCCGGCCCGCTGTCCACGGCGTAGTGCTCGTCCAGCGACGCGATGGTGACGCCCTCCGGCTGCAGCACGACGGCATACTGCGCATTGTCGGGGATTGCGCCGCCGTTGCCAATGGCCGTCATGCGCGCGCCGCGGCGCGGGTGCAGCACGCCCGCCACACCGTCGCGCAAGAGGTATGCGCCGTAGCGCCCGCGGCTGTTTTCGATGCCGGTGTGCAGCAGCGTGACGAGCTCGTCGAACTGCTCGCGGGAGAGGCCTCGGTAAGGGTAGGCGCGCGTCACCAAGCGATAGAGCGCGTCCTCCTCCCACGGCTCGGCGGCGCAGATGGCGATCATCTGCTGCATCAGCACGTCGATGGGCTGCGGCGGGATCTCGAGCCGGTCCAGTTCACCCGCGCGCATGGCGCGGACCAGCGCGGCCTGCTCCAGGAGGTCGTCGCGCGTGGTAGCAAAGAAGCGGCCCTTGGGGATGGCACCGCGCCAGTGGCCCGCGCGACCCACGCGCTGCATGGCCACGGCGACGGCGCGCGTGCTGTTCATCTGCACCACGAGATCGACCGCGCCGATGTCGATGCCGAGTTCGAGCGACGCGGTTGCGACAAGCGCCTGGATTTCGCCCGCCTTCAGCCGCTGCTCCGCATCCAGCCGCAGCGCGCGTGAGAGCGAGCCATGGTGCGCCGCGACGTTCTCCTGCCCCAGTCGCTCGGCCAGCGCGCCGCACAGCCGCTCCACCATGCGCCGCGTGTTGACGAACACGAGCGTGGAGCGGTGCTCACGGCACAGCTGCGCGACCCGGTCGAAGACCTCGATCCACATGCGGCTGTCGCACACGGAACTGAGTTCGGAGGAGGGGATCTCGATGGCGATGTCGAGTGTGCGGCGCTGGCCTACTTGGATGATGGTGGCGCGGCGTGTGCAATCCTCATTTGTCATCCCGACCGGAGCGAAGCGGAGTGGAGGGACCTGCTTTTTGCGCGCGGAGCGCGCCTGAGCGCCTTCGGCGCTTGTAAAAGCAGGTCCTTCGACTGCGCCCTGCGGGCTCCGCTCAGGATGACGAAGTGTAGGGTGGTCACGCTCAGGATGACGGACTCCGGTAAGAAAGTCCGCGACCAACTCGATGGGGTTCTGCGTTGCGGAAAGCCCGATGCGCTGCGGCGCGCGGCTCAGGCCTGTCAGCATCGAGCCGGGTGCGAGGCGGTTTTCACCGGTGACCAAAGCGTCCAGCCGCTCCAGCGTCAGGGAAAGGTGCGCACCGCGTTTGTCATCGGCCACAGCGTGGATTTCGTCGACGATGACCGTGTGCACGCAGCGCAAGTTCTCCCGCGCCTTGGCCGAGGTCAGCAGCATATACAGCGACTCCGGCGTGGTCACCAGGATGTGCGGCGGCTGCTTCAGCATGGCCACGCGCTCCTTCGCCAGCGTGTCGCCGGTGCGCACACCGGTACGGATATTCCCGCACAGGTAGCCCTGCTCGAGCGCCAGCGTCAGGATCTCGCGCAGGGGCTCTTCCAGGTTCTTCTGTACGTCGTTGCTCAGCGCCTTGAGCGGCGAAACGTACACCACCTGCGTCATGGCAGGCAGCGTGCCCGCGATGCTTTCGCACACCAGCCGGTTGATGGCGACCAGGAACGCGGTCAGCGTCTTGCCGCTGCCCGTGGGTGCGGAAATCAGCGTCGGCTCACCGCGCACGATGGCGGGCCAACCCTCGATCTGCGGCTCCGTGGGCGAGCCGAACTTCGCCAGGAACCACTGCCGCACCACCGGGTGCGCCCACAGGAGGTGGTCCGCAGCGCTGGCGTACAGGTCGGCTTCGGCGAGCAAGGGAGCGGCGGCGGCCATGCTGCATTCTATCGCTTCGCCGCTTCTTCGCCTGTGTTGCACACGTCAAACGCCGTCATCCTGAGCGAAGCGAAGGATCCCTGCACTGTTCGTATGACGCAGTAATTGGAACTTTCCTGCAAGAAAGCCTGGGTAGGTGCCTGCCAGCGAATGGCCGCTGGGATTCTTCGCTGCACTCAGGATGACGCGTTAGGTGGAGGAGAACGAGAAGTGTGCATCCAATCAGATATGTCGCAGGCCACCCTCGCCGAAGTGTCGGAGCCGTTTGAGCCGGAGCTGATCCGTGAGGCCGCCGTGCACCCCGCGCTGCTGGAGCGCGAACACCTGCAACCCGGCAAGGTGTGGCGGCCACGGCAGGTGATGATTACGCCGGATGCGTACGCCCTGCCGTACGGCCGCGCCATGCTGGACCGCGCAGAGGCACTCGGTGCGGCAGTAACAAAGCTCAAAGCGAAGCGGCTCGACCCCATCCGGGCAGACACGGCGGGCAAGGCCTACGCACTAGCCAAGTCCACGCTGGCCATCGTCGTCTCACCGCCGGGCGCGCGCAAGCTGCAGCCCATTCCGCCCTCGGCTGACTGGCAGTTCCACCTGGCGCAGGGCTGCCCGGCGCATTGTCAGTACTGTTATCTGGCGGGGTCGCTCAGCGGCCCGCCGGTCACGCGGGCGTACGCCAACGTGCCGGAGATCCTTGAGAACCTGCGCGGCTACGCAGGTGAGGGCAGGGTCACATCGCGCTCCGTAGCGCGGGTGCATGAAGGCACAACCTTTGAAGCGTCATGCTACACCGACCCGCTCGGCATCGAGCACATCACGGGCGCGCTGGCCGACAGTATCCGCTTCTTCAGCGTGTGGGATGCACCGGTGCAACTGCGCTTCACCACCAAGTTCGACGCGGTCGAGACGCTGGCAAAGCTGCCGCATAACGGGCGAACCCGCGTGCGCTTTTCGGTAAATGCAGCCAGTGTTTCGCGCGACTTCGAAGGCGGCACAGCTACCGTCGCACGTCGCCTGCAGGCCATGCGTACCCTGGCGTTGGCGGGCTACCCGGTGGGCCTGACGATCGCGCCCATCATGCCGGTGGAGCAGTGGCGCGAGGAGTACCGTGCCCTGTTTGAAGCCGTTGCGCAGGCGTTATCGGGGATCGCAAACATTGATCTGTCGGCGGAACTTATTACACACCGCTTCACACCCGGATCAAAGGAAGTCCTGCTGGGCTGGTATCCGAAGACGAAGCTTGACCTGCGTGAAGAAGCTCGTACAGAGAAGCGGAACAAGTTCGGCGGTTTCAAGTACGTCTATCCCAAGGATTCGATGGGCGAGATGAAGGCGTGGTTCAACCAGACATTGGCAGAGGTGCTGCCTACTGCACGCATCCTGTACTGGACCTAGTCGGCCCAGTGCGTAGTTGGTCTGCGACACTAAATGCATGATTCCGGAACTACAAAACAGCGATTTGCGTGAGCGCGCGGCCAAGATCAAAGTCATCGTCTTCGACGTGGATGGCGTCTTGACCGACGGCATGATGTACTTCATCCCCGACGGCAAACGCGAGGATGGCTCGCCGGTGGCGCTTGAGGTGAAAGGGTTTTCCGCGCACGACGGTCTGGGCATCGGCATCGGCCGCGTGGGTGGGTTGCGCTTCGGCGTCGTCACCAAACGCACCAGCGACACGGTGGCCGTGCGCATGCGCGACCTCAAGATTGAGTTCATCCACCAGGGATCGCAGCAGAAGATGGAAGCCATCCATAACATCCTGCGCGAGGCAAATGTCGCGCTGGACGAGATTGCCTATGTGGGCGACGACATTATCGACCTGCCGCCCATGCGCGAGGTGGGCCTGGCCGTGGCCACATGGAACGCGCGCGAACAGGTAAAGGCCGCCGCGCACTATGTGACGCCGCATGCGGGCGGCCATGGCGCCGGGCGCGATTGCATTGACCTGGTGTTGGCAGCGCAGGGCATTCTGGACGACACAATCGAGGCATATCTGCGGCAGGCGGGCAGCGCGGGCGACATCGGCCACAGCATTCAGTAGCGGCTAGCTACCGAACCGGCTTTCCAATGAGTGCAGCACCGGCGTGGCAATGCCCAGCGCCTTGCGTCCGGCAATGAAGGTCATGTGTACGGCCAGCGCCACACCCGAGCCAAGCACCGTGGCCATGGCGCGGTGCAGCAGCACCTCATTGGGCGGCTGGTGCGCAATGGCCAGCAAAAAGCAGATGTAGCCCGTAAGAAAGACGGCAAACGCACCGTAGTTCACGGTGTTCAACAGGTACGTGCCGAACAGGAAGATGAGGCAGAGTGCGGCCAGCCACTGCCCGCCCGGCCGCAGGACGACGACGATCAGTGTGCACAGCGCCGCACCAAGGAGCGTGCCCGCCGCGCGCAAGAGGCCGCGTGCAGCGGTTTGCATAAACTCCGGCTTGGGAATGAGCACCGCCGTCATGGCAATCCAGTACGCGCTGGTCCAGCTTTGCACGCGGTACAGCGCAATGGCGAGCACGGCGGTAACGGTCATGCGCAGGGCGAACTGCATGGCACCGCTACCAGGCGAAAGCTGTTCGCGCAAAAACTGTAGCTGAAAGTGGGTCGGGTCGAAGTCGGGCGAGGTAAACATCGTTTGCGCCGCGGGGAACCACACGCGCAGCAGCAGCAGAAAACACGTTTGCAGCGCACCACCCGCCAGCACACCCGCGCCGCGCAGCAGGGCAGAGTAGAGGAGGTCATGCGTGGTGCCCGGTGTGCTGGGCGCTGCGGACGAAACCACAAGAAACACACAGCACTGCTGACCCACCCACGCCGTGGCCGTGCCAATGCTGTTGGACATACCGTAGACAAAGGCCCATGCTGCCATGGCGGTCAGCAGTGCAGCGGTGCTGTCGCGACACAGCGCACCCACCAGCGCAGACACGGCAATGCCGAGCGTAGCCAGCACCATGGCGCCAGAGCGCCGGAACAGCGGATGCTGGTAGGAGCCAAAGCCCACCGTCATGGCACCGCCCGCCATCAAGACGCCGGTGCCGTTGTAGCCGAGATGCACGCCCAGCAGCAGCGGCAGCGCCACGCCGGGCAGGCACAGCACGGCGTGCAGCGGCTCTGACTTCTCCCACGTGAACTGCCGAAGCAGGCTGCCTACGGTATCTGCCACACCGTCTAGTGTGCCACCTTCGCTCGACACGCATGCACGTAGGTGTGCCTCGGCGTGTTCTTAAACCTGCAACCCGCCCACCCCGGTGGAGGGTGGGCAGCCGGAGCATGTAGCCAGGATACGGTTACTGTGGCGGCTGGGGTGTGTTCACGGGCGGCGTAGTGGGTGGTGGCGGTGGGCCCTGCGTGGTGGGCGTGGGCGGCTCGGGGCTGCCGGCTGGATTCACCGGGTCAGCAGCAGGTGCCGACGGCGCGGCAGGAGGGTTGCGCACGGTGGTGCCCGCCGCGGGAGATGGCGTGGTCGCTGCGCCTGTCTTGCTGGTGCGCTTTTTCGCTTTCGTCTTTGGCGCAGTGGTAGTGCCAGGCGCAGTGGTAGTGCCAGGCGCAGTGGTAGTGCCAGGCGCGGTGGTAGTGCTGGGCGCGGTGGTTTGT
>CALMRM010000014.1 GCA_937871605.1 uncultured Terriglobus sp. | reverse complement strand
AACTTGTGTGAGCCGCATGCTGCGTCAGGCGGTTGCCCTCGCACTGCGTCGTTTCAACTTTCTTAGAGTATCGCCTTTCGCTTTACTTGTCAACCCGCTAGCCCGTATACTATTGTGTTTCGCTCTCGATCCTCTTGGTCGATGTAGCCCCTTGGGCGCGATAATAATAGCCTGGACAGCGGGCGACCGTAGCGATCTGCACTCTGGCAACACCTTCCGGCGCTGCAACGTTGATTCCAACGCCTTGCGGCTCTCAATCTCTAAAACATCAGGAGGCAAACGCGATGGTTGTGCCCCGAGGCATTTCGCCTCGTCTTGTATGTGGCAGTGTCTTGGGTTTGTTGTTGGATGGCCCGGAAGCTTGCCTCAGGCGCACCACGCGTAACAAACGCTTGGACTGCATGTGGAGCACCTACGTCTTGCTCTCACTCGAGACGACCAGGTTACTGGCTGAACTCGACTCTTCAGTTATACAAGCTGCGTTCGCTTGCGTCAAGCAGTAATCTTTTCCGCTCGCGTTGAACGCCTGACAACTGCGCTCGACTTGTTTGACTGTACGTGTCCCAGCTGTGCTGTGCAAGCGGCAACGTGGAAAACTGTGAGGAAAACGCAGCGAGTTCTTGGGGTGCACGAGCGTGTTTCCGGGTGAAAACCCTGTTTACACCTCTCGCCGATAGCCTTACACGTCGAAGGGAAGGACGGTTCTGCCGGATCGTCTGCCTATACTGGACGGATAGCACTCAGATCCCAGGAGCTCACTTCATGCCCATTCAAACCACGGAATACATCTGGCACAACGGCACTCTCATCCCCTGGGCAGACGCGAACATTCATGTGATGTCGCATGTCGTGCACTACGGCTCTTCGGTCTTCGAGGGCATTCGCTGTTATACGCAAGGCGAGGAAGGCTCACCCGCACAGGGTGCTGGCATCTTCCGTCTGCGTGAACACATGCATCGCTTTATCGATTCGGCCCGCATCTACCGCATGCCGCTGCCCTACTCGCTGGACCAGCTCTGCGACGCTGTGGTGGAGGTGGTCGAAAGCAACGGCGCCGCGCCGTGCTACATCCGGCCGGTCGCCTTTCGCGGCTATGGCGAAATCGGCGTCAATCCCCTGAAGTCGCCGGTGGAGATTTACATCGCGAATTTTCCCTGGGGTAATTTCATGCCGCACCATGGCGGTGCCGACGTGTGTGTCTCCAGCTGGAACCGGCTTGCGCCCAACACCATGCCGTCGCTGGCCAAGGCGGGTGCGAACTACATGAACTCCCAGCTCATCCGCATGGAGGCCGAAATCAACGGCTACGCCGAGGGCATCGCACTGGATCGCAATGGCTACCTGTCCGAGGGTTCCGGAGAGAACCTGTTTCTGGTCCGCGAGGGCAAGCTCTACACCTCACCCCTGGCCAACTCCGTGCTGAACGGCATCACCCGCGCTTCGATCATCCAGCTTGCGCGTCAGTTTGGTATCGAGGTCGTGGAGCAGGCACTGCCACGCGAACTGTTGTACGTGTGCGACGAGGCGTTCTTTACGGGCACCGCTGCCGAGGTATCGCACCTGCGCTCTGTGGACCGCATCCTGATTGGCGACGGCACCATGGGCCCCGTCACCACACTCTTGCACGACGAATTTTTCGGGTTGGTCAACGGCAGGAAAGCGGATCGATTCGGCTGGCTCACACCCGTCCGCATCAAAACTGCCGAGCAGGAAACCGTAAACGCCTGACGTGAGGTCCCCGGTCAAAAGGGCAGCCCGCAAGTGGCTGCCCTTTGCTTGCCACACGTCAATTTTTAGGCTGCTTATCCACGTCTTTGCCGGGGTTTTCGGTGTGGACCAGGTCTGGTGTTGCGACTGCGCCCAGTTTGACGACCTGTGTCTCTGGATCAATGCGTTTCCTGCGCGTAAACGGCTGCAGCTTTACGGAGCCGCCAGACTTCAGGGCCTCCAGAATGCCCTCAAGCACACGCACATCCGCGTAGCCCTCCTCGCCATCCGGTTCGACTTCCTTGTTGTTCAGGATGCAGTCGGAGAAGTACTTCAGCTCACCCCCGAAGTGGTCGGTGTTCTTGAAGCTTTCTTCCTTCTCCTCGCCTTTCTTCGAAACCGTTTGCTTGAGTGGTTTGCCGAACATGTAGCACGGGTCCAGCGTGATGCGGCCTTTTGTGCCCACTGCGCTCAGGGAATTGGTCACGTCGCCGTAGTACGACACGCAGAACTGCGCCAGCCGCTCCCCCGGAAAGCGAACGACGGCTGTGACGGTGTCGTAGATATCCTGGTCGAGCCCGGACGCGGGATGCTTGGTGCCGGCGGCGCTGACAACCTCGATGGGTTCGTCGTTAAAGACGTACCGGCAGGCGTTGACGGGGTAGGGGCCCATATCAAAGACGGGTCCGGCAAGCTCCCCGGAGTGACCGCGGTGGTTGCTCGGGTCCACCATCTGCGAGAAGGTGGAGGTGAATAAATGCACATCGCCAATCTCACCTGCACGGATGCGTTTGACCGTATCCAGTGTGGCCGGTTCAAAGTGGAGGCGGTACGCAACCATGAGCTTGGCGCTGCTGGTCTTTGCGGCGTCGAGTATCTCCTGGCACTTGGCGGTACTGACCTCCAGCGGCTTCTCCACCAGCACGTGGATGCCGGCCCGTAGTGCCGGGATGATGAACTCCGCATGTCGCCAGTTTGGCGTGGCCAGGTAGATGGCATCGAAGGTGCCGGACCGCACTGCTTCACCGAACTGCTCGTACGTGTAGCTCGCCTTCAGGTCGTACTTCTTGCTGAGTTCTTGCGCCTTGGTCGGGTCGCCGGTCACGATGGCCGTCATCACGGAGTTGCTGGTGTGCTCCACACCGGGCATCAGGTCTTCCTGTGCAATGTCGCCCGCTCCCACGATGGCGTAACGAACCTTTTTGTCCGACTCCAGGCCAAGTAGTTCCTTGATTCCCACAGTAGTTCTCCTTGTCTCGTACCTGAGACGCCTGCTCTGCAGCATTCATCCAACACCAGCGTTGCCAAGGCGCAACGCGGCGCTGCGTTGTGCTAGTGAGGCTCCGCGAGACCGGCAATGGGCTGCGTGCGCAATGGACCTGAATCGGTAGAGTGCTCCCATCCAGGAAGCGACTGGTCGCCTGTGATGAGGCGAGAACCCTCCTTGAAAAAGGCGTAGGTGTAAGCCCAGTTCCGGATCACGGCAAAGCGGTTACGGAATCCGATCAGGAAGAAGATATGGACAACAAGCCACGTCACCCATGCAGGAAAGCCGCTCAAATGCCCCTTAAACGGCCACTTCACATTGGCGATACCTGCGGAACGGCCGATCACAGCCATGTCGCCCTTGTCGAAGTACTCAAAAGGCTTACTGACCCGTTTCCCAAGTACTTCCGCGGCAATGCTCTTGCCGGCGTATACGCCCATCTGCATAGCAGGTTGTGCTACCCCTGGCACCGGCTTGCCGTCTGCCATCTTTGCGGCGGCAAGGTCTCCGCAGATAAAAATCTCCGGGTGCCCCTTGGGATGGAGATGCTCATCGACGATAACGCTGCCCTTCTTATCGACTTCAACGCCGAGCAGTTTGCCGAGGGGCGATGCCTGCACGCCCGCACCCCACAGCGTTACCACGGAGTCGACACGCTCGTCGCCCACCATGACGTACCCGGGCTGCACATCGGTCACACGCGTGTTGACGCGAATGTGCACACCCAACTTCTCCAGCTGCTTGATGGCGCTCTTTTGCAGGTCCGGTGGATAGGCCCCCAGCAGCGTGGGGCCGCCTTCAAGGATGAGCACCTGCGCCTTTGCAGGGTCGATGTGACGGAAGTCATGCCGGATGTACAGCTTTGCAATGTCTGAAATAGCCCCGGCAAGCTCGACCCCGGTGGCACCGCCGCCGATGATGACAAAGTTCAGCGCCGGGTGCTTTCCCGTCTCCTGCATTTCGCGTTCTGCGAGTTCAAAGGCGAGCAGCACGCGGCGGCGAATCTCGACCGCATCCTCAATCGTCTTCAGCCCCGGTGCCAGCGAAGCCCACTCGTCATGGCCAAAGTAGGAGTGGGTCGAGCCGGTGGCCAGAATCAGGTAGTCGTACTCGAGCTCGGCACCACCCTTAAGCGTGGCGCGGCACTTCTCTGTGTCGAAGCCGGTGACCTCGTCCATGAGCACCTGGGTGTTGGCGTACTTCACGATGGCTCGAAGGGGCTGGGCAATTTCATTTTCGGGCAGCACAGCCAGCGCCACCTGGTACAGCAGCGGCTGAAACGTGTGGTGATTGCGCCGGTCCACCAGCGTCACATTCACCTCCGCATCCTTGAGCGTTTCCGCCGCTCTCAACCCGGCAAATCCGCCGCCCACGATCAACACTCGTTTGCGGATGCCGCCAGTCACCTCTGTAGCCATGCCTGCTCCTGAACCGTCACGCGGTGTGATGCGGGCAACGCACCGCCCGTCGCGTCGAAGGTCTCCGAGCACCCCGTGTGACGGTGCAGCTACGGTGTTTTTTGCAGTGTCACGGTCAACACTCCGGCGGTACCGGCAGTGGCGGTCATGCTGGTGGTCGCCGCCGTCGCGGCGTACTGCAGCGGCGGTACGCTTAACAGGCCATCGTCATCGCTGGTCGCGGTCACGGTCAATGTCCCGTACACCGGAGCCACGGCACAACGACCCGTGGCTATGCACGGCGGCTGCCAACCCGTCACCCGCTGGTACACGCTGACGGCTGCGCCCGCCACCGGATGGCCGACCGCGTCGGCCACGCGCAGAGTGACCGGCTGCAGCGTTGCCGACGAGCTCACGCTCTGATCAGCGCCGCTTACAGTCTGCACCTGCAACGCGCTGTCCGCAACGCCGGTCAGCGACTCCACCGCGCACACGGCTGCGGACACGCAGGCCTGCACACTCGCCGCCTGACCAGCTTGCAGCGACCCGGCTGCATCCACCTCGGACGACGCTCCGCTGCTGTGCACCGCGCCCAGTGTGACGCCCGTGCTGAATGCCTGCCAAGTCACTGCAGCGGCAGACCCGCTGCTCGTCACCTGCGCCGCAGGATGGAACGGCGCACCCGCCTCTGCCGCCACGTACTGCACCGGCCTGACCAGGGTGACGGACTGAACGGCAGCAACGGCAACAAAGCTGCCCTGCACCGTCGATCCGCTCTTCGCCATTGCGGTCAGTCGCACCATCCCAGCAGCGTGCGGTGTCAGCCCCGTGTGCGCCAAACCGCTGCTGTCCGTCTGCAGGGTGCAGCTGGCCAGGTTGCACGCGTCGAAGACGACCTGTCCGCCCACGGCGGTCACCGTGATGGCGCCGTTGGGTGCCGCAGCGCCATTGCTGTCCAGCAGACGCACCGCGAACGTTGCAGATGCACCCACAGGCACAGTCGCGCTAGGCGCGGTTACCAACGATAGGGTGTCGCCCGGTGCCCCGCTGTAGGTCAGGCCGCCAGTGATAGTGGTCGAGCCGGTCGTTGCAGTATCCGTGACCACCACGTCGTTTACCGCCGTGCCGTTCAGGGCAGCCAGCGTAGGCGCTGTGACGCGCAGCTCCGTCGCCGTCTGCGAGAGCACGGGCGCCAGCACACCACCCACCGTGACCGTGCATCCTGGCGTAAAGCCCACGCCGGTGATGACGACCGTGCCGCCCGTCTTCGGCACGCGCGCAGGCGTCACCGTGTCTGCGTACAGCACGCGGGCGCGGTACAGGTAGTCTGGGCGGCCATCGCCCCGCTGGTCCGCAAGTGCCAGCCGCAGCTGCTCATCCGCCGTGAATGCAGCACGCAGTTGCGTGGTGCCGGCGCGTACCGAATTGAACGCCGTGGCCCGGGCCAGGGTGGGCGTGGTGCCGGTGGCGTCTGCGGCGCTCCACAGGCCAATCACAGGCATCGCCTTGCCCGTGCTGGCCGCGCCGGTCTCGTCCAGTGCTGTCACCTCCACGGTGGCCGTGTGCCCCGCGCGCACCGCAAGCGACGTCCACGCGGTATGCTGCGTGCCGCAGAAGAGCCCCGACCACATGCCGCCCGCCGCCATCGGTGCTGGCGCGTCTTCCGTGCCATCGCTCCCCGTGGCGCACTGGTACGGCGCGTTGGTGGGCGTCAGCGTGTTGTAGCCATCCACCGCACCGGCTGCATCGCCAAAGTAGAAGAAGCCCGTGCTGTCGCCCGCAGGCGTCACGCTGCCCGCCCGGTACGGCCCCACGGCGTACTGGCCCATGTACAACGGATTGATCGGCTCGGTCTCAATTACCACGTCGGTGAAGTTGAATTGCGTGAGCGCCGGAATGCCATACAGCGCAACAAATCCCGCGCCATAGCCGCCCGTGCTGCCGTTCTTGTCATCCGTGTCGGCCGGCGCGCCCGTCACGGGATTGCCGAAGTCCCCTGGAAAAAACGCACCCGACACGGCACTCACATCGCCGTAGGCCTCCGTGCCATAGTTATCCACGGGCCAGTTGCGGTGCGCCACCACGTTGACGCCGTTCATGCCCTGCCCGTTCGGGAAGCGTACCCACGCCACCACGCTCACGCGGTTCGGGTTGCTCTGGTTCACGCTCGACGAGTACACCAGCCCCAGCGACGCAACGTCGTCATCGCGCAGGGTGAACGGTCGCGGCAGGCACTGATAGCTGTACGGCCCGCACAGGATATCGATGGGATGCATGATGGGCCAGTGCATCTGGTCCTGGTAGGTGGGCGCGGGCGTGCCGGTAAACACGTTCTCGTTCAGCTGCGACCAGCCCAGGCCGATGACGCGTCCAAAAGCGCGCATCAGCTGGTACTGCAGCTGCAGTTGCTGCTCCTGCGCCGAGCCGGTACACCGGCCGTTCACAATCAGGATGGCGTGCGCGATTTTGCCGGGCTGCACGAACAGGTCCACGCTCTCCGTTACTGCAGCCGTTCGGCAGTTGGTGGGAGCACTGGCACCGGAGCCGAGCAGCAGATCCGTGATGCTGCCATCCGCGTCGAAAACCACCGCGATCTGCTCGCTGGTGTAGTTCGAGCTCTGCACATCCGCGGGCCACACCGGGCCGCTCGCGCCCACCGACACGTTGCCGCCACTCACGTCTTCCGCCAGCGACCCACCATCGCGCAGCGAAAACGGGATGCCGCTCACTGTCCACACCGCGGCGGCAGCGTCGACCAGCGCTGTGGCAGCAGCGTTGCTCACAGAGGCGCTCAGCGGGCCCTGATCCACGAAGTACTGCACGTCGCCGCGGTACCAGCCCATGGGATGGGTGACGTCTGCCCAGCTGTTCCCCGCCACCCAGCGCGGTCCCGCGGCTGCTGCCTGTTGCGCCGTTCCAAGCAGAAGCAGAAGCAGAACCAACCCGGTCCGTAGCCGTGGGTACCTCACTGCGCAGCACCGCGCAACTGCCACGCCTTCAGCAGGCTTACCACCATGCCAGCGTCTACCCGGCTGTTGGGGTCAGTGGCAGTGGAGACGTTGCTGGGACCGCCGTGCGTGCCGGTCACAACCGTAGTGGCCCCACCCTCCGGCTCAGGAGAAATCCGCACCTGCACAGAGCTATGCGCCACAGACTGCAGGTCGCCGGACGCGCGGGCAGCGGCCTTTGGCTGCCGAGCGGCATACTCCCGCTGCAGGGCATCGCTCAGCGCCAGCGAACCACCCGCCGCCTTGAGCGCCGCCGCGGGCCGAAGCCGGGCCGCATCGGTCACCAGCACACGCTGCTGCAGCAGCCGCAGGTCCAGCGTGCCGTCGTCCGCATCGCCCTGCAACGCAATCACACCATCCTGGCCGCCCACCGGCGACGCATAGCCCGCCGCGGATGGCGCGTGCAACAGCAACAGGGCACGCTGTCCCTTGCTGTACCGCGCACCCTGCGCTTGCCACAGGCCCGCCCACTCCCGCAGCACATACACCTGCCCGGCAGCCGCGCCGCGTACGGCATGCTCCACCTGCCAGGAGATTGCGACCGTGCCTGCCGTGCGCTCAATGCTGCAGACCTCGCCCGTAAACACGATGTCAGCCTGGTCAGCAAGCGCGCGCAATGCGTCTTCCAGCGTCGCCGGTGCCAAGGGCGCAGCCGCGCCATCTGCAAGCGCTTCCCCCGGGGTCTCGCGTGGCGACAGCGGCACGGCTGCCCTCGTGGCAGAGGGCGCACATGCCGCCAGCAGCAGTACGGAGACAAGGGCGCAGGTCCGACGCGGCAACAGTTGCAGGAAGCAGGTTCGCATTCCTGTCGTTCATCGGCACATGCACCGTTGTAGAACGTCTACCGCTGCGTCCTAAATGGCGACAGTCACGCGCTCACTCCGCGGCAAACGGCCGCAGCTGCGCCTCGCTCGGCGGCGCGGTCACCAGGCTGACGATGCCCAGCGAAAGCAGCGAGATCGCCAGGGCGGGCAGGATAGCGTCGCGCTGTGCAAGCGCCGCGGGCAACACACGCGCGACCACCGGCAGATCCCACATCACCGTCACCACCGTTCCCAGCGCGATGGAGGTGACCGCCGCCGCTGCTGTGGCCCGCCGCCAGAAGAACGCCGCCAGGATGACCGGCGTCAGCGCTGCGGAGTAGATGGTGTACGCGTACAGGCTCTTCTTCAACACGCTTTCCGTGTGCAGCGACTGCCACAGTGCCCAAACGCCCAGCAGCACCACCATCAGGCGGGAGACCAACAGCACTTCCTGGTCCGCTGCCTTTGGCCGCAGGTAGCGGACGAAGACGTCGTTCACCAGGTTGGTGGCGGGTGAAAAGAGGTAGTTGTTTGCGGTGGAGATGATCTTGGCAAAGATCGCACCGGTCATCAGCGCACCCAGCAGCGCCAAGAGGTGGTCCACAGGGCGTGCGTGGCCCGGCACAGGCGCATGGATGCCGAACATTGCCGTGTAAGCCAGAATCTCGCGCGGGTGCTGGCTCACTTCGCCGCTACGAAACAGCGCAGAGCCGACCACCGCAATGGCAACGATCGCTGTTTCCAGGATCACCGTGCCCACGATCCAGCCCACCACCGCGTTGCGTGCATCGCGTGCACTGCGGGCGGAAAAGAACTTCTGGTACATGCTCTGGTTGCCCAGCATCAAGAGGCAGGTGGGCAGCAGCAACTCTACCGCTTGCCATCCGGACATGTCTCCCAGCACCTGGAAGTGTGTCACCGGCAGCGCTGTGTGAACGGCCGCCCAGCCACCCGCGTGCGCCGTCAGCACGGGCAGGGCGCACAGCAGCGTCACCGTCGTCAGCAGGCCGATGAACACATCCATGTACGCCACCGAGCCCATGCCCGCGATCGCGGTGAACACCACCACAAACGCAGCCAGAATGTACCTGCCTCCCACCGCCGTGACCGCGCCGGGGAAGATCAGGTGCAGAATGTCGCCGCCACCAATCAACTGGTAGCTAGTAATCGCCGTGTACGTAAACAGGACAGCGACCACGCCTAGCACGCGGGCCGCCTGGTTGTAGCGTGCCTCCAGCAGGTCAGGGATGGTGAACTGGGCAAAGCGGCGCGCACGCGGCGCGATGAAGAAGATGAGCAGGAGTCCAAGCCAGCCGCCGCCCCCCTGCCACAGCGAATCCAGCTGGACAGCAGCGTAAACACCAGTACCGCGGCAGGCAGGCTGCGCCCGGCAAGTAGAAAATCCGCCTTGGTTTTTGTCTGCCGCAAACGCGACAGCGACACGGCCAGCAGCGCCAGCACAATCAGCCCAACTACAATGGCATAGAGATTCATCTGTGGCAGCAGTCTACCCGCTCCGCTCGACTGGCTGCCCTGCACGCAACGAACCTGGGGGAGCGGAGAAGAAGGCGAATGCAGGACATCCATCCAGCGACGGCACCGGTCCGCTTTGACGGCAGGGCAAAGATCACGGGCTCCGGCCTGTACGCGGCGGACCTGAACAGCTTCGACCAGTACCTGCATCCCGGCGAAGTGCCCACGCCCATGCTGCACGCGTGCGTGGTCCCCGCAACCGTTCCGCTTGGGCGCGTCCTGCACCTGGACACGGCGGCTGCCGAGCGCACACCAGGCGTCCGGCTGGTGATGACCGCCGCGAACGCGCCCCGGCTCAAGCCGCTCAAGTCCCTCCTGAGCAGCGAGCAGACGAAGTACCTGCCCCTGCAGGACGATCGGGTTCGCTACCACGGCCAGCCCATCGCGCTGGTGGTGGCGGAATCGTTTGAGGCCGCGACGGAGGCTGCCGCCGCCATTCGCGCAACCTACTCGCCAGAACCCGCCCTGCTGGATTTCGAGCGGCATATGACCGAGGCGGAACCCGTTAAGACCGTGGGCGCTGGCAGCAAGGGCACGGTGGAGCGTGGCCACGCGGAGCGGGCCTTTGCCGACGCGCCCGTGCAGGTGGACCGCACCTGCCATCTGCAGCCCGCGCACCACAACGCCATGGAACCAGCTGCCACCGTGGCGCACTGGCATGTGGACGATGGCCTGACCAACCGCCTGACCGTCGGCACCTCCACGCAGTTCGTGTACGGCGACGCGGTCGCACTGGCAGAAGCCTTCAACACCGGCCACAAGGACAAGATCCTGCGCATCGTCAGCCAGGTGGCCGCGGGCAAAGAATACGAGAGCCGCGTGCGCGTGGTGGCACCGCTCGTTGGCGGCGGCTTTGGCAGCAAAGGCGGCGCGAACCACACCATGCTCGCCACCATGGCCGCACAGGTGCTGCGCCAGCCCGTCAAGCTGGTCCTCACGCGGCAAGGCACCTTTAGTCAGCTGCCCTACCGCGGCGGTCTGCGCATCCGCATGCGCCTGGGCGCGGATCGCACGGGAAAGCTGCTCAGCCTGCAGCAGGACACGGCCATCCAGACGTCGCACACCGGCAGCTTCCTGGAGCCCACCGGCGAGGTGACGCCGCACCTGTACGCCGTGGACAACCTCCGTGTCGAGCACCGCGCGCTGTGCCTGGACACCAACGCACCCGGCTGGATGCGCGCACCCGGCGTCGCTCCCGGCCAGTTCGCACTGGAAACCGCCATGGACGAACTCGCGGAGCGGCTCGGCATCTGCCCCATCGACCTGCGACTTCAGAACTACGCCGAGACCGACCCGGAGACAGGCAAGCAGTGGTCCAGCAAAGAGTTGCGAGCGTGTTACGCACAGGGCGCGGAACGCTTCGGCTGGCAGCGCCGGCAGCCCCGCAGCACGGAGCGCGAAGGCACGGACCGCATCGGCTACGGCTTCGCCACGGCGGCCTACCCCACCAACCAGTTCCCCGCCACGGCCCGCCTCACCTGGCGTACTGATGGCACCGTGCTGGCCGAGACCGCCACGCAGGAGATCGGCCAGGGTGCCATCACGTCACTCTCGCAGGTGGTGGCCGATGCGCTGGAAATCCCACTGGACCGCGTGCGCATCGCCATCGGCGACACCACCCTGCCCTTCGGCGCCTTCTCCGCCGGGTCATCCACCTCGCTCTCCGTCGGCTCCGCGCTTACTGAAGCCGCGCACGCGCTACACGAGTCGTTGGCCCGCCTCGCGCGTGTGGACCGGCACAGTTCCCTGCACGGCTGCTCCCTGCGCGACATCGTCTTCACGGGCGGCGTGCTGCGCCATCGTGTCGAGCAGGCCCGCCATGACAGCGCCGCAAACGTCCTGCGGCGCGCCGGAAAAGATCAGCTGGCAGCACGCGGCGTTGCAGGCAGGCTCTTTGGCAAGAGTAAGTATGGCCGCATGGCCTTTGGCGCGCAGTTTGCCCGCGTCGCTGTGAACGACTTTACCGGCGCGGTCCGCGTCACGCACATGACCGGCGCCTTTGCGGGCGGCCGCATCCTCAACGCGCGCACCGCCCGCTCACAGTACCTGGGCGGCATGGTGTGGGGCATCGGTCATGCGCTCATGGAAGAGAGCGTGCGCGACACGCACCTGGGCGCCTGGGTCAACAGCAACCTGGCCGAGGCACACGTGCCCACCAACGCCGACACCCCCGAGCTCGACATCGTCATGGTGCCCGAGGACGACAGCCTGGGCAGTGAGCTGGGCGCCAAGGGCATTGGCGAAATAGGCATTACGGGCGCTGCCGCGGCCATCAGCAACGCCATTGCAAACGCCACCGGCAGACGCCTCTACAACCTGCCCATCACCGCAGACGCGGTACTCGGCCTCGGTTAGCTCGACGTCCCAAACTGCCGCCAACGGCAGCATAAGCCATCATGCGTTGTCCGGCTCCATGTCCACCTTGGCCACGGCAGCTGCAGACGGCAATGCGGACGCCCCTGTCTTCAGCTGCTTCTCAGCCACGGCATGCTCGATCTCGGAGTTCACCTCGCCGCCCAGCAGGATCATGACGCCCGTGACATAGAACCACAGCAGCAGAATGATGACCGCGCCCAGCGAACCGTAGGTCACCGAGTAGCTGTTGAAGTAGTGCAGGTAGACCCGCAAACACAGTGACCCGGCGACCCACCCTAGCAAGCCGATCAGCGCACCCGGCGTAAACCAGCGCCACTTGCGGTTCGGCACGTCCGGGCACAGGTAGTACATCACCTCAAACGACAGCACCATCAATAGCGAAGCCAGCACCCACGCCAGCACGCGCAGCAGCACAGACAGCGTAAACGCACCGCGAAACAGGTGCTCCACATGCTTGGCCGCAAGATCGCCGGAGAGCAGGGTGAGCAGCGCAAAAATGACGATGGCAGCCACCAGCAGCGTCAGTGCCATGGCCTCAAGCCGCGCCTTCCAGAAGGGCCGCGTCTCCTTCACCTTGTACACGGCGTTGAGCGTGTCCTGCACGGCAGACAGCCCTATGCTCGCTGAAAACAGGGCAAACAGGATGCCAAACGTCACCTTGCCCGTGGTGCTGTCGCTGGTTGTCTTCTGAAACGTCTCCGTCACCAGCGCAAACGCAGTCGGCGGAATCAGCTGACCGATGCGGTTCAGCATGTCGACGTACAGCTTGCCTGATGATTGCGCCACCAACCCCATCAGCGCACTCATGGCGATCAGCGCCGGAAAGATCGCCGAAAAAAACGAATAGGCCAGCTGCGACGCGCGGCCAAACAGATTGTCCTCGTCAATACCCTTCCACACCCGCTTGCCAACCTCTTTCAGCGGCACGCCCTGCAGGTCCCACATGCTGCTCAGCGGCGTATGCTGCACGTGCGCCCACACGTGTTGTTCCATGGCGTGCAAACCCAAGTGCGAGGCGTGCGTTGCCTCCGCTGTGGAACGCCCTTCCGGCTGGCGCGACGGGTCGATCTGCTGAGACATGCGCGGCTCTCCTCTGCGTGGTACGGTCGGCGCAGCCGACACTGCCGAGTCAGATGCACACAGCATCGCACCAGCCACCTGCGGCACGGCATCGGCCGTCGTAGCCCTGCACGCATGACCAGCAAGGCCTGCACCGCCAGGGCGCGCAGCCACATCTTATCTGCTATGAGCCGCCCGCAACCTTCTGTCTGGCGCAAGCTAAAGCAACTCTACGGCGTGGTGCGCGAAAGCCACCGCGAACCCATGACAGGCACCCACGCGGAGCCGCGATTGGTGCAGCCGGAAGAGCTTGGCATCACCTTCATCGGGCACTCCTCGTTCCTGCTGCAGATCGCCGGCCGTAACCTGCTGGTAGACCCGGTGTTCGCCACGCGGCTCATCCTGCTGCGCCGTGCGCGCCGCCCGGGCCTGCGCGTGGAGGACCTGCCACCCATCGACGCTGTTCTGCTGACCCACGCGCACATGGACCACCTCAACGTGCCGTCCCTCCGCAAGATCGTGCGCCATGCCAGGTATCTCACCGGCGTAGCGCCGCAGGCGGTTGTGCCAGAGGGCGTCGGCGACCTCGTCGCAAAGCTCGGCTTCCGCTCCGTGCACCAACTCGCATGGTGGGAAAGTGCCACGCTGGACGCGGACACACCCGAAAATGTGGTCGAAGTCACCATGACGCCTGCCAAGCATTGGGGCGCGCGCATGTTCAACGACACGCATCGCCAATACGGCGGCTACGTCCTTGCAGGTGCGGGTCACAGCGTTTACCACTCCGGCGACACGGCATACTTCAGCGGCTTCCGCGAGATCGGCGCGCGGCTGCAGCCAGAGATCGCGCTCCTGCCCATCGGTGCCTATTACCCGGACAGCTACCGCGCCGTGCACACCAGCCCGGAAGACGCGCTCCAGGCCTTCCTGGACCTCCGCACCGCGCACACACTGGTGCCCATGCACTTTGGCACCTTCCCGCTTGGCAAGGAGCCCATGGCCGAGCCGCCCATCCGCCTGCTGGCTGCGGCAGAACGCGCCGGGATTGCCGACCGCGTCCGCGTGCTCGCCGAGGGTGAGACACTCGAAGTCCATGCGGAAGTTGACGGCGGTCGAGCAGCAGTACTGGGTCGATAGCTTCCCCTATGACCTGCGTGCCGGTGTACGCGCAGGCGTGGTCGCAGCGCTGCTCACCGGCTACGCAGCAGACCGCCTCGCCCTGCGCTTCTGGGCTTTACACATCTCACTGCTTGACCCCGGCCAGCACAGCATCGCCGCACTTTTCCTTGCAGTCCTGCTGGCCCTGTTCGCGTTTGTGGGTACGGTAGCTGCGGTCATAGCCGTGCGGCTGTTTCTGCGCATGTACCGCAATCCGCTGTAGCAGGCCAGTGCGACACCTAGCCTACTTACCTTACCCAGGTTGTCATCCCGCAGCGCAGCGGAGGGATCTGCATGTATGCCGGATGCTACGATGCAGCCGATGCGGGTCTATGGCTTTACGTCTACATCTTGGCAAGCCGGCCCATACTACTGCCGATCCTTGCGTCTGTAGGTAGCTCCCGCTGTAATGACGGCCCGGCTGTTTTGCGCACGCACGCGACCCTTGCCCTTGTCATCCCGCAGCGCAGCGGAGGGATCTGCATGTGTGCCGGCTGCTACGATGCCGCCGATGCGGGTCTACAACTTTTCCGTGTACATTCTGGCAAGCCGCTCCCGCACCCTGTACATCGGAGTCACCAACAACCTTTGGCACCGTGTGCTGCAGCACAGCGAGGGTACCGGCAGTGTTTTTACGTCGAAGTACCGGGTCATCCGACTCGTGCACCACGAGGACTTCCAGTACATCGAGCATGCAATCGAGCGTGAGAAGGAGCTGAAAGACTGGCGGCGCGAACGGAAGATTGCGTTGATCGAGGCGAGCAATCCATCCTGGACAGACTTAGCCGAAGGCTGGTCTCGGCAAGTCGAAACACCACAATACGACTGGAAGCGTGAGAAGGATCGCGGTTAAGCCACACAGCTTGCGTACGTCCAGCACACATGCAGATCCCTCCGCTACGCTACGGGATGACAAACGGGAAGGAAGCGAAAGCAGGCCGAAGATGGTAGGGCAGTCCTGTGATGCAAGGCTGCCAGCCGCTTACTCCTCAGCCCGAGGCCGCACCCCGAAAATCGCCGTCCCAATCCGCACGCACGTCGAGCCCTCCTCGATGGCCACGGCAAAGTCATGCGACATGCCCATGGAAAGCTCCGGCAGGTGCAGCCCTTCGATCGTCTGCTCCGCTTCGTCGCGCAGTTCGCGCAGGCGGCGAAAGGTGGGCCGCGCGCCTTCGGCATCGTCGGTCCATGGTGGCACCGTCATCAGGCCGCGCACGTCGATCCCCTCCATCTCCCGCAGATTCCGCAGGAGGCCCATCAGCGCGTACTCGCCCACGCCCTGCTTGCTCTCCTCGTCCGACAGCTTGACTTCCACCAGCACCGGCAGCACCTTGCCCACTTGCGCGGTCACGTCGTTCAGGCGGCTTGCCACCTTGACGCTGTCCACGGTGTCCACCGCGCTGAACAGCCACGCGGCCTTGCTGGTCTTGTTCGATTGCAGGTTGCCGATCAGGTGCGTCTCCAGCGTGCCCACACCCTCGCCAATCAGCGTATGGAGTTGCTGCTGCTTATGATCCCACTCCTGCACGCGGTTCTCGCCGAAGACGCGTTGCCCGGCCTCGTAGGCCTCCACCAGCGCCTGCGGCCCCCAGGTCTTTGACACCGCCATCAGCTTCACCGAAGCAGCCTCGCGACCGGCGCGCGCGCAGGCCTCGGCGATTTCGGTGCGCACGCGGTCAAGGTTTTCACGAATAGACATACGTTTAGCTTAGCGGCCGTGCTCTTCCAGGTACTTTTCTACTTCGAGTGCGGCCATGCAGCCGCTTCCCGACGCTGTAATGGCCTGCCGATAGCGGCGGTCCTGCACGTCGCCGGCGCAGAACACACCGTCCAGCACCTTGCCGTTGTAGGTGGTAAAGACGTTGTCCTTGCTGCGGATGTAGCCGTCGTCGTCCAGGTCCATCTGCCCCTCGAAGAACTTGGCATTCGGAATGTGGCCGATGCCCAGGAAGAAGCCGGACAGCGCGATCTCGCGCACCTCACCGGATTCCGTATTGCGAATCCGGATGCCGCGGACTTCCTTTTCCTCGACGCCCAGCACCTCTTCCACGACGGTGTTCGTCAGGAACTCAATCTGGGGGTGCTCTTTCGCCCGGTCCAGCATGATCTTGCTGGCGCGGAAGCTGGCGCTGCGGTGGATGAGGTACACCTTGGTGGCAAAGCGCGTCAGGAACATGGCTTCTTCCATGGCGCTGTCCCCACCGCCGATGACGCAGATCTCCTTGCCCGAGAAGAAGAATCCGTCGCAGGTGGCGCAGCTGGACACGCCATGGCCGATGAGCGCCTGCTCACTGGGTAGCCCCAGCCAGCGCGCGCTGGCGCCAGACGCCACAATCAGTGTGCGCGTTTTGACGACCTTGCTGCCGAAGTTCAGCTCGATGGGCGACTTGCTCAGGTCGGCTTCGACCAGGTGGCCCATCTCCATTTCCGCGCCGAACTTTTCCGCCTGTTTGCGCATGTTTTCGACGAGTTCCGGCCCCTGCACGCCGTCCGGCCAGCCAGGAAAATTCTCGACCAGAGTGGTGATGGACAGCTGCCCGCCGGGTTCGTGCCCCTCAATCACCAGCGGCTTCAGGTTGGCGCGGGCGGTGTAAATGGCAGCAGTCAGACCGCTGCAGCCGGAGCCAAGAATGACGGTATCGCGCACAGTTTCTTCAGAAGGGAATGGCATGGATGTCAGCTCTCTCGGGGCGCTCTACTGGCGCGTTCCCCTCTTAGTTTAATGCGCTGACTACCACGCCGGATTCAGACGGCGAGCCATCCCGTGCTGCAGGAGACGCGTCCCACAGCTTGCCATGGCCAAGACCGTACAACCGCTCACAAACCCCACCCACAGCCTGCTGAAAGGCGCGCTGGCCGGCCTGGTCGGCGGTCTCCTTGCCACCGCTGCCAAGTCCGCGGCCGAAAAGCTGTACCCGCCCCGCACTCACGGCGAGCCTGAGCCGCCCGCCGTCTTGGCGGAAAAGGCTGGCATGCCAAAAGCGAAGACGCCGCAGAAGAAGGCCTTGGAAGAAGGTGTGCACTGGGGTTTTGGAGCTCTTGCTGGCGCGGCGTACGGTGCCGTTGCAGAGCTGTATCCGCAGGTGACCGCCAAGCAAGGCACAACCTTCGGCCTGGCCCTGATGACAGTGACCCATGAGGGTGCGCTGCCTGCCTTGGGTTTGGCAGCCCCACCGGACAAGCAACAGAGCCGGGAGCGGCGCAGCGAGATGGTGACACACGTGGTGTACGGCATAGTCTGCGAAACCACGCGTAGTTTGGTGCGAAAAGCGCTCTGAAGCATTGCAAAATGAGCGTTTGAGCGCGTCATTTTGCAGTGTTTACAGCATAAAGTGCACGCTAACTCGCACGTTTTTGCACGCTACGAGGGCCTTTCGTCACGCTATGTGCGCCTCTGCATGCAAATACACGGCAGCAGCCCTACCCTGCCTAGATTTGTGAGTATGCCGCCGGGGTCAGCAACAGATTGTCGACGGTCGAGACGATCGGTTCGCTTGCGTACTTCGGATCGTGGGACAGCTTCTGCCAGTCCGGGTCGGCCCCGAACGCCTTCCAGTGAGCATCCATGGCGGCCAGGTCCTTGTGCG
>CALMRM010000013.1:4901-8349 GCA_937871605.1 uncultured Terriglobus sp. | reverse complement strand
GCAATCTCTTCTTCCGTGCCGTGGTCGTAAGCATGTTCCAGCCGCTCCCAGTCCTCACGCGGAAACTTCGCATCGATGGGCAGGAGCACGTGGCCCTTGTCGCCGTCGGGGATCTTGAGCGCATACTCCACGCGCTCGCCCGAGTTGGCCTTGACGGCGCAGTTCACTTCATACTGCTCGCGGCTGAACATCTGTTCCAGCTGCATGCCGAGCTGAAACTCGCCCACGATGCCGCGCGACTTCACGTTCGAAAACACCTTCTTCAGGTCGCTGACACCCGTGGCGAGGTCCTTCATCTCGCCGAGGCCTTTTTGCACTTCGCCCAGGTGCGTTGTCACTTGGCCAAAGCTCTGCGTCAAGCGCTCATTCAAGGTAGTTTGCAGCTTTTCGTCCACAGTCACGCGCATCTGTTCCAGCTTGCCCGCGTTATCTGCATTCAACTTATCGAGTCTAGCCTCCATGCTGGTGCGCAGTCGTTCCTGGTGACCGCGCTGGTCCTCGCCCAGCGCGGACAACCGTGCCTGCACACCTTCGCGCAACTCCCGATGACTCCCCTCGTTGCGTTCGCCTAAAGCAGCAAGCCGCTGCTGCACACCCTCGCGCAGGGCCTCATGGCTGGCGGTGTTCTGTTGGCCCAGGTCATTGAGTGAGCGGTGCAGCGCCTCCTGCGAATCGCGCGCGTGCTGGCCGGTGGTGTTGAAAAACGTCGTCAGGCGTTCGCCAATGCCGGTCAGTTCGCGCTGTACCGCCGTACGCAACGCTTCCGCACTCGCTCCGTTGTCCGTACGAAAGCCACCCAGGCCATCGTTCAACGTCTTCGCGAGCGCTGCGATGGAACCGGCGATCTCCTCGCGCAGTTCACGACTGGTCTTTGCCGCGTCGTGCCGCGCCTGCGTTGCAGATTCCCCGTGTTCGCGCCGTAGCTCTCCCAGGTGATTGCGTAACGCCGCGTCCGTGGCCTCCACCCTGGCTTGGAGCGACACCATGCCGTCTGGCAACGCCAGCAGGCGCGTGTCGACCGGCGCAGCAGCCAGCGGCTTGCGCAGCCAAAGGGCTGCTAGCAGCAACGCAATCAGGATTTGAAGAACAACCACCAGCAGCAGCATGTTTCGCTTTCCCTTCACCTCAAAGCATAGCGCGAGTCATGCTGTGGAAAGACAGGTCCGAACTGCCCCGCCCAGCCTTGAACAAAACCAGAACGCAGAGGACACAGAGGAGCAGCACGCAGAGGCCACGAAGGGAGTCACGCAGATGACGCGAGGGGAAATCACGCAGAGGACGCAAAGGGCACACCACGGTGTTCAACTCACCATCGATCTCCTTCGCGCCCTCTGCGTGCACTTCCTCCGCGTCCTCGGCGTTCTGCTCTACGGCGCTTGGCCCGAGCTAGATGGACAGCTGCAGCACCCGGTTCAGCCGCTGCACAAAGCTCGCCGGGTCCTGCAACTGCACGCCTTCCAACAGCAGGGCCTGGTCCAGCAGGAGCCACGCCGCATCCTCCGTCACGGCATCGTCGGGCCGCGCCAGCAGCTTTTTGACGATCTCGTGATCCGGGTTAATCTCCAGCGTGGGCTTGGGCGAGGGCATCTCTTTCTGGCCCATGGCGCGCAACATTTGCTGCATCTGCAGGCTGGGCTCACTCTCGTCGCTCACGATGCACGATGGACTGTCGGCCAATCGGACCGACGCGCGCACGTCCTTCACGCGGTCGCCCAGCGTCGCCTTGATCTTCTCCAACAGTGGCTTGATGGCGTCGGCTTGCTCCGGCTCGGCTTCGTCCCTGAAGTCTTCGCTGGTGGCCGCTTTGCTGACCGCCTTCAGGTCCGTCTCGCCATACTTCTCAATCGTGGAGAAGACAATCTCGTCGATGTCGTCGTCAAGGATCAGCACCTCGATGCCTTTCTTCTTATAGAGCTCCAGCAGTGGCGAATTGCGCAGCAGTTGTTCATTGCCGCCGGTGATGTAGTACAGGCTCTTCTGGTCCTCCTGCATGCGGCCCTTCGCGTCGGCCAGGCTGGTCAGGCCCTCCACCGCGGTGGACTTGAAGCGCACCAGGTCGAGCAACATCTCGCGATTGGCATAGTCGCTGTACAGGCCTTCCTTCAGCGGGCGGTTGTACTGCTCGATGAACCCGGTGTACTTCTCCGCATCGCGATTAGCCGCAGACTTCAGTTCGCTAAGGATCTTCTTGACGCTTGCCGTCTTGATCGTCGTCAGCACGCGGTTCTGCTGCAGCAGTTCGCGCGACACGTTCAGCGGCAGGTCTTCGCTGTCGATAATGCCGCGCACAAAGCGCAGGTACTGCGGCAGCAGTTCCTTTGAGTCGTCCAGGATGAAGACGCGCTTTACATACAACTTCACGCCGCCCTTGTACTCGGCCTGGTACAGGTCCAGCGGTGCGTGCGCGGGAATGTAGAACAGCGTCGTGTACTCGAGCGATCCCTCGGCCTGCGTGTGAAACCAGTAGAGAGGGTCCTCGTTATCGCCGGTCAGCGACTTGTATAGTTCCTTGTAGTCGTCGTCCGAGAGCTCGCTCTTGGTGCGCCGCCACATGGCGCTGGCCGCGTTTACCTGCTCTGTCACGCGGGTGGATTCGCTCTTCTTCTCTTCCGCGTTCCACTCGCTCTTGTCGTACGTCAGGTAGATGGGAAAGGCGATGTGGTTCGAGTACTTCTTGACGATCTCCTTCAACCGCCAGCTGCTCGCGTACGCCTTGCCTTCGTCATTCAGGAAGAGCTTAACGGTGGTACCTGCCACCTCGCGCGACGCGGGTTCGATGTCGAAGCCTGTCTTGCCGTCACTTGTCCAGCGATAGGCCTGCTCCTCGCCTGCTTTGCGCGTGACGACCTCGATCCGGTCCGCGACCATGAACGCGCTGTAAAAGCCCACGCCAAACTGGCCGATCAGGTTCGAATCCTTCTTCGCATCGCCCGACAGCTGCGACAGAAAGTTCTTGGTGCCAGAGCGTGCAATGGTGCCCAGGTGCGCCACCAGATCCTCCCCGTTCATGCCGATCCCGGTGTCGCTCACGGTCAGCGTATGCGCGGTCTCGTCCGCCTCCAGGTCGATGCGCGGATCGAACGGCACCTGCTTCAGCGCCTCGTCCGTCAGCGTCAGGTAGCGCAGCTTGTCCAGCGCGTCTGACGAGTTCGAGATCAGCTCGCGAAGAAAGATCTCCGGGTGCGAGTACAGCGAATGGATGATGAGTTGGAGCAGTTGCGAAACTTCAGTTTGAAACTCCTGCTTTGCCATACCGCAATTATAAAAAAGCGAACTGGCTGATGAGCGAGGCAGCAGGCGAGCATCGCCGTGCGAACACCCGCCTGTCGTCATCCTGAGCGAAGCGAAGGACCTGCTTTTGCCCCGGAGTAGCACGTACGCTCGAAAGGAAGCAGGTCCTTCGACTCCGCTGCGCTGCGCTCAGGATGACACTTCGCTGTTGATCGAG
>CALMRM010000013.1:0-4891 GCA_937871605.1 uncultured Terriglobus sp. | reverse complement strand
GATGCAGGCGAGTCACGAAGTAGCAAGGTCGTCGCATAGCATCTGCTCCGCAATCTGGACCACCCGCGCCATGCTCATGCCCTCGCGTTGTTCCACGGCCAGCGGGTGCGTCGCATCGGCAGGGAAGAAGTGCGGCCTGCGCCCCACGGGCATGGTCTGGACCTGCACGGGCATACGAGCGGTATCGCCATAGAGCGGCACTTCGCTGTTCAGTAGCGCCGCATACGGCGGCTCGCCCACGCGGGCTGGATCTGTCCACAGCTGATTTGTGCGGTAGAAGTCCTGTGGCCGCAGCCACGCCCACACGCCCCAGATGAACGGCTCATCCAATCCATGCACCGGCACGGCAAAGCGCCCGCGGACGTAGTGGAAGCGTTCATCGATGACGCACAGATCCGGCGACAGCACCACGCGCCGCCCCCACTCTGCGCGGGGCACGGCCAGCGCCGCCAGCGGCACCTTGACGCTGTAGCTTAGCGGCAGCACCGCGTGGTGCTGGCCGCATACGCTGCAATCAAATCCGGTGTGCAGTTCCGCGCCCATCCCGAAATTGTTTCACGTGTGGCAGGAAAAGCAGAACGCGAAGTACGCGAAGGAAGTGCACGCGAAGGGCGCAATGACTGACACGCAAAGCATGGTGCACGTTGCACGCAAGCCTTCGCGCACTTGGCGTGCTTCTCCTTTGCGTCCTTTGCGTTCTGCTTTGTTTTTTGTCAATCAAAAGGTTTTCACCTGCCAGCAAACACGCGCACAATACACCCATGGCCACCACGCCCCTGCTCACCCCACGCGAAGCCGCCCGCATGCTCGGCATCAGCTATCCCACCATCAAGCAGTGGATCCTTGCCGGCAAGCTCAAAACCACGCCCACGCCCGGTGGCCACCACCGCATCGCGCAAGCCTCACTCAAGCCCTTTCTCGCCAAGGATGCAGAGAAGCCAACCGAAGCATCGCGTGAGCGCTATCGCCGCGTCAGCGGACGAAACCAGCTCGTGGGCAAGGTCGTCAGCATCCGCATGGAAGGGCTGCTGACTCAGGTGGTGCTGCAGGTGGGCGACACGGAGATCACCAGCATCATCACCTCCGACGCGGCCCGCGAACTTGCCCTCAAAAAAGGCGACACCGCCGCCGCCCTGGTCAAGTCCACCGACGTCATGCTCGAGCGGCTGGACTGAGCCGTTCTTCACGCCTGCACCGTGCGTGGCAGCTTTAAGAGTGTCGAGTGGCAGTTTTAAGCTTGTCGGGTGGCAGCCTTAAGGTTGTCATCCCGCAGCGCAGCGAAGGGATCTGCATGTGTGTCGGTCCAAGTACGATCGTCATGTGAAACGCATCGCTGCGGCACTGTTCGCGCGTAGCGCGAAGGGATCGAGCGCATGGGACTCAGCCAGCCTTTGCTGCGGACCCTGCAGAAAAGCAGATCCCTCCGCTACGCTGCGGGATGACAAAGCCCCCCGCTATGCTGCGGTACGACACAGCGCCTTGGCTACGCTGCGGGATGACAAAGCCTTTGGCTACGCTGCGGGATGACACAGCCCACTTGGAACAGATCTTCGAGCAGGCTCGAAACGCGGCACGCTGCATCGCATCGAAGTGTGAGAGGAACAACGATGCCCGTCGTCCGCACCTGCCCGCACTGCGGGACCAAAAACCGCATTCCCGCAAAGCACCTCTCCGACACGGGCCGCTGCGGCGCGTGCAAGGCCGATCTCGCACCGCAAAGCGAGCCGCTGGCCGCGGACAGCGCCCTGTTCGACGAGGTTGTGCAGAACTCGACCGTGCTCGTGCTGGTCGACTTCTGGGCAGCGTGGTGCGGCCCCTGCAGCATGGCCGCGCCGGAGGTGGCCAAGACCGCCAGCAGCATGGCTGGGCGTGCCATCGTGCTCAAGGTCGACACGGAGGCCAACCCGCAACTCTCCGCCCGCTACAACGTGCGCGGCATCCCCAACTTCGCCGTCTTCCACCACGGCAAACTGGTCCAGCAGCAGGCCGGCCTCGTGGACAGCGCGCAGATGAACAGCTGGCTCACTGCCGCCTAGGCGCTCAGTAGCTTGCTCAACGTAAGTGCATTAACAGTCGCATGGCGTAGTGCGGTGTTGTCGAAGATGACCCAAACGTCGCTGTTCGGCAGGCGCTTGCGATCCGCACGCAGGCGCTCCGCATAGCTGTTCAACGCAGTGTCCTCGTAGTTCGAGTAGTACGTGCGCGGTGCACCGTGCAGCCGCCAGTAGCGCAGCGTTGGGTCGCCTGCAGGTTCAGCGGCCAGCGGCGACCCTTTGGGCGGATCGGCCGCCACGCGCGCGGCCTCGAACTCTCGCAAGAGCCGATCCGCTTCGCCCGTGAACCAGCTTGCATGCCGCGGCTCCACGGCCACCGCGCCCGTGTGCAGTTCGCGCAGGGTCTCCAGGAACCCACGCACAACACCTGAGTCGAACACAAGCTTCGGCGGCAACTGCACCAGCAGCGGCCCCAACTTCGGCTCGTCGCCCGCATTCAGGCCACTCACTTCCTGCATGAACGCCAGCAGCAATGCGCCAGTCTTCTGCAGCTTTGCCGCATGCGTAATGCTCTTGGGCACCTTTACCGCGAAGCGGAAGCCCGCCGGCGTACTGATCGCCCATCGCTCCCACGTGCTGCGCCGGTGCGAACGGTGGAAGCTCGAGTTAATCTCCACGCAGCGCAACGCCTGGCTGTACCGCTTCAGGTGCGAGCCGTCAGCAGGGAAGTGCTCGGCATGCTCGCGCGACACGGCCCACCCCGCAGTACCAATGTGCAGCTGGTTGATCGTGCCGTTCGCCAAACCTCAGCGACTCAACTGCGCGTTGAAGAAGTTCGCCATGTAGCCCCACGCCTCCTTCGTCTCCGGCAGGGTGTTGTTATTCCAGAAGCAATGCGGCAGCCCCTCGAACACCACAATGCGCGCATCGTCGCCCGCCCGCAGAAACGCGCGATGCATGGTGCTGGTCGCGCTCAGTAGCAGGTCGCGCTCGCTGGTCAGGAACAGCGTGGGCGGCATGCCATGGAGATCGGCAAACAAGGGCGACAGCACGGGGTCGTGCCGGTCGGTGTTGCCCACGTACTCCGGGTCGAGCGGGCTAGTATTCACCGGCACAAATCCACGCAGGCCATCCGTGTTGTACAGCGAGCGCGAGTCGCCGCCCTCCACCATGTCGCTGGGTGTAGAGAACGACCCCAGCGCCGCGGGCATGGGCAGCCGCAACTGCTTCAGCCGCACCGCCGCCTGCAGCGTCAGGCCGGCACCCGCGCTGCTGCCAAAAATGCCGATGCGGTTGGGCCGGTACCGCTTCAACAACTCGCGATAGACGCTAACCACATCGTCCACCGCCGCTGGAAAGGGTGCTTCCGGCGCCAGACGGTAGCGCAACGAAACCACACGCGTCTTCGTCAGTGCCGCCACCGGGATCGACTCCGTATAGGACCCGGAGTCCGCATTGAAGCCGCCGCCATGCAGGCAGATCAGCACGCGATCCAAGTGCGCACCGTGCGGCACCACGTCCCGCGCGGGCACACCGGCCACCGTCGTGTCGGTGACCACCACGCCGGGAAACAGCGTGAGCAACTCATCCCGGTGCTTCGCCTGCGACACGTCCAACATCGCGCGCCGCTGCGCGAGCGTCTGCGGCACCTCCGCATCGCTGGCCGGGCGCACGATCCACGCCTGCGCCTCCGGACTCAGGTTGTGCGGCACCGGCACCACCCGCTCCATGCGCACGGTGCCGTCCGCCGCAATGCGGGTGTGGTTCGTCTGCAACTGGTCGAGGGCATCCACCTGGGCGTGCAACCGAGAGGGAGAGAGTGCAACGACGGCAAAGAGAGCGCACGCAGACCAGGTCCGAAGCATGCACACATGCTAGAGCAGCCAAGGGTATGTCCGTACAACTTCGCGCCCTCTGCGTTCTGCTTTTGAAAACAGTTTCAGAAGTTCGCAACACGCATCGGAGCGACTACCCAGTGCACACGGTCTACACTGGCAACCATGTGCGGCATCGTCGGTTACATCGGTCCTAAGTCAGTCGTTCCCCTCATCGTCGAAGGCCTGCGCCGCCTGGAGTACCGCGGCTACGACTCCGCCGGCATTGCCGTCGCGGGCGCCCGCGGCCCGTCCGGTTCAGACAGCGCCAACGCTACGCTGCTCGACGTGCGCCGCGCGCCCGGCAAATTGGGCAACCTGGAAGCCGTCCTGCGCGACCACCCGCTGCACGGCACCTACGGCATCGGCCACACCCGCTGGGCCACCCACGGCCGACCCACCGAAGAGAACGCCCACCCGCACCGCGACGGCAGCGGCACCCTGGTCGTCGTGCACAACGGCATTGTCGAAAACTACCTGCAACTGAAGCAGGCACTGATCGCCCGCGGCCACACGTTCGTGAGCGAAACCGACACCGAAATCATCGCGCACCTCATCGAAGATGAACTCGAAAAAGCCGCCTCGGCCCAGGCGACCGGAAGTGCTGTGTCAGGTCCGGTCCGCACTGAATCGCAACTGGACATTTCCACCCGACCGGAGCACTCCTCCACGTTGTCATCCCGACCGGAGCGCAGCGGAGTGGAGGGACCTGCTTCTCAGCCCGGCACAGATGCTGAAGGAGGCACACTTTCGGAGGGGACGGGCTTCAACCTGTCCATTACACCCCAGCCAGGAAATGGGGCTTTAGCCCCTGAGGCGAACCAGACCGAGGCCAACTCCGCCGAAGCCATCGTCACCGCGCCAGCCTCCACCATCCCCCTCGAAGAAGCAGTAAGAAGAGCCGTCAAGCACCTCACCGGAGCCTTCGCCATCGGCGTCCTCTCCGCGCGTGAGCCCGACAAGCTCGTCGCCGCCCGCTCCGGCCCGCCCGCCGTCATCGGCATTGGCGACGGCGAATACTTC
>CALMRM010000012.1 GCA_937871605.1 uncultured Terriglobus sp. | reverse complement strand
CCGCCGGCCAGATGATCCCGGGCGATGGGGAGGTCACTGAAGGCGTCGCCTCGGTCGATGAGTCCGCAATCACTGGGGAGTCCGCGCCCGTGATCCGCGAAGCAGGCGGCGATCGCTCGGCGGTAACGGGCGGCACGCGTGTGCTATCAGACGTGCTGACCATCCGCATCACCTCCAATCCCGGCGAAACCTTCCTGGATCGCATGATTGCGCTGGTCGAAGGTGCGGAACGGCAGAAGACACCGAACGAAATCGCACTCAACATTTTGTTAGCTGGCTTAACCATTATCTTTCTGCTGGCTGTCGTCACGCTGCAGCCGTTCGCCCTGTACTCTGGCGCTCCGCAAACCGTGTTTGTGCTCATCTCGCTGCTGGTCTGCCTCATCCCTACGACGATTGGCGGCCTGCTTTCAGCCATAGGCATCGCGGGCATGGATCGCCTGGTGCAACACAATGTACTTGCCACGTCAGGCCGCGCCGTGGAGGCCGCGGGTGACGTAAACACCCTGCTGCTGGATAAAACGGGCACCATCACCATCGGCAACCGCCAGGCAGCAGAATTTGTACCCGCGCCCGGTGTCAGCGCGGCCGAACTTGCAGACGCCTCGCAGCTTTCGTCACTGTCAGACGAAACGCCCGAGGGCCGCAGCATCGTGGTGCTGGCCAAGGAGCGTTACAATCTGCGCGGACGGGAGCTTGGCTCGCTGAACGCGGAGTTCATCCCCTTTTCCGCCAACACCCGCATGAGCGGTATTGAGGTGGAGGGCCGCAGCATCCGCAAGGGTGCCGTCGATGCCATCGCGAACTACCTCCAGCAGTTTGGCAATCCCATGCCAAACGAGGTTCGCTCCGCCGTGGAAGACGTCTCGCACAAGGGTGGCACACCGTTGGTAGTCGCAGAGAACGGCCGCGCCATGGGCGTGATTTACCTGAAGGACGTGGTGAAGGGCGGCATGAAGGAGCGCTTCGACCAGCTGCGCGCCATGGGCATTCGCACCGTCATGATCACGGGCGATAATCCGCTGACGGCAGCGGCCATTGCACGCGAAGCCGGTGTGGATGACTTCTTGGCCGAAGCCAAACCCAAGGACAAGATGGACCTGATCAAGCGTGAGCAGGCGGAAGGCAAGCTGGTCGCAATGACTGGCGACGGCACCAACGACGCCCCGGCGCTGGCCCAGGCAGACGTAGGTGTCGCTATGAACAGCGGCACCCAGGCGGCAAAGGAAGCGGGCAACATGGTCGATCTCGACAGCAACCCGACCAAGCTGATCGAGATCGTCGGCATCGGCAAACAGCTCCTGATGACGCGCGGCGCTCTGACCACCTTTTCCATCTCGAACGATGTGGCGAAGTACTTTGCCATTATTCCGGCCATGTTCGCAGGCGTGTTTCCTGTGTTGAACGCGCTCAATATCATGCACCTGCACAACGCGGAATCCGCAGTGTTGTCGGCAGTTATCTTCAATGCACTCATCATTGTCGGGCTGATCCCACTGGCGCTGCGTGGCGTCGGGTACAAGCCCATGTCTGCCGCGGCCCTCCTGCAGCGCAACCTGCTGGTCTACGGCCTGGGCGGCATTGTCGTACCGTTCGTCGGCATCAAGCTGCTGGACATGCTGCTGGTTACGCTTCACCTCGCGTAAGCGCCCTTTGGAGTCCCTATGAAAAAGCTCGTTATCACGGCGTCTTTGTACACCCTTGTCACCGCGGTTCTGCTTGGCATCGTGTACCCACTCGCCATTACAGGTTTGGCGCAGCTCACCATGCGTGCCAAGGCCAATGGCCAGCTGATCGAGCGCAACGGTCAACCTGTGGGTTCAGCGCTTATCGGGCAACCGTTCACCGGGCCCGGCTACTTCCACAGCAGACCGTCGGCTGCCGGTACGGGTTACGATGCCAGTGCGTCTTCCGGGTCGAACTATGGCCCCACCAACAAGGCTCTGGTGGACCGCGTGGCTGACAGCAGCAAGGCTGAGTCGAACGGTTCGCCTGTGCCGGTAGACCTCGTCACAGCGTCCGCCTCAGGCCTGGATCCGGACATTACACCGGCTGCTGCAGCCTACCAGGTGGACCGAGTGTCAAAGAGTCGCAACCTACCACCGGCCAGGCTGCAGGCACTCATTGACGAGCACACGCAGCGCAGGCAGCTGGGCCTATTCGGCGAGCCCCGCGTGAACGTGCTGCAACTGAACCTCGCGCTCAACGCTCTGGCGTCGCGCTAACCGGCCGCATCCATGTCGCACGCTTCCACGGGCAGGCGGAGACACCGCCTGTCGCTCGTGGTCGCGCGCACACACGCGATCGCGAAACGGCGAAGAAAGTTCTTCCTCTTGCAGACAGGTCTGGTGTAGAACTCCCAGCAAGCGGTTCACCGGTACCACGCGGCATGGCAGAGATACAGGCCTGCGCCAGCCCTGCGCGTGCGGACTGACCGGACTGCAACGGAGGAGCTCACCAGGTGTCACTCTCACTCGACGTCGCTGGAGTAACCCTGCCGACCAGCCTGGACGCGGTCAAGTCGCTGCGAACGGAAGCGGCGATGCTCTTCCACCTGCCTGCTGCCTGGCATTCGGCCCTCGACCTGCCGCTCGGGTCTGTTTCCGCGAACCTGCTCAGTGGCGACATCCAGTACAGCGGCCCGCAGGTCCAGTTTCCGCTCGGTCCTGTACAGTTTGGGCTGCAGGCCAACGCCGCCGCATCGCTCGCCCTGCACACGTCCGGTGCGCTGCTCTCCTTTCAGGATGGGTTGGATCATCCCGCAACAGAGAGCGTGGCTGTGCCTTCCGGAACGGCCTATCTGGCCCTGACCCTGCGCCTGACCGTCTCCGGCAATGCGACGTTCAACTACTCGGGCGGCGAGTACGGCGTGACCTCCGAGCTGGATGCGACACGCACCTACGCCGTCTCGTTTTACAAAGCCTTCGCGCCTTCAACCCCGGTCCGCCAGGCCCTCCCCGCACTCTTCGAATCCTTCGTGCTGCCGCTGCACAAGGACACCTTTCAGCAACTGGGCGAGGGCGACTACCTGCTGCATGAGTTCGACGGCAAGCTTCACCTCGCCGTCGGTGCCTACGCGGGCATCCAGTCGGTCGTGTACGCGGGGCAGTCTACGGTGGACCTGTCGAAGACACAGCTCTCGCCGCTCGCCACCTTCTCCGTTCAGGCCGCGCCGACTGTGAAGGCCGGCGTCAATCTGTCCGTCCCTCTGGACTACAGCAGCCAGTTTGAAGCGCTGCTGAGCCGCGCAGGCAGCGTAGGCAGCTTCCATCTCTTCCGGTCGGCCAGGCGTGACGCGCAGGCGAAGCTTGCCGCCGGCATCACCGTGGCTGCCAATGTATCGGTGTGGCTCACCCCGAAAGACACCGCTACCTTGCAGGAGAGCCTGGTCGCTGCGGCCGGTGGCGCAGACACCATCCAGGGCAAGGCAATCGCCGCAGTTCTCTCCCGCACGGGCGCGGCGGGGGAGATCCAGAAGTGCATCGCCGACGTGAACGATAAACTCAACGCATGGGCAGGTGGGGCGAATGGTCGCCTGCTAAACCTGGAGCTTGCGATGGACGGGCAGGCTGCCCGGACCGTCGTTGCGGCCTATACCTTCGACCTTGCATCGGTCGCCTTCGACCGCGCATGGGCGTGCGCCTACAACGGCGACCTCCTCGCGGCGCTCGCAACCGGGGCAGCCACGCTGGATGCGGGCAGCGGCCTCGAGCAACAGTACCAGCGCAGGACCGCCTGCACCTGCAACGTCTTCGACCTCTTCCGATATAGCAGCTGGGATCAGTTCGCCTCAGACAGTTCGCTGGTCTACGCGGGCCACAACACCTTTCACTTGATAGAAACGGTGGGGCACACGGCCCAGAGCGAGCAGCCGCTGGGCGCACTGCACAGCCTGAACCTGTACTTCACGGCGCAGGCAGACGTTTCCAACACCGGCACCCTGTCTCAGGCAGAGATCACACTGCACCTCGATCTCACCGCCAGAAACGACAGAAATGCGCTTGCCGCCATGGCACGGCTGCTGGGTGTGCTGGGAGCACAGGCGCTGGCGCACGACCTCACGAACTTCGGGAGCAACTCCCCGCAGGGCACCGCTGAACTCAACATCACTGTCTCACCAGCCGCGTACAGTCGCATCACTTCCAGTGATGTGGGTGGAGACGCGACGGCGGACATCAAGAACTGGCAGGCTTTTGCCGATGCCGCGGATGCGCTGGGCGCATGGCCGCTGCAGCCGCAGGGTAGCCTGGACCCGGCCACCGCGCACTTTTTGAAGAGTTACTCCGCCTGGCAGCGACTCAACATGGCGGCGACGGGCGACTTGTTCGCGATCGACCGCACCCAAACCGGCAACGCCGCAAACACCTGGCCCGACACATTCCCGGTGGTCACCACCGTACCGCACGCCCTGGTGGTGTTCTCCCTGCTGGCAGGGCAGCACTTCATGAACTTCTGTGCCGCGCTACAGGCCCTCGCAGACCTCCGCCAGGCCGCAGCAACCGAGCTGTTGTGGACCGGGCTGAACAAAGAGCTGAGCGATGCCCTGAAGCAGGAAGCAGACGTCGACTTCATCCGCCCCGCGGTGCTGGCCGTGATACGCCTATGCGGCGTCACTACTACCATCCTGGGACCGTCCCCGGTTACGACTCCTACACAGCATTTCGCAGTCACCCTCTCACTCTGATCACGGGCACCTAAACAGGTGCGCAGCATGCGTGAACGCAGTACCGTGCATCCGCACCTGACGCGCCGCTACGCTCCATGAACACGAAAAGAGGGGCTGCTCCCGCAGCCCCTCTCAGTTTTACAAGCGCCCAGTTAGAAGGTCGCCGTCAGCTGGAACTCCGTTTGCCGGGGCGCACCCTGCGAGAAGGTACCCACACCGCGATAGGTGCGGAAGGAAGATTGCGTTGCGAAGCTGTTTGGCCCTGTAATGTAGCCAGAACCGTTGGACGTGCTGTTGTAAGTACCACCCGCAGTCGTAGTGTTCTGCAGCGTACCGGTGTATGCAGAGAAGTTGCTTAGGTTGCCGACGTTGTAGAACGCGATCTTGGGCGTCAGGCTCAAACCCTCATGCACCTTATTCGCGCGAATGGGATAGGAGAAGTTCACGTCGAATGAGCGGAACATCGGGTTATTGTTAGCCACATTGGTGGGCAGTAGTGCGATCGGTTGGATAACGCCTTTCAAGGCTGTTAGCTGAGCAATGTTTATCAAGCCAGAATTAAGGACGGCCTGGCCTGCGGGAGTAGCCTTGCCGGCATACGCGCCATTAAAGGTGGTGATGTAATTGCCCAGCGTGTTGTTCTTGATGTCGTGCATGTATGAGCCAGGGTTTGTGCCGGGCGCCACATCGCCCGTGGTTCCATCACCTGTAATGTCTGAAACAAAGATGTTACCGGCACTTAGACTGGAATCCAGGGCAAGCGTGGATGGATTAGCCGAGAAGAAGTGACCGATGATGCCAATCTCTGGCCCGAACTTTGGATTGATCGTGCCGCCGAATGAGACCTCGTGCTTGCGGTCCAGCGCGTTCCGTCCCATGTACTGCGTCGGGTTGTCATAGTCATACGCGCCATTTGCGAAGAACTCGTCACTCGATGTTAAGTTCGACACAATGCGCGACAGGTTATAGGAAATCTGCAGGTTACTGTGGGTGATGCCAGGTACCGGGTTAGAGGAAGACTGGCGGTAGACCACCTGCAGCGCGTCATAGCCCGACCGGCCGGTGGGGCGAATCAAGGAGCCGACGCCCAGATCCGGGTTGAGACCAGGAAAAGCAGCGGGTGTCGCGCGTCCTTGGACTACATAGTTGTTGCTGCCTGTATAGGCATCTCCATCTAAGCCCTGCTGCGCGAACTGTACGATTGAGCGGCCTTTGCCAATCTCGCAGTTCACCACATTCTGCGAGGTTGCTGCGGTGGCCGCACCACAGCCATCTGCGGCAGCCAGGCGGTTGATCGCCGCCAACGCGTTCGTCTGGTTAAACGTACGCGCGGCACCGGTATGGTTCAGGTCGATGGTCTGGCCAATGCGATAGGTGGTGTTGTGGATGTAATCGGCAGTGAGCACAGCGCCCTTATAAAGTTCACGCTGCAGTCCAAAGTTCCACTGCTCTGACAGCGGCTGCACGTACGAAGGTCCGTACAAACCGGAAGCGTTCAAGGTATTGCCCAGGTAAGAGCTATTGACCACATTTGGGTTGGCCTTACCCACAGACTGGTAGCTCTGCTGCAGTGCTGCGAACTGCGAGGCGGACTGCTTCAGCGTGCGCTGCAAGCACAAGGTTTGCAGGGGCGTTCCGTCTGGAGAGGTGGTCACTTTCGAGCTGTCCGGAAAGAGGATAGTCGTGGAGGAGCAGGCGTTTCGCGGGTTGTACGAGGCGACTGTCTTCAGCAGGCCTCCCGCAGCGTTGCCGCTGGCGTTGAACACGACACTCTCATAGAAGAGGCCGAAACCAGCACGAAACACGGTCTTGTGATTACCCGGCGCGTAGTTGATGCCAATCTGCGGCCCAATGTTGTTGTAGGGCTGGTTGACGTGCGTCTGCGTCCAGTTCGGGTTGAACAGGCTCAACAGTGGCGTGGTGAGTGCCTTGCCATTGCAGACGTAATTCACACTGTTCGGTACACCATTGACGATGGTGTCCGCGCAGGTGGGCAGGGCAAAGCTGTTGTTCTCACGATTGGTGTCGACGCTATAGCGGAGGCCGCCCGCAAGGGTAAAGCTAGGCGTGATCTTCCATGAGTCCGCGATATACGCGGAGTAGCGCCAGGCAGGATTGCCGCCACCAGGCAAGCCGAACGATGGGACGTTATTTCCGTATCCGTTGCCTGTCGCAATGGTTGCGGAACTCGTGTTGTAGCCGTTGATTGGGTCTCCGGGGCAGGCTGGTCCGCCTACAACACCGTTGCAACCAAGTCCGAGTGGATTGGTCGCCGTAACCGTGCCCGCCAGCAGGTTGCTCGCGGTTGGGTTCAAACGGGGGCCAATGCCATAGAATGCGGCATAACCGCCACCTTGCAGCCTGTTGAGTGCAGCACCGAAGCGAATATTGTGTGCACCCACCGTGTAGCTGCCGTCGTAGCGCAACTGCTTGTCAGACTGCAGGGTAGCCTGCGGTGCATTTGCGTTTGGTCCGAAGTAAATCTGCCCAGAGTAGCTGACCGCAACGGGCAAGCTGCCCGTAACAGCCGCGGTAAACGGATTGTAGGGTGCGGTTGCGCTGCCGTCAGAAATCAGGTTGTGGAACTTCTCATACGAGCCACGGAACGAATGCGTGTAACGGCCAAACGCGTAATCTGCGCCGAAGGCGATGCCCCAGGTGTTGTCACGATTGGGGTAGGCAGCAAAGCGCGTGGTACCACCAGCGGTCAACGTGGAGTCGACGTTGTAGTTTGCACGTGCGAAGTAGTGGCCGCCAAAAAGTCCTTGGTGATCCAAACGTGCTGTGGAGTAGGTCTGCCGGTATGGCGTGTTTACGGTGGGGAACTGGGACGCCAGGCTTTGCGACTGCCCTGACGGCGCATTGGCGGTAAATACAGTACCCAAGCCAGACGGTGACGCACTGCTCTGCTGGATGCGCTCGGCATTTGCGAAGCCGAAGAGCTTGTCTTTAAGGATGGGGAAACCGACGCTGCCGCCGTACTGGTTGCGCTGGAAGTACGGTGCCACGTGCACGCCCTGCGCGTTGGCATTGGCATTTGGATTGGCGTCCAAGGCGCGCTGGTCCTGGAAGATGTAAAACGCTTCACCGTGGATGCTGTTGGTACCGGAACGGGTGGCCACGTTCACTGCACCCTGGCTGGTTACTTCGCCCGCCACGTCCTGCGTGGAGCGGCCCAGCTGGAACTCGGCGATGGCACCCTGCGAGACGTTGAAAATGGTCGTACCGACCGTTTCGTCGGTGATGTCCTGACCATCGAGCAGGATACGGGTGGTGCGTCCAGAGGTGCCGTTGACCGAGATGCCGGTGTAACCGGACTTCGTCGGATCGAAGGTGTTGCCGTTCGTCAGCTGAACGCCTGGCTCAATCTGGGCAAGGTCGAGAAAGTTGCGCCCGTTCACGGGCAGGCTGGCGATCTGTTCGCGGGTAATCACGTCGCTGACGTTGGTCTGGTCGGTGTTGACCTGGATATCGCCCGCCGTCACTTCGATCGTCTGGCTCTCCTGCCCAAGGGTCAGCTTAAAGCTACCGGGAGTCGCGGTGCCGGTCAGGATGCGGGTGGTAACCTCGAGCCGCGAGAAGCCTGGGGCGGCGACTGCCACACGGTACTCACCGGGATTCAATGGGCCAACACTGTAGAAGCCTGCCTTGTCGGTTGTCTCCGTGCGGACGGAACCCTCTTCCACGCTGGTGATGGTGATGGTGGCACGCGCGACAGCCGCGCCGGAGGGATCGGTGATGGTGCCTTGAATAGCGCCGCCGTTGACGGAGACGGCCTGGCTATGTGCGGCCGCCACGCAAACCAGCGCAAGTGGCGCGGTGAGCAGAAATTTCTTCATGCAAGTGCCTCCAAGAAGTGTGTACGGCAGCACCTACTGGGTGTGCAGCACTGCGTGCAGCGATGCTGCAACGCCCAGACGGCGCAGAAAATGGTTTGTGAGTTGCTTACTGTTCACTGTATCGTAACGGTCCCATCCGTCAAGCCGGGGGTAATCGCCAATACACCCCCTGTTCGCGAGGCCAACAAGCGTGTTAGCAGCCCAAAATGGGAGCAAGCCTGCTGCTGTGGGCGTCTGGGTGGCTAGGATTGACCCGATGGGGGGCGTGTGCGTTTTGTGCGAGTACGCCAGGCGTCCAGGACTGCGCGGCAGGCAGCCCACTCGCCACGGCGAGCGCGGTTCAGCAGCTTGAGCAGCACAAACACCGGCACGGACAGCACCGGCACCGGCGAGTGGCGCTGCAGGAAGCGTATGCCCGAGGTGGCGATGGTTTGTTCCATGAACGGATCGCGCGCACGTTCGGTGCTGGCGCTTTCCTTGTGCAGCACGGCCGTGTCCTCTGCAATGGCCAGCCGCCATCGCGTGTTCTGGAGGCGTACGCAGTAGTCAGAGTCGTCGTAGTACATGAAGTAGCCGTCGTACAACGGGCCCAGCTCATCCAGTACGGCGCGGCGGATGAGCACGCTGGCAAACGTCACGTAGGAGTCTTTCCGCAGCGGCACGGGCCGGGTGTAGTGGCTGTTTGTGCTCCACCACCGGCTCACGCTGCCGCCGCCCCACGCCTGCACCATCGCTGGGCGATCATGATAAAACAGCACCGACCCAACCATGCCGGTGTCCGGCTGCGCAGCCGCGACGCTCAGCAGCTTGTTGAGCGTGTCTGGCGGGCACTCCGTGTCGTTGTTCAAGAGCCAGACGAAGCCGGCATCCATCTGCAGCGCACGCTCGATCCCGAGGTTTGCACCCCGGGCAAAGCCCAGATTCTCGCCGCTCTGCACCAGCGAAAAGGCCGTACCGCAGCTGCGTGGCTGCTCTATCCAGGTGCGCAGGCGCTCGACGGAATCGTCTGTCGAACCGTTGTCGACCACCACCACGTGCAGCGGCTGCGCGGTCTGGCAGGCCAGCGTCTGGAGGCAGGCGAGCGTGTCGCGCCACCCGTTCCAGTTCACCACCACGCACACGACCATTTCTCCATGGTAAAGCGCCGCTGCCCGCGAGCGAACATGCGGCGAAGCGCAGCGGTACACTGGAGGCGCACCATGGACCCGTTTGCCACGAGTTCGTCAGGATTGGAGCCGGACCGCTTCGGCTTTCTCCATGTAGACCTGAACAGCTTTTTTGCGTCCGTGGAGCAGCAGCTGCACCCGGAATACCGCGGCAAACCGCTGGCCGTGGTGCCCAGTTTTGCCGATACCACCGTGGCCATCGCCGCCAGCTACGAGGCCAAGGCGCTCGGCATCAAGACGGGCACACGCGTGGGCGACATGAAGAAGATTTGCCCAGAGATCATCATGGTGCACGGCTCGCACACCACGTATGCCGAGTACAGCCACAAGATTGCCGCCGCCGTGGAGCTGGCCTGCCCCGTGGCGCACACACCGTCCATCGACGAGATGGTCTGCCAACTCATCGGCCGCGAGCAGGAGCCGCCGCGCGCGCGGCAAATCGCGCTCGATATCAAGCAGAGCATCCGCGACAACGTGGGCGAGACACTGCGCTGCTCCATCGGCATGGGCCCCAACCGCTACCTGGCCAAGATCGCCAGCGACATGCAAAAGCCGGACGGCCTCATCGGCCTGCTGCCCTCACAACTGCCACGCTCGCTGCTGCAGCTGGAACTGCGCGACCTGCCCGGCGTGGGCGCGCGCACGGAGGCCATGCTCATCGGCAAGGGCATCACCACCATGCCGCAGCTGCTGGCTCTGGACCGCGAAGGCATGCACCGGCTTTGGAACTCGGTTTGGGGCGACCGCCTGTACCACTGGCTGCACGGCCACAGCACCGGCGACGACGGCGCGCCGCTGCCCAACGAAATGCAGAAGTCGCTGGGCCACTCGCACGTGATGGGCCCGGCGCACCGCACGCCAGAGGGCGCATGGGCCGTCGCGCACAAGCTCTTGCACAAGGCGGCCATGCGGCTGCGCATGGAAAAGCTGTGCGCGGGGTCCATGTCGCTCACCATCCGCTATCAGCTGAACCGCGAACAGGTGGACCGTGCCACCATGCCGGAAGCCGCCGACACGCGCCCCGACACGCGCCCTGCCACGCGGCCCGGCGACTTCGCAAAGAAGAGCGCCACCGGCAAGCCGCGCAAAATTCGCCAGCACACCAGCGGTATCAAGCACGACGGCTGGGGCATGGAGGCGCGCTTCCCCACCTGCCAGGACACGCTCACGCTGCTGGAAACGCTCGGCAAACTGTGGACACAGCAACCCACCGGCCCGGACTACGGGAAGCCCTTCTTCGTCGGGATTGCCATGGGCCGACTGATCCACGAGAACGAGCAGCAACCCACCCTCTTTGCCGACCCCGACAACCGCAACGAGCTAAGCCGCACCCTGGACAAGCTGAACCTGAAGTACGGCCACACCACCCTGCACTTTGCCGGCATGCTGCCCGCCCGCGACAGCGCCCCCACTCGCATCGCCTTTACGCAGATTCCTGTCCAATACGGCGTCGATTACATGTAGGCGGGCTACAGCTGGATCTGTAAGCTCATGCTTAAAGACCAGCAAACATGGAATATCCTTGCATTGGTCTGACTTCAAGCCGTAAGAGTTGCTCAGTCAATGCCTATAGAACTCTGAGTCACAAGCTCGAGCCACTCCTCAAAATCTTCCGCCGACCCATCGTTCTTGGCGAGATTACAAGCCAAATGCGTGATCTGGAGATTGTCACTTCCGTACGATAGATCCGTACTCACGATGCGGTCAGGCGAAACCTGAAGAAGCTTCTTCGTGGTGTCTAGCCTCATCAACTTGCCGCAAAGAGCACAAAGGTTGTTCTGCTCTGTCAGCTTATCTTGAAGTAGAAAGGTAAGGTTCACCCCGGCGGGCAAAGTACGCGCGGGCGTCTGCTTCCAAACCGTACGACTTGGGCCGATTCTTCCTTTCACCAGGGCCTCAAGTCGAGCTAGTGCACCACTAAGTGCCGGGTTCTCACGGAGTTCTCTTACTCGGTCCCGCTGAACCGCAGTGTTCTGCATGATTTCCCGATTCGGTAGCTCAACCCATCGAACCGAGAGTGACTTCAACGATTCACGTTCGTCGCCAAGAATTTCAACCACGCCGCCCCAGTTGCTGCGTATCCCCATCGCGCGGTACGCCACAGGAGTCACATCGGTCGCTCTTGGCAGATCATTCAGATCCCAGGCTGCCCGGACCCCAAATGAGAACGGCCAATCCTTGGCGTGCTTCCGGCGCGCGTCTTGCCAACTGTCCCATGGAACCAGCTTCTCAGTAGCGATCGGCTCGCCCGGCTCTGCAATCAGCACGGATAGTAGGCGTTGACGATAGCCACGTACTTCTGTCCGCTCTGGGTTACTCGTGCCTGCATAAACAATGAAGTCGCGCGTACTGTTGTACTCGCGGTTGAGGTAGGCACCAACGGAACGCTTTGAAAAACTAAGCGCGGGCCACTTATCAGAAATTGGACCCCATTCTGATTTCAGGAAGAAACGACTGTTCGTCAAAGCTAAATCAGCCAGTGTGCGAGCATCCTGCCTTTGATCTGGTTTCCTCTCGTTGCTCGAAGTTGGCACTGGTATACCGGATCGAGGCCAAGAATATGCCTTCGCTGCAGCTACCTGCGAAAGCCACCAGGACCAGTCAGCGTTAGGATCCTTTCCGTAAAGTCTGAAGTACCCAGCGGCTGGCTGACGTGTTTCACCGGAAATGATGAAACCGGTCACCGCTGGGTAGCCGTTGTCCTGCGCCCACTCAGCAAGCGTGCCCATACCTTGGCGATCAAGGCTGTCTCCCCATGTTCTCCCGAGCATCTGAAGACCCAAAGCCTTGTGAACTTCAGAGTAGGTTGGGAATCCGCTGAGCGTCTTTGGATCCGCACTAGGTGCAATGCGGATGAGGTACTCCAGTAGGAGCAGGCCTGATGCATCAAGGTTGATAGGCATTGCAACACTAAATCACTACGTGTCTGAGTCGGTCAATATAGGTATGACGACCGTTGCATCCTGCCCAGCGAAGTGCTTACGGCTTCGCCGGTGCAGCTGTCTGCGCTCCTCCTGATCCTGCAACTGCCAGCGGCTTCGCAATGTCTGCCAGGTAGTTCGGCGTGCCCTCCACGCGCTGCAGCGCGGGGTAGCGTTCGCCGTCGTGGTAGTCCAGGTCGACGGGTGTCACTGCTCCCTCGTGCTCGACGATCAGGTGAATGGACGCCGTGTCGCTCTTCGCTTTCCGGATGGCCTCGTTCATCGCCTCGGCGCTGAACTCCTTGCCATTCACTGAGATCACGCGCTGGCCGGGGTAGAGGCGCGCATGGTCGGCGGGGCCGCCATACCGTACGTCGGCGATGGTGCCCGATGGCTCCGCCCCGCCGCGTGGCCTGCCGCCAGGACCGCCGCCCGCAAAGCGCAGGCCGACCGAGTACCAGTCACCTGCGTTCGAGGCACCCTCTGGCTCAGCACCACCGCGTCGGCCGGTGCGCACCGGGTGGTCCTGGTAGACCAACTTCCAGCCGCCGCGCGTGATGCCGTCCATGTCGGCGTGTTCGGTAGGCATGTCCACCTTGTCGTGCAAGAGCTTGCCCCAGTCAAACGGGGCCACGCTGTTCAGGTCAGCGATCAGCTCCGGCCTCTCGTAGCCAACGATCAGCGGGCCGGTGTTGCCGCCCTTGCCCAGGAAGATCTTCTGAAAGTCGGTCAGCGACTTCTTGCCGCCGGTCAACTCGCGAATCTTGGTATCGATATCCATCCACACCAGCAGGCCTTCCTGGTAGTAGTCCTGCCCGCGCTTCCAGTTCGACCACTCCGGCTGCCCGCCGCGCAGGATGCTGGCCGCGATCGCCGTGTCCTCGGTCGATCGCCAGTCGCGGCCCGCCTTGTTGTCCAGCGTGGCATAGTCGTTGGCAATGTTCTGAATGTACTGGTCCATGCTGCGGAAGCCGCTGCGCGCTGCCAGCACGTTGCCCATGTACTGCGTCATGCCCTCGTACACCCACAGGAGGTCGCCCTGTTCCGCCGGTGCAAAGGTGGGCTGGTTCAGCCGGGCCGGGCGGCGATACTTGCCGTTCCAGCTATGCGTGTACTCGTGTGCCAGCAGGTCATCACCCGCATCCGCTCGGCTGAAGGATTTCTCGCCCTCGCCGTTGTCCGACGACTGGCCATGCTCCAGGCCTTCGCCGCCCGCCACATCCGACAGCGTCAGCAGAAAGTGGTACGTGCCGTAGTGGTACGAGCCATAGGCCGCCTGCGCCTCGCGAACCAGGTTGGCTGCGTCAGCCAGCAGCGGCGCTGGAATCTCCGCATCGGCCGCCTGGTCCGCCACCACATCCAGGTAGTGCTTCACCGGCATCTCCGGTGCCAGCGGATACTCGTGAAAATACTGCCCCGTGATCACGGGCGAGTCTTCCAGTTGCTCCACGTTCGTAACGGCATACTGCGTGGTGACTGCGCCCGGCGTGGGGCCGTGGTCGGCCTCGTTCACGCCGGTCGCTGGCGGCGAGGGCACGGTGCCGGTGGGCTGCAGCGCAGTGCCGGTGCCCCAACCTGCGGGCACGGTCACGCTGGGCTGGATCGGCAGGTCCTTCGTGACCGGGCCTACCGGGTACAGCAGGAGCTTCTCCCACTCCAGCACGGCCATGTGGTCGCTCACGCGCGCGTGCACAATGGCGTCCAGGTGCGCGTGGAGGTTGGTCACGCCCTTGGGCACTGTCACGTGGAACTCGTACAGATCCACATCATCGCGCCGCCAGGGCAGCACCTGCCCGTTGGCCGTAAACACCACACCGGCAATGTCGTCCACCGGCCCGGTCGGCCGATGGTTGCCGGGAATCCACTTCGGCGTGGTCAGCGTCACCGGCCCAGCCTTCACCGGGATATCCACTTCAGCGTGGTACAGGCGCCGCGGCGCTTCGGAAAGATCGGCCGTAATCCGGATCGGGGTCTGCGCGGACGCCGACGACACAGCAGCAAGGGCAAGCACAACAGCCAACGTGGAGCGAAGGTACATTCGGGTTACGCCTCTCAACCCCACCATACGCGACACCCAGGACGGTGTGGACCTGCCGGGTGGCTCACTGTGCCAGCGTGGGATGCAGCAATGACGCACCACGCAGCGGCAGAGTTTCCCAGGACTTGCCTCCACTCTCCAGCAGGGCCCATCGTGTCTCACGAAGTCTGCTGTTCGCCGGGTCAACTCGAGATAGGGGCTGGCTATTGTTCTACTTTGTTACATCCCGGTAGGCTCCATCTCGCACGTTAGAAATTTCTGCTGCAACGGTGAACATCGCTGCGGTATTACTTGGCCCCGTTCGCCTATGTCCTGCACGGTGTGGCATTCAGCTATGGGAAACAGTTCGGCTTGGAGGAAACACTCGTGAACGACTTGGAGTTCTTCTATAAGAGGGGTGTGGACGCGGCGACTCGGCGCAGCTTCCTGACTGGCGTGGGGGCGATCGGCGCGGTTTCTGTGCTGGAGGGCTGCGGCTCAACCGGCGCGATGGGTGCGACCGGTGCAACGGGAGCAACAGGCCCCGCGGGTGCGACGGGAGCAACAGGTGCCACCGGCGCGACTGGAGCCACTGGAGCAACAGGTGCCACTGGTGCAACGGGTACCACCGGTGCGACAGGAGCAACCGGCGCAACGGGCACAGCCCCGCTGTCAGACGTGGACTACCTGAACTTCGCGCTCAACCTTGAGTACCTTGAGGCCTCGTTCTACCTGTTTGCAGCCACTGGTGCGGGCCTGCCGGTCAACAGCGCGGGCTTTGCGGCGGGCTATGTCAGCGGCGGCGCGCAGGTAGCTGGCACCACCACACTGCAGCAGCAGATCATCAATGAGATTGCGTACGACGAACTGGCCCACGTCAACTTCCTGCGGGCAGCTCTGGGCAACTCCGCCGTGAGCATGCCTGACCTGAACATTGGTTCAGCCTTCGCTGCGGTAGCCACCGCTGCCGGCATCGCTGGCACCTTTAACCCGTACAGCAGCTACAACAACTTCCTGATCGGTGCGTTCATCTTTGAGGATGTGGGCGTGACGGCGTACAGCGGTGCCGCACCTGCGCTGACCTCTGCCAGCAACCTGAACTACGCTGCCGGTATCCAGGCCGTGGAGGCCTACCATGCCGCGTACGTCCGTTCGGCCATCACGCGCATCGGTTCCACGGTGGTGAACGGAGCCCAGCCGAACGCCTCGCTGATCACCACAGCCAACCAGGTGTCTGCCCTGCGCGCCAGCGTGGGCGGCGGCATGGAGACGGCGCTAACCCTGGCTCCCATGACGATCGCCAGCAACGGTCAGTATCCAGCCAGCACGGTCGTCGCGGCGTCAGCGGCCAATGCGGTCGGCTACTCGCGCACCCCCAGCCAGGTGCTGCACATTGTGTACGGCACAGGCGGCGGCGCAGGTGTGTCCTCCGGGGCCTTCTTCCCGAATGGACTGAACGGGAACATCAAGACGACCAGCGCGTAACGATCACGCTGCTGTCTTGCCTCCACGTCTCGTTGCTCTACTTCGACAGTTCCGCATCAGTCACTTCAAGGACACGATCATGCCGACGCAAGAAACACAGTTCCTCGATGCAGTAGTTCTCAGCAGGCGCAGCCTGCTGGCCGGTGGCGCCGCCCTGGCCGCTCTTTCCCTTGCACCAAAGCAGGCCGCCGCACAGTCTGCCGTTGGTGTCTACTCCGACAACGACATCCTCAACTTCGCCCTCAACCTGGAATACCTGGAAGCCAACTTCTACTACCTTGCCGCCTTTGGCACGACCATTGACGTGGGCAACGCAGCCAGCACTGCGGCCAACGCGCCTGTGCTGGGCATTACCGGCGTTCTGGGCAACAATCCCAAAGGCTCCACCAGCGGCGTCGTTGCTAACAGCGGTGTGAGCGGCGCACCGGCCCCTGCCAGCTTCAAGGTGCCGTTTGCGTCTCCAGTGCTGGCAGCCTATGCCGTTGAGACCGCGGTAGAAGAGGGCAAGCACGTGCAGCTGCTGCGCCAGGCATTGGGTTCGCTGGCCGTGGCACAGCCTGCCATCAACCTGACCCCAGCCCTGTTTGATACCCTGGCCGGCGCGGCGGGCGTGTCCAGCAGCCTGCGGCCCTACAGCCCCTATGCCAACGAGGCGTACTTCCTGGTGGGCGCGTACATCTTCGAGGATGTGGGTGTGTCCGCATACCACGGTGCGGCACCACTCATCACCGGCAAAACCACGATCCTGCCGGTGGCGGCTGGCATCCACGCAGTGGAGGCCTACCACGCGGGTCTGATCCGCTACTCGATTACTGTGGCAGATGCCATGCAGACCTACGCTCCGGGAGGAACGCTGGGCGGCGCAACGGCTGCCATCTCCGCGTTCCGCAACTCGGCGGCGCAGGCCAAGGTGCAGTCGCCCAGCAACCCCACGGATCCAAACCCGGACGACTACGGCACGGCGCTGCAGACCGTGACCCTCAACAGCACCACCCAGGTGCAGGCGACGCAAATTGTGGACGCCGGCCCTGCTTCGTCCAGCGCACCTGCCATTTCGTTTGGGCGCAGCACGGCCCAGGTGCTCAACATCGTCACCGCGGGTGGTGCAAACACCGGCACCATCGCCACCGGCGGCTTCTTTCCGCAGGGGCTTAACGGCCTCTTCATCTAACCCAAAATCCACGCAGCAACGCCCGCGGAAATCACCTCCGCGGGCGTTGCTGCGTTTGCACGTGTTGTGGTTCTACTGAGCGTGTTGCACCGGAGCCAACGTCGCTGGTATCCGGTAGCATCGGGTCGATGACCCTCTTGCGGATCCTCGCATTCCTGCTGCTCGCTGCACCCGTTGCGTGCTCCGCTGGCAACGTCACTGTAACCGTCAACGACGACGCCGCGCGCGCCGTGCTGCAGGCGGTGCAGAACCCGAACCTGACCCTACAGGCAGCGCTCAAAACGGCGCAGCTGCCGGGCAACCAGGGCCTCATTCGCAAAGCGCGGTCGTACGGCAGGCCGGGTACAGACGAGTTATTTGCAAAGGCGCTGGTTGCGGCGGCGCACCACGACCGTGCTTACCAGGATCCGGGCAAGTTCAACTTTGATGAAGTGCGGGACCACGCGGCAGTGACGGCGCAGGCACTCGCCGCCCTGCAGGACCCGGCCTCTCATCGGCTGGCCACGGCCGAGGCGCGCATCGCAGAGTTTACACCGCCAGACCTCCACGGCAAGGCGATCGGCTATGTAGTGGTGGGTGGCACAGCCGGAGGCTTTGCCTTTGGCGACCCGGAGTTCTTTCTCAACCTGCACATGTTCCCATCCGCGGTTCTGGCCACCACCATCATGGAGCACGAGCTGTTCCATGCCGTGCAGGGTTTGGCGATGGCGGCGCACAAGGCACCCGACGCTGCAGCCACCTGCATCGACCGGGAACCCGATGGCACAGCCATTGGCGACCTGCTGCGTTCTCTGGAGATGGAGGGCACCGCCGCCTTTGTGGGGGACATGCTGGCGCTGCCTGCACAGGGCACGGACGAACCCACGGCGAACGAACGTACCGACTTTGCAAAGAACGTCAGCCTAGTGAAGCTGCACGTCACCCAGTTGGAGCTGTCAGTACATGGTCTGGCAACCGGAGCCGCTGTGACGCCCGACGAGGTATACGCCGCCAACTTCTACGGCTACCAGGAACTCTACGGCCTGGGGTACGTGATGGCGCAGGCCATGGCCAAAGAGAATGGAGCCGCCTCCATCCAGCAGGCGATTGCGGAGTCCGGTGCCATGTTCGTGCTGCGCTACACACATTTGCATGGCTACGGCGACACCTTGCCCGCGCTGGGCTACGAGACGGTGGCACAGGCGCAGAAAATAGCCGCCTGCTATGCGAAAACCAAACCGTAGTGACGTAAGCAACAGTAAACCGCCCCGGCCGCGCCTGCGACTTGGGTGGCGATAGGCTGAGGTTGCGGTACTCAGTGAGGCAGTAGTCGCCCAGCAGGTAAACGGACGGCGATCTGCCTCAGTGCCGGCGGGCCACCGCAAACACTTCCGTTCGCGCGTTAGTCATCTCGCCCCAGCGGTTCGCGCTCAATCTCAAGCACTTCGCGGCGCAGGGTGACTGGCTGAGTATCGTGGCGCTCGGTGTCGCGGCGGGTTACACGCAACTCTTCCTTGAGCACGAGTTGGCGGGTGAGGACAAGCTGCTCTTCCACGAGCGAGTAGATGGTGGTGTCACCCTCCTGCCGGGTGGCTGGAGCTGACTCCACTGGCTGGTTCAGCACGATGCGCTCAACATCGTACGAGCGGACGGCGAGCATCTCGTCCAGTGCGGTCTCATACTCCTGCACGGTTTTCCGCAGGCGTACCTTACCAGTCTCGATCACCTCTTTGCCGACATGCAGCTGTTCCTCGGCAATGGGTATCGTTAGGTTTCCGCCTACAGCCGAATCAACACCAGCCGTCCACGCTGCGGGTCCAGTCTCCGGCTCGTCCAGCGAGGCGCTGGCCTGGGGAGCGGCCGTGGCACTCTGCAGTAACGCTGCCGTGGATAGCCGAACTGCTGTGCCGTCGCTCAGGCGCAGCTCTGTCACTGCGGAAGCAGGATTGAGTACACCGTGTATTTCGATCGAGGCCATGCCCGGTTGCTCTACTTGCAGCGGGGTGGGAATTGAAGTTTCTGCCACAGCTGTTCTCCCAGAAAAACGATACGAACGCTTGACGCATTAGGCGTTTTTGGTGTGCGCCTGACGGCCGTGGGCGTTCTCCATAGAGACGCCGGATCGCAGGCATGGCGCGTTTGCGGCAGCGCCATGCCTGCCAAACCCTGATCTACAGCGTGTCCCGGAGGTTTGTCGAGCCGGTGACTGTCTCGCCTGGAATCTCTTCCACGTCGACTTCGGTACGACGCACCGTGTCGCGAACGGCTTCGGTGTGCTCGGCGCTGCTCTTGCCCACCACTACCTCTTCCACAACGCGCGCAGTCTTGCCGACCACAGCCTCCTCGCCGGATGCACGCACCTCAATGGCACGGTCCCCCGGATTGAAGTCCTCGAAGCTGGCGGGACGATCCACGGCGCGGCGCTCCACACGGATGACCTCATCACGCAGCGAGACGTCGGCAGAGACAGGCTCCTCCACCAGGTGCGAGTACACGCGCACGCCGCCGCGATCGACTTCACGCTTGCCGACGACCAGGTTCTCCTCAACGATGGGGATCGCTGTTCCGGCCGTGACGTCCGCGGTGCGGCCAGCCGTATAGTCTGTGCCTGTGGCGTAGCCGGAAGCCGTAGTGTCACCGGCCAGCGTGCTGGTGGTGCCAGGCAAGCCGGCAGAGATGTCGGTGTAGTTCGAGTCCGTCTCGACGCTGCCGTTCTCAATCTCACGCGCGCCATTTTCACGCAGCAGCACCACGACGCCCTGCGCCTCGTTGTCCTCTGCCTTGACGGTCAGCAGCGCGCCGCCGCTATTCAGGCCGCTGGCGTAATGCTTATGGGAGTCTTCGTCGCCGCCTGTCAGCGACTTGAAGAAATTGCTTACCTTGTCGCCAATGCCCGCACCTGCGTGCTCCGTGCCCTGGTAGTCGTCTTCGGCATGGTTAGCCACTACCTTGACATCGCTGGCGTTGATGTTACCGGATGAGAGCACGAGTTGCTTGACGCGCTGCGCCTCTGCCATGCTGCTGAACAGTCCTACCACGGTCTTCGACATACAGATTCTCCTTGGGTGAAGGTGTAGCGATAAAAGGTTACGGCTGTGTGTACAGTTCCACGCGGCGGTTGTCCGCCTTGCCTGCCGCTGTGCTGTTGGTGTCAGCCGGATTGGCTGGGCCGAAGCCCTCGCCGCTGAGGTGGCTGGTGTCCACGCCCTTGCCCTTCAGATACGTGCCCACGGCTAGTGCGCGCTGCTGCGAAAGTGAGAGGTTGTGGGTATCGGACCCAGTGCTGTCGGTGTAGCCTTCCAGGCGCAGCCGCACATTGGGATTCCCCTTCATAGCCTCAGCTGCGCGATCAAGCGTGGCCTGGTCGTCCGGGGTCAGCGTGGCCTGGTCCGTCTCGAAGTGCACGGCACCAAGGCTGGGCAGACCCGTGGCTGCAGTCGCCGTTGCGGGCACCGCGGCATCGGTGGCGGGTGCTGCAGGACGGTGGCGCAGGAACAGCAACGCCAACAGTGCAAGTAACAGGAGCGGCAACAGCCACGCCCAAACAGGTACGCCCTTGCGGGTTTTTTCTTCGTATACCTTGATACGGTCAGCCATAGGGGTCTCCGAGAGTAATGCGACGGGTATGCGATTCACACAGGTGCGGCGCTATGCAGCGACGCCTCCACTCTGTGCGGTGCGCGGGTGCGTTACTTGGTGCTTCGAACGGTAGAAGACGAGGGTTCGGCCTGCAACTCTTCCACAGCCACCTCGGTGTGCCGCAGCGTCTCGTGCACGGTCTCGGTGTGTTCGACCGCAGCCTTGTTGACCACGATCTCCTCAACCACACGCGCTTCCTTGCCGACGACGGCCACCTCTTCGGTCTCCGTCAATTCCACCGCGAGCGGCTGAAAGGCAGCATCCGCGCTGGAGACGGGACGATCGACGGGCACGCGATCCATGTGGATGCGCTCTTCCCGCAGCACCACTGACTCCTCCACGGGAATCTCCACAACGCGGCGGAAGAGGCGTACACCGCCCGCATCCACGGAGCGTTTGCCTACCAGCAGCTCCTCGGCCACGACGGGGATGACCCCACCTTCGGCCTCGACTGCACTCACACCAGTTGCTGGTGGGACAGCCGCGAGTGCCGGCTCCGCGTACTTCGCCTCGGCTTCGTCGATTTTGCCGGCGCTATGCTTAGCAAAGATGTTTTCGACCGTATCCGCCTGTGTGTCTGTGGCGGTCACGGACACCACAGTGCCGCCCTCGCGCACGCCTTGCTTGAGGTGGTCGTAGTCGCGGTCGGGCATGCCGAGTTCGGCGAGTCCTAGTTTGTTCAGCTGTTCCGTGGTGTCGCCGTTTGACGTGCTGGCTCCATCGCCTAGAACGGTAATAGCCGAGTCGGAGAAGCCGGCCTGCCGCAGGTCTTGGACCGCGGCCTGTGCTGCTGCTTCGTGGTGAAACAGGCACACAAGTGTGGTGGTGTCCATTGCTTCCTCTTGAGTGGGAGGGCTGCCCAGCCCGCGGGACGGGTCATGCCTAGGAAAGATTGATGAGAGCAGCCTTCGGGTCGATACCTGCAGCCGCTGTCTCGCCCTCAGTCAGGTGCGCAAAGCCTTTGCGAGGATGCCCGCTCCACTGCGTGGCGTCTCTTGACGCCAGCCGTGCAAGTCCCTGCTTACCGTGGCACAGCGACGGTGATGTTGCGGTACTGGATAACGCCGTGGTGGTCGCCCTGCAGGTAGAAGGGCCCGGGTTCCGCCTCGTTACTGTCGAGTGCGCCGCCAGTGGGGCCGGGCAGTTCGACGTTGTCGTGGTACAGCTTGCCATCGCGGTACACGGTCACATGGCGGCCCACCAGCGTGACGTCATAGCTGGTCCACTGGCCCAGGTTGTTCTCTGCGCCAGCCGGCGGCGGGTACCAGCTGTAGATGGCACCCATTTCGTGCGTGGGCAGCTTGCCGCCCTCGGTACCCACCTGCAGCTCATAGCGGCCTCGCAGGTAGATGCCGCTGTTGCCGCCCTCCGGGCAGTTGACCTCAATGTGCAGTTTAAAGTCCTGAAACTTGCGCGTGGTTTCGATGTTGGCCGCAGGCTTGGGACGGCCGCCGGGTATCTCCGGGTTGTCGTTGACCAGCATGTTGTCGCGCGCGATCCAACGGTTGTTGTCGACCGCGCCAATGGGCTGCCAGCCGTTCAGGTCCTTGCCGTCGAAGATGGGCTCAGGCTTGGTCCACGCCTTTGGCATGGGGCGGTCCAGCAGCGGTGCCTTTACACCGGCCAGTGTGGGACCATCCGTACTGCTGCCCGGGTCGCCACGCTTCTCCACGCCCGAGAGCTTGCCGTCTGCAGCCGTCAGCTCCCAGTGCGCCGCCGGGGCGTTCGGCCCATGTGCGAGGTCCACAATGAGCTTGTCCCCGTCCATGTGAGCGCCCAGGATGGGCTGCCATGCGCCGCCGCGCGGCTGCACCTTGCCCTCGAGCGTGCCGCCCGCGTCGGAGAGCTCCATCCACTGCGAAAACGACTTGCCCCCGTTTGCGGGCGTGGCGGTAAAGTCCCACCGGCCCAGAAAGGCCTTGCTGTCCTGCGCGGCGGCGGTGGCGGCCAGTGCGGCGGCCAAAACGGGGGCAAAGAAACGAGAGGTCATCATCCGCAAGGAGTGTACCCGTAGCGCAGCACATCGCGCGTGCGGGTGTTGCAGAGACTTCACGGAGAGTTCTTCTCTTGATCGCAGCCCGGCTCAAACACCGTGGCGCATCTGCCATTACGCGGCGAGGCAGACTTCCTGCACAGGTGGGTGTGGCAACGCCCGCATCCGACAGCGAAGAGGTATTACGTATGAAGCTCCATCGCATCGCAGCAATCGTCGTGCTCAGCACAGTGGCCAGCGTAGGATTTGCGCAAGACATGGGCGGCAAGCAGGGCGCGCCGGGTGCCGGCAACAACAACGGCGGCACGGATAGCAACAGCACCAGCGGTCAGACAACCACGACCCACAAGCACAAAAAGCACCCCAGCAGCACGACCAGCAACACAGGCAACTCAGGCTCCCCAGGCAGCGGAACCGACGCAAGCGGTTCGACCAACGGCAGCGGTTCAGGCATCGGGACCAGCGGCAGCGGCTCGACTACGCCCCGCTAGTTTGCACGGTTCGAAAGCGCAATAGGACCGGTAACGCGCCGGTCCTGTTTTTATGCCGGAAAGCTGAGCCTGCCGCCCGCCAGCACCTCATCATGGGTAATGGTCGCAGTCAACGTCTTCGCACCCAGGCGTACTGGCCCGTCCTCCTTGCCCTTGGCCGCGCGCTCGACGACGAGTTCCTTGCCGTTCGGCAGATGAACCGTGGCCCGTGGAAACAGGGCACCGCCCAACACGTACTCCGGCTTGCCGGGGCACAGCGGGTAAAAGCCCAGGGCGCTGAGCACGTACCACGCGGCCATGCTGCCGGTGTCCTCGTCACCCGCAAAGGTGTCCGGCGTGTACAGCTCGTTCATCACGCGGCGCGCCCAGTAGGCGGTGCGATCGCGACGGCCTGCAGCGGTAAACAGGTACAGTACGTGATGCACCGGCTGGTTCGAGTGTGCGTACTGGCCGAAGTGGACCGCCGCCATCTCTGACATTTCGTGGATTTCCTGCCCATACGCGCCCGTGTTGAAGTCCGGCGCCATGGTGATCATCTCTTCCAGCGCGGCTACCGCTTTCTCCTTGCTGCCGAGCATGGTGAACAGTGTTTCCTCATCGTGCGGCGCGTCCCAGCGGTGCTGCCACGGGCCGCCCTCCACATACGGATTGCCCCACTGAATGGGGTCGAACGGCGTCAGCCACGTGCCATCCGCCTTCTTACCGCGAATAAAGCCCGTGCCCGGGTCGAAGATGTGCTTCCAGTTCTCCGATCGCTTCAGAAACATCGCCGCGTCGTCCGCATGCCCGGCAGCCTTGGCCACCTGCGCAATGCAGAAGTCACCGTATGCCTGATCGACTGTCTCCGCAGCGGCCTGGTCCACCATGCCCGCGGGCGCGTAGCCGTACTTGATGTACTCGGTAATGCCGCGGCGTCCCCAGCCCTTGTCTGGGTCGCCGGGCTGTGTGGCGTGCTTCTTCAGGCCAGCGTACGCGGCCTGCACGTCGTAGCCCTGGATGCCCTTCGCCGCTGCGTCTCCGAAGACCGAATCGATGAGGCTACCCGTCATGCACGCGCGGTAACCCGGGCACGGAAACTGCGGCAGCCAGCCGCCTTCCTTCGACACGTTGACCCAGGCCTGCAAAATTTCGCCCAGCCGCTCCGGAAACAGGATGGTCATCATGGGATACCAGGCGCGATAGACGTCCCAGTAGCCGTGGTCGGCATACATGACGCCCGGCTCCACCTTCCCGTTGAAGGCGCTACGGTGGTGCATGGTACCGTCCGCCGCGGGCTCGTGCCACATGCGCGGAAACAGCAGCGTGCGGTACATGCAGCTATAGAAGGTGCGCTGCTGCACCGGCGTCGCGCCGCCGATCTCGATACGGCCAAGATGCTTGTTCCAGACAGCCTTGCCCTCCTCGCGCAACGCATCCGCGGACTTGGTGCCGATCTCGCGATCCAGGTTCAGTTGTGCCTGCTCGAACGAGATAAACGACGTGGCGATGCGCACTTCCATCGATTGCGTATCCGGCCCGAGCGAGACAATGCCAGTGTGGTGATCCTTGACCGTGCGCGACTCGAACTTCGTCCATGGCTGCGCAAACCGCAGCACGTAGTACGTGGCAAAGCCGGGCGCGACGCCGCCGTTGTTGTGGCTGCTGGTAAAGCGCAGCGTGCGCGTGGAGGCGTCCTGCTGCAACTCTGGCGTGAGCTTCTCGCCGGGTATATCGAAGAAAAAGGTGCGGTCGCCCGCCTTGCGGAATTTTGCTGTGATGATGCAGCCGCGCTCGGTCGGGATCAGCTCCGCGTCGATGCCGTAACGCAGCAGTTCCACCTGCATGCTGTGCGGAAGGAGCTTCGACTCCTCCGGCCGGAAGGACGAGCCGCGCGACGCGGGGTCGGGCCGCACAGTACCGCACACCGGCATAAAGGTGGCGTTGCCGTAGTCGCCCAGCCAAGGGCTCAGCTGGTGGGTAAGGCGGAAGCCCTGCAGGCGGCGTTCATTGGGCTGGAACATCCAGCCGTCGCGCGGGCGCGACTGCAGCGTCCAGTGCGCCATGCCAAAGGGCATCGCGGCGATGGGCAGGGTGTTGCCGCGCGAAAACTCGTACTCGGAATTGGTGCCCTGCAGGAGGTTGACGAAGGAGACAAGATCGGCCGCGCTGCCGGATGCGGCACCATCTGCAGCAGCGAGCGCGGGCGGTTCTGCCGAAGCGGTTGCACCCTCGGCCGTTGCCACAACCGCGGCTGCCGCCAAGCCTCCGTTGCGCAGGAATGCACGCCGGTTCATCTGCAGCACGCTTGTCTCGTTCACACTGTCTCCTCTGGAACGGCGGCAATGGCGCGCAGCGTCCCCCGCATCAGCCTATCGCACCTGCAAAAAAGCTACGTTTGCGCGCCGCTTTTCGACCGACTTTGAACTCACCATCGAAGTACAGGCTGTAGCTGGCAGAAGGCACAGCTTCAGCTGTGCCGTAAGCTGTAGCTGGCAGAAGGGCACAGCTTCAGCTGTGCCAGAAGGTCCGGATCAGAGACCGGGCTTTAGCCCCCGAGGTCCGCTGTGAAAAGCAGACCTCAGCGGCTAAAGCCATCAGGAGAGAAGGCGAGTGTTGGCATGGCTAAAGC
>CALMRM010000011.1:2832-9837 GCA_937871605.1 uncultured Terriglobus sp. | reverse complement strand
TGGCAGCTATCACCAACTGCCTGTATCTGGTGCAGCAGGGAGAACTGGACACCCAAGGCAGGGCGTACCTGGAAATGGCGCAGAAGGAGCTCGACCGCGTTGCGCAGATCACGGTGCAAACTCTGCGCTTTCATCGCCAGTCCAGCAGGCCGGTGCCGACGCGGGTGACCGACCTGATTGAAACGGTGCTTGCGCTGTTTGACTCGCGCCTGCGCAGACAGTCGATCCTGACCGAGCGGCGCTTCCGTGGGGTGTCTCCCATAGTCGCTTACGAAGGTGAGATCCGGCAGGTAATTGTCAATGTGCTGAGCAACGCGATCGATGCGGTGGGCTCAGGCGGCTGCATCCACATTCGCACGACAAGCACGCGCAACTGGAAGACCGGGCAGGTAGGGCTTGCGCTTAGCGTGATCGATAATGGAAGCGGCATGGGTGCTGACACGACAGCGCACCTCTTTGAGCCGTTCTTCTCCACCAAAGGCATTACAGGCACTGGACTGGGTTTGTGGGTGTCCAAGGAGATCGTGGACCGGCACCATGGGACCATCCATGTCCGCAGCCGCAAGGCCACCGCAACCCGGCTAGGACAAACGGTATTCCGCGTGTTCGTGCCGGCGGAGGGTGTTCCGGCACCCGCCGCCACCGAAGCCTAGAGTCGAAAAGCGCTAGTCGATGAAGTCGATCTGCGCGCGATGCGGAATAATGCCGCGCTCGTACCCCATGTCCAACAGGGTGTGAATGGCCCTGCGTCCATCGTCACCGTAGTTCAACGTGCGTTCGTTGACGTACATGCCGACAAACTTGTTTGCCAGGGACGTATCGAGATCGCGGGCAAACTGCATGGCATACTCGAGCGCAGCTGGACGATCGTCGAGGGCGTGCTGAATGGAGTCGCGCAGCGCCTGCGTGGTGATTCGCATGGCTTCAGGGCCGAGTGAGCGTCGAATGGCGTTGCCGCCCAGCGGCAGCGGCAGGCCACCGGTCTGGTCACGCCACCACTGCCCCATGTCAAGGATTTTGTGCAGGCCACTCTCACCATACGTGAGCTGGCCTTCGTGGATGATGAGGCCAGCCTCGAACTCTCCGGCGTTCACACGGGGAATGATCTGGTCGAAGGGCACTGTCACCGTTTCTACGTCGGGTGCGAACAGCTTCAGCGTCAGGTACGCGGTGGTCAGCGTGCCGGGTACCGCGATGCGGAGTGTACGGATGTCGTCCAGCGTGTACTTGCGTGGTGCGACGATCATGGGGCCGTAACCTTCGCCTACAGAGCCGCCGCATGCCATGAGCGCGTATTCCTGCTGCAGATACGGGTACGCGTGGAAGGAGATGGCGGTGACGTCGTAGTACGGATCGTTGATCGCGCGCTGGTTCAGCGTCTCGATGTCCGTGAGGACGTGAGTGAACTTGTAGCCCGGTACACGTACCTTGTTCGTGGCAAGGCCATAAAACATGAAGGCATCGTCTGAGTCGGGGCTGTGCGCGATTTTGATCTCGCGCACCGGGGTCGCAACAGTACTCATGGGGAACAGATCCTAACTGCAGTGTCGAAGGTAAGAAAGTGGTCTAGAGCGGACTAGCTGCGTTCGCCGCCCGGGCGGAAAGCGAGTGCAAGACCGGCAGCTGCGCCTACCTTGACCACGTCTGTCGCTGCAAAGGGGAGAACTGCAGCAGACAGAGCGGCGATGAAGGGTACGTGCAGGGTGTGCGCCAGCCAGAGCGAGCCGGAGGTGTACACCACCAGCAAGGCGGCGGCACCGGTGGCCAGATGCTGCAGGAAAATGCCGGGTTGCAGCCTGCGAACACTTCCTGCGAGTGCTGCGGCAAAGGGGTACGACAGCAGGTAGCCGCCGGTTGGTCCCAGCAGGCGCGCCATGCCGGGTAGCCCCATCGGCGTAAAGACGGGTAGGCCTGAAGCGCCCTCGCACAGGTACACCAGCAGTGTCGCAAAGCCAGTCCACGGCCCAAAGAGCATGCCTACCAACAGCACCGCGAAGGGCTGCATGGTAAGTGGCACCGGTGTAAACGGAATGGGCAGAGCCAGGTGCGAGCACAACGCTACAAACAAGCTGCCGATCAGAACCTGGGCCGCAAACAGCGCCGCGCGGGAGTGGACCACGGACGGGAACGCCCGGGTGTTAGAAAAAGGTGCTAACTGTGTCGGGCGCATCACGTACTCTTCAACCTCTCCGTACCTTCCATTGTAGCGCCGTGGACCGGCACACATACCAGCTGCGGGACGGATCGCAGCCGTGGAATCGTCACCTTCGACACATGCGCAGGGTACCTCCAACGGTACGTGCCTTGCATGTTGTGGGGTGATGGCGCTCTACTGGACGGGTGAATGTCAAAGGCCAACACCACAGCCGCCGAGGCGCGATGTTTTTCATCCGCTCTGCGGGCCGCGCTGTGTTCGGCGCGCGACGTCGCATCGCCACCTGTGCCGTGCTTGTGCTGGCGGTGGTCCTTGGCTTCCATGTCATCTTTGGGCGTAACGGGGTCATTGCCTACCGTGCCAAGCGATCGCAATTACAGGATCTGCGGCAGCAATCGGTGACACTGCAGGGGGAGAACCGCCAGTTGAAGAACCATGTCGACCGGCTCACGCAAGATCCTGACGCGGTGGAGCATGAGGCACGCGAGGCGCTGCACTATACCCGGCCCGGCGAGGTCATCTACACGTTACCGGCTGGGCGCTTGCGTCCGTAACTCACTCACTGCCCGCTGGCCGGGACGGCCTGTGACGCGGGTGGCCGACCGGTCTGAGGTGGTGCGCCTGGTCCCAATCCTAGCTTGATGAGTGCCCTCGAATCAGGAATCATCTTCGTCTGCCATCCGTTGTCGGACTGTAGCTTCTGCATGGCAGCCTGGCTGGTGGTGTCCCAGTGTCCGGTCACTTCCTGCAGGTACCCAGCCTTTACCAACGCCGTTTGAATCTCAGTCGCTCGCGTGTCGTCAATGGCGCGCGGCTTAGCGGTGCCCGCCTGGCTCGCATGCGTGGACCTGGCTTGCTTGCCATGCTTGTGCTTGGCAGATGTTGTTGCCCTCCGAAGGTAAGAGGCATCAGCGCTCAACGAGGCTGCAAGGAGGGCAAACACCAGCATGTAACGACTGCCTTGGTGCACTATTACACATCCTGTTCTGCATTGTTCCCAGAGGTCCTGCACGGTGGACCCGTCGTACGACAGTATCCAACTTCGATGTACACGCAAGCAAGTGCCGCCGGCGAAACGGCAAGAGGCAGCCGATAGAAACCGGCTGCCCCTGCGGTCACCGGAACGTTACGGCAGCCGTCCACCCACCAGATTCGAGTTACCCCGCGACTGCGACGGCCGGACGGCGAAGACCACGTCGTCGCCTGACTTGAGCGAACGAACCGCAGCACGGAACGTGTTGAGGTCCGTCACCGGTTTGCGATTGATTTCGGTAATGATGTCGCCCTTGCTGAGCGGCAGGTCATCGGCGAAAGAACCGGGCTTGACAGCATTAACGACCACACCACCACTCACCTTGAGACGAGAGGCGACCTCCCCAGGAAGAGCGCTGACGGACATGCCGAGCCGATCCTGTGCAACGTCTGGAACGTCGGGGGAACTGGAACCATCGTCGTCACTCACACCATCGGTTTTCGCGACCATCTCGGCGCGGTCCGCAATCGTCACCGTGGCCTGGTTCTGCTTGCCATCGCGCAGGTAGGTCAGGTGTACCGTCGATCCAGGGCGGCGCGGCGAAATGTTGGAAACAAGGTCGTCGCCGTCCTTCACAGGCTGGCCGTCGATTGCGGTAATGACGTCCTGCTTGCGTATGCCTGCCTTGTCAGCAGGGAATCCAGGTGTGACGGATGCCACCAACACACCGCCATTGGCGAAACCATAGACACGGCTGACCGAGGAGGACATGCGCGGCTGGAAGCTGATGCCGATGCTACCGCGAACGACCTTGTGGTCTGGCGAGACCAGCATGTTGTACACATTGATGACCGTGTTGGATGGCACCGCAAAGCCGACGCCCACCGAACCCATGGACTGCGTATAGATGGCGGTGTTAACACCGATGACCTGGCCGGACATGTCAAGCAGCGGGCCGCCGGAGTTGCCAGGATTAATGGCCGCGTCCGTCTGAATGAACTTCTGAAACTGGCTGCCACCACCGCTCGGGTCCACGCGGTTCTTGGCAGAGACGATGCCCGCCGTGACCGTCTGCGACAGGCTAAAGGGGCTGCCGATCGCGAGTACCCAGTCGCCCACCTGCGAGCCGTCAGAGTTGCCCAGCTTGACCGTTGGCAGGGCCTGCGGAGCGTCGATCTTGATCACAGCAATGTCGGTGTCCTTGTCGACGCCGATGACATGCGCGGGACGGCCCGGATCATTCTCTGAGTCGGTGGAGAGCTTGACGTTGATCTTGTCTGCCTTGTCCACCACGTGATTGTTGGTCACGATGTAGCCACGCGAATCGACGATGAAGCCAGAGCCAAGGGCCCGACGCTCACCACCTGCCGGACCACCATCATCGTCGTCATCTCCGCCGCCACCACCCTGGCCGCCGAAGAAGCGATTGAAAAAATCCTGCATGTCACCGGGATCGCCCTGTTGCCCGCGCCGGTTGCCACGAGAGGCATGCGGGTTGGTGCTCTGCTTGGGCAGCGATTCGGTGTTGATGTTGACGACCGCAGGGCCGACTTCTTTTGCGATTTTGGTGAACTGGTTTGCCTCTGAGACAACGGGCGGGACGCGCAACGGCGTGGCGTCAGAGGTGTCTACCTTCTGTTGTGCACCGTGCACCGTGCCCGTGAGCAGCGAACCGGCAAGCACGCCGGCGGAAAGCGTTCCAAGCAGCACAAAGCTCGTAGCCAGCCGGTGTGCGCGAATCTTCTCGGAGAAGGACGTATGCGGTTCCATGTGGTTTGTCGTGTCCTCAGTCAGTACAGCGTGTGGCCTGTGTCTCAGGCCGGTCTGGGATTTAGACGCCTTTCTGCCCCATTTGTATGCGTGGGAGGTGAGCGAACCTTCCCAGAAAGAATGCGCAATCTCTATCGGTTGCCCACCATCGGCTGGGCTGCGACGCCTACTCTCGACGCTGCGTTCACGGTTCGGTACGGACGCTGTTGCAAAAATCGACCAGCAGGAGAAGGACGCGGCGCAGGGCAAGGTCGCGGCCACGCGAGTCATACCATTCGCGCGTGGTGTGGATGCCGCCCGCGCTGCCGCCCGCCCCGATGGCGATGGCCTCGCGGCCCAGGGCAAGGGGAATGTTGGCGTCGGTCGAGCCGAGCCGCTCTTCCGTCCGGAGGCGCAGGTGCCGGTCTACCGCCTGCACGGATTGCAGCAAGCGGGAGTGCGGCAGCAGCGCGCCCGCAGGCCGGTCGCCGATCAGGGTGACCGTTGCGCGGAGGGGTGCGCTGCCGGCGTGGTTGGCGCGCTGTACGGCGTCCTCAACGGCGCGGTAGAGCCGGACCTCCAGCGCCAGCAGCTCACCCGCGTCGATGGATCGCAGATCGAAGGTGGCAGCAGCGGACTGAGGCACCGCCGTGACGGAGGTGCCGCCCGTGATCTCGCCGACGTTGAGCGTGGTCCGGGGCCGCGTGGGCAGCGGCTGCGCAGTGAGAGCCGTGATGGCTGCAGCCAGCACCGTGATGGGATTCGGAACGGTAGCGTCCGTCCAAGCGTGACCGCCCGGACCATCGATCTCCACGCGAAAGCGGCGGCTGCCTAGGCCGCGCGTCACCACGGTCTCCACGCCCGCACCCTCTAACGCCACTGTGCCAAGGATGCGGTCTGCCAGCGGGGACCGCGTAAAGAGATGGCGCATGCCGCGCAGATTGCCTTCTGCCTCTTCGCCCACGTTGGCTGCGAAGAGCACATTGGTGCCGGTCTGGAGCTCGCCGGCCTGCAAGGCGGCAGCAATTGCAAGCAGGCCGACCAGACCTGCACCGTTGTCGGCTGCGCCGGGCGCATGCAGTACCGTGTCTTCCGTACGCACCGTGAGCGGCGTACCCGCGGGGAAGACGGTGTCCAGGTGGGCAGACAGCATGACCAGGGGGTCTGTGCCGTCGTCGGGACGCAGAAACGCGAGTGCATTGCCTTCGTCGTCCAGCGAGGCGTTATGCAGACCGAGCTCGCGCATCCGCTCCGCCATCCACAAGGCACGTGGGGCTTCGCCAAACGGTGGAGCCGGGATAGCGACCAGTTCGCGCTGCCATCCGAGGATGCGTTGTTCCTGCAGGTGCAGCCAACGAAAGGCGCGGTGTACACCCGGCATCTCTGCCACGCGGGCAACGCGCAGGTGTGGCTGCAACGCGCGGTCACCATCGCGAAAAATCATACGGCGACCCGTGGCGGCGGGGCTGCAGCAGGGTTTGTTGCACTCGCGGTGTACACCACATGCACCAGGTGCAAGCCCTGCGGCGGTGCTGTAGGGCCGGCCTCTTGGCGATTACGCGCACGGAGGATGGTGGGTATCCGTGCCGGGGCCACCCTGCTCGCGCCAGCCAGTACACACGTGCCCACGATGTTGCGCACCATGTGGTGCAGAAAGCCGCTGCCGGTGACGCGGTACACCAACAGAGAGTCCTCTTGCTGGTGCCAGTTCGAGTGGAAGATGGTGCGGGTGTTGTCGGCGCCTAGCTCTGCCTGCCGCTGAGCCCTGTCCGGGTCCCTGGCCGCAAACGAGGTAAAGTCGTGCGTACCTATGAGGTGCTCTGCGGCAGCCTGCATCGGCGCGACGTGCAGCGGCCAGCGGCAGTCCCACGCATAGCGCGACACCGCAGGCAGGCAGATCGCCTCGTCCTTGCTGCCCGGCCTGCGGCGTTGAAAGATGCGGTATTCATACGTTTTGTGCAAGACACCGGCGCGTGCGTGGAAGTCCAGCGAGGCAGGCTGTGCTGCCACCACGCGGATCGACGAAGGTAGCCTGCGGTTGAGCGCACGCAGCAGCCGCTCTGCCGGGATATTCGCCTGCAGCGTCAGCGAGACAGTTTGCCCCGCCGCGTGGACGCCTGTATCGGTT
>CALMRM010000011.1:0-2822 GCA_937871605.1 uncultured Terriglobus sp. | reverse complement strand
GCCCTGACCCCTGCGGCAGCACGACGTCACCGGTCACCTCCCGGATGGCCTCGGCCAGCGTGCCCTGAATGGTGGGGAGGCCGGGCTGCACCTGCCAGCCGAAGTAGCCGGTGCCGTCATATGCCAGAACGAGGCGAAAGCAGTTGCCCTCCGTTGAAGCCGTTGCAGTTTGGTCTTGGCGGAACATCCTCGTTCTTTGAACCGTACCATGTGCGGTGCCGTCCCGTTGCTATACTTTAGGCTTCGCGGAAGCCGTGGCATGCAGGCGCAGCTACAAATGCGTAGCCAGCTTCCACGCGGATGCGCACAGTAGCTCTACGGGTCCGAAGGGCGCTGTGCTCGCGGAAAAAGTGCGTCCGGACTGGTGCAGTGCGCGTCCTGTATAGGACACCGTTGGGAAGCTGGAGAGAAGCGTGAAAGCAGTGACGATGCAGGGAGTGGCGAGTGTAGCTCTGCTGCTGTTGGGAACCGTACCACCGCAGGCAGCGTTTGCGCAGCAAACACCCGTACCGGGGGCAGGTGGCGTGCGGGGAGCCCAGACCAACCCGACCGCTCCCGCGGCCCCACAGGCGCAGCAGGTAGACACCACAGGACGCCCGGGCCTGCCGCAGGCCCCGGAGCCGAACCACCCCGGCCCGCTGTACCTCCGCGAGCATGCGAAGGACTACAGCCAGCCCAAGGGCTACCGTTTTCACGATCCATTAGCACCGTATACCGCGACAAACTACGATGCGCCGCGGCTGACCAACACGCCGCGCCTCGGCGACCTCTTGCGCGACGGTCGCATCTTTCTCAGCCTTTCGGACGCGGTGCTGCTGGCGCTGGAGAACAACTTCGACATCGAGATTGCGCGCGTCAACCTTGACATCGCCGACACCGACATCCTGCGCGCCAAGGCAGGCAGCAGTCTGCGCGGTGTGTCCACCGGTTTGATTACAAACACGCTGGGTGGCACATCGTCCACGGTCACCGGCGGCGGTGGCCCTGGCGGCACGTCCACCGGTTCGGGCGGCACCAGCACGGGTGCGTCGGGCCTTGTGCTGAGCACAAATGGCGGAGGCCCCGCGCCGCTGAACCGCGATGGCCTGCTGACGGGCACGATCCAGTACGAGAACCAGACGACGCCGGGTGGCACTGGCCTGGGTGGAGGCAGCTCCACAACGACTACAACAACCGGCACTGGCACCGGTACTACGACCGGCACTGGCACCGGCACCACGACAGGTACGGGGACCGGTACGACGGGTACAGGAGGTGGCACCACAGGCACGGGCACAACGACCACGGGTGGAAGTGCTACCAGCCTCACGAATGCCAACCCTGTCGTAGCGGACACATCTACCTATAACTTCGCGTACCAACAGGGCTTTATCACAGGCACACAGCTGAACGTGTCTTTCACGAACTCGCGTGTTTCGTCGTCTTCGGTGTACACGAGCTACCGGCCGAACTACAACTCTGCCTTTCGCGCGACGGTGACGCAGCAGTTGCTGCAAGGGTTTGGGCCGGGCGTCCAGAACCGTTTTGTGGTGCAGGCGCGCAATGACCGCCGCATCGCAGATTCCGCGTTTCGCCAACAGCTGATCTACAGCATCACGCAGGTGGAGAGCATCTACTGGGCGCTGGTCAGCGGCTACGAAGACGTGCAGGCGAAGACGCGCGCGCTGCAGCAGTCCACGCAGCTTGCATCGGACAATCGCCGACAGCTCGAAATCGGTACGCTGGCACCGCTGGACATCGTCAATTCTGATCAGGCCGTCGTCACGGACCGGCAGTCGCTGACGACGTCCCAGTCGAATCTTGAATACCAGCAGTTGTTGATGAAGCAGGCCATTGTGCGTGACCTGAACGATCCGCAATTGGCCTCCGCACCGGTGGTGCCGACCGACCGCGTAAGCCTGGAACGCCTGCAGGAAGAAGACATGCCGGTGGAAAGTCTGGTCAAGCAGGCCTATGCCAACAATCCATCAATCGAGCAGGCCGCGCTGAACATGGCGAATAACGTCATCACCATCAAGGCGGAAAAGAATGGCCTGTTGCCCATCTTGAACGCATATGCCTTCTACGGAGGCACTGGTATCTCGGGAACGCCTAATCCTACTTCGAGTATCTGCCTCTCGAACCCGACTGTGCCAAACTGCACACTTGGCAACGTAGGCGGGTACGGCACCGCGTTCAGCAATGGTCTGAATAACAGCGCGCCAGATCGTGGCGTGGGCGCGACACTGCAGATTCCCATCCGCAACCGTCCGGCGCAGGCCGATCAGGCGCGTTCACAGATGGAATATCGCCAGGCGCAGATGCGACTGCAGCAATTGTATACACAGGTGCGTATCCAGGTCATCAATGGGCAATTTGCGCTGACCAATGACCGTGCCTCTGTGGTGGCGGCGCAGGCAAGTCGCGATTACCAGGCGCAGGCGCTGGATGCGGAGCAGAAGCGGTTCCGTCTGGGTGCCTCAACCACAGCCAACGTATTACAGCAGGAACGCAATCTGGCCACGGCGGAGAACAGTTTGATCACCGCGACTGCGGCGTATGCGGGCGACCGTGCTTCACTTCTCCAGATTCTTGCGAACACGCTGGATCGCTATGGCGTATCGCTAGACCAGGCAGTGACCGGACAGATCACGACCGCACCCCTCATCCCTGGCCTGTCCGCACCGCAACCACCCGCACCGCCAAGGCCGCTGACTAGCACACCGCCACCACTGCCACCAGACACAACACGTCCGGCTGGGGGTAGCCCCTCCGGCATCGTGGTGCCGAACAGCACGGCAGCGCCTGCGCAGCCACAGTAGCGTACGGTGTTGCGTTCGCGA
>CALMRM010000010.1 GCA_937871605.1 uncultured Terriglobus sp. | reverse complement strand
AAGGTGAGGCGAAAGCAGGAGGAGTGACATAACGTAAGAGGACGCCGAGCGGAACGGCCACGTCGGGACTCATACCGGGTAGGCAACCGTGTCAATCGGCGTGTCATGGCTGGACTGGCTGGTTCGACAAAGGTTGTCATCAAGGCACAGACATCCGACAAGCATGATACGGAAAATGGGCTCTGAAGGAAGGGTGTGTGAACTTGGGAGCATCGTGACAGGACGTTGGACGCGAGCGGCCGAACACTGGCGCAGGAGACCTGACCATATCTCGGCTTCAGCCGTTCGAGCCTTCAACCGGATTTCAGACGGAGAACCGCGCTGTGGATTTCATGTCTTGCTTGCCCGACATTCTGTATAAGTCTCATGACTTAGCTAAAACTTATCAGGTATCGGCAAACTTAGAAGCTTTCAGCACAGGAAACCCTGATTACTGCCGCATTGTCACCGGCCTTTACGAGAGCTACTCCTATCTTCGTCCACATGCAGAGATTCACACGCGAAACGTCGATTTTAAGACAGACATTCAACAGTATTATGAAAAATGCAACAAAATAAACAGCGGTGGCGTGAAAAGTGTCTTAGTCTGCCTAAAATCAGGTCTTCTCCATCAAAGCCTTCTATTTAGCTACACCAACTCTGGTTTGCGGATGGTCTACGAGACGAACCGAGAGAATGATCGTCCATGGGTCGAACAGATTGATCTTGCAGGCCGTGACATCGAGACGCATAGCCTTATCGGGACGAAAGCGGTAAACTTCTTCTTAGGCTCAGCGGGGTCCTACAACTACGGACATTGGCTCATTGACGACCTTCCCCGCGCGCGCGCGCTTGCCGCGCTCCAGGACGAAGCTGCTGGCCGTCCCATCCGCATATGGATCAATTCTGACAGCATGATCATGGACCATGTACGGTCGGACTCCCTTCACCAACTCTGCGCTGGTTTCGAAGATATCGAGGTCCGCCTCCTCAAACCCGGACGTGTTTATGCTTTCAGCAATCTCTATTATGCAACGCCGGTCAGCTACCACCCTGTGCTGAAATGCCCAGAAGCGATGAGGTTCCTCAACGAGCGCTTGCGGCCGGACCGGCCGGCTGCCGATCGCATCTTCATCACTCGGCGGGACCACGGGAAACGCTCGCTCGTCAATCTTGCAACAATCCAAGCCTTGCTAGAGGCGCGCGGGTTCGAAGTCGTCGATGTCGAGGCCATGAGTTTTACCGAACAGGTCAGCGCCTTTTCGGGTGCCAAAATGGTTGTCGGCTGCATGGGAGCGGCGATGACGAACTGCCTGTTCGCTCGGGAAGGAACGACGACGGTCTATCTTGGCCCGGAAGGATGGCTGGAACCCTTCTATTGGGACTTGGCGGCCGTTCGGTCGCATCGATACGTCGCATGCTTCGGGCCAACCTGCAACGGCGATCTTCCTGCGCACCTGAGTTCTTATACCATTGACCCGGCGATGCTCCAGGATGTGCTGAATGCAGTAGCGTTCGGGTGAAGTATAGTCCATCACCCGCCACCGGGTTATCACATGGTTTTGGTGACTCCGTCGAACGTGACCAGGGCACCATCGCTCAGGACGACCTTCAGAGAGCCATTAACGACCGTTTGGCTGGATATCGCGTTTCCGCCAAAATTGGCTGTATCACGTCCGACGTGAAAATTTTGCACGTCGATCGACCTGCTGCCGCTGCCAGTGACGAAGTCATAAATGTTGGTTCCACTGCCGCCGATGACAGTGCTGTTGCCCGCGCCCAAGTAACTGACATCGTTACCCGCACCTTCGGTGAACAGGTTTGTCCCCGTCCCAGCATGGAAGATGTCTGCCGCACTGCCCCCCGTTACGGTAAGATTGCCCGACCCAGCTTCGATGATTAAGCCACCTGTACCGCCAACGACGCTGGACGCCTCGCTGCCACCGATGAAAGTAAGCTGACCGGAACCGCCGAAGACGGTGTCTTGCCCGTTGCTCCTAACCAGTGAGGCCTCAGCGCCGACCGTCACCTTGGACGCGGTCGAAGCGCTCGTCGTGGTCGTCAACCCATTGCCGGCACCGCCCGTTACTGTGGCGCTGCCACCATTCAAGCCCACGAACGCGTTGTCGCCACCGCCCGTTTCAGAGATGTTGACCGTACCGCCCTTGTTGAAGAGCTTGAACGACGGGCTAGTCACAGCGACCGTCGCGTTAGAGCCTGCCATGGTGCGAACACAGTCTGAGCCAGTCGTCTGGCACGTCACAGTGGCATTGCCGTTCACCTGGATCGTGTGACTCCCGGTGCTGTCTTGAATCGTGTCGTTGCCCCAGGAAATGACCGTGCTGTTGCCGGTGCCCAGGGTGACCTGGGTGGCGACCCCGGCGTTGGTGCTCACCGTGATCCCTTGGCCCGCGCCGCCGCCCACCAGGGCGCCGCCGCCGGCCAGGGTGACGCTGGAGTTGTCGCCGCCGCCGGTCTCGCTCACGTGCACCGCAGCGCCAAAGTCAGCCAGCTCAAACGACTTGCTGGTGATGGACGCGTTCAGCGTCGACCCAGCCAGCGCGTTGATCACGTCCTGCCCAGACGACTGGCTGGTCAGGCTGCTGTTGCCCGAGAACAGATACAGGTTGGACCCGCTGCCACCCACCACCGCGTCGTTGCCCATAGAGTCGACTGTGGCGTTGCCAGATCCCAACGTCACCTGGGTGGCTACTCCGGTGTTGGTCTGCACCGTCATGGTTTGGCCTGCGCCGCCATAGATCAGCGCGCCACCGCCGGACAGAGACAAGGCCGAGCCATTTCCGGCTTCGCTGACACGAACGGTTGCGCCATAGTCGGCTAGCGTGAAATTCGCCCCTGTCACCGTCGCTGACACATTCGACCCGGCCAACGCGTTGATGAGATCACTCCCGGTAGCCTGACTCAGAACGGATGCGGTGCCGCTGACCGTATAGGTGTTGGATCCGCCGCCGCCATTGATGGTGGCCACGCCTTGCACCGTTATGGTCGAGTTAGCACCGGTCGTGACGCCGGCTGAGCCGCCAACCGTGACAGTGGCGTTGGCACCAGTGCTGATTGTATCCTTGCCCAGGCTGTTGACCACAGCGGACGCACCGACGGTCACCGTGTTGACCGAACCGCTTGTGGTCGAGGCTTGGTCCAAAGCGCCGGAAGAGTTCAAGGACAAGCCTCCCGATCCGCCGAAGACATAGGCCTGTCCATCTGTGTCGTTGACCGAGAGCGTCGACGCGCCGCCCACCTCGACGTGGACCGGCGTCGTCCAGGTCAACGACGCTGCAGAATGCTGGATCGATCCCTGCGTGTCAGCGTTCTGTGCGATCCAGAGCGCCACGCCGGCGATGGATTCCGGATCGGCTTCGCTGCCGATCACGGTGGTGCCATCGGTCGCGTAAGTTTCGACCACCCAGTCGTCCGGCAAAGCATTGTTGGCAGCCAATTGGGCGATGAACTGCGCCGTGGTTTCGCGGAAGCTGCTGTCAAAGTCGGCAGACGTCGGCGACACGATGACGGTGCTGGTAATGCCGTTCGCATTGGCCCAGCGGATTTCACTCTCGATGGTGCTCAGGTAAGCTGAGCCGCGCGCCAGCGAGTAGCTTGGGGGGCTGTCGAGCGTGATGCCGCCGCCCAGCAGGGCCGCAGCGCGCAGGCTTGCATAAGCCGGCAGCGTGGCAAAGTCGCCCAGCGGGTCGGCCAAGTCGTTGGGTGAAAAAATCGGGGTGACGCGTGAAATGCCGACTGCAGCTGCAGCTTGGACGTAGGCGCTCCACGAACTGTAATCGACCGTATAGGAGGAGACATCGACGGCAGCAATGGATGGAGTGAGATTGCTGTCAACGTCAACCTGGGTGTAATAGCTGCTGAACCAGCCGGAGGCGTTCGTTTCGAACGGAAGCTCGGCGAAGCCGCTGCCATCCCCAGAAAATGCCGAGACGATGCTGGGCAGATCGCCATTATCGTAAACCTGCTGCACCGCGTTCGCGTGGGCATACAAGCCAACCCGGCCAGTTGCGCGTAAAGTGGCCGTGACAGTCGCCGAAGCAAATGTGTCAAAACCCTGCACACCGCCAACAAACACGTCGATCATCACAACCCCACCAAGCTATGGGGCTACGCTATTCAGCAAGTTTGAAGGCCAAGTTAAGTTCCGCAAGCCACACTGCGGAGTTTAACTTCACTAATAACGAGCTAATTACGCCTTTGGCGGATTGTTAATGCGTCGGTAAGGAACGATTGGCAGACATCCGGCACTTGATCTTGACTAGCTCTCAAGCAACATGTTTGCTCGCCTGTATTTTACCCAAAATTGCCTCGAACGGCTGAATGCGGAAAACTTGCCGTTGCAGGATAGTGTCGGCGAAACTGAGCAACGCCACATCCAGCATCGTCCGCCGCGCGATGCTTTCGGTAGGCCGTGGGTATTGCCATAGGATGAGCTGGCCGTGATTCTCCAACACCGTCGCGTAGGAAAGCTGCTGCAAAAAAGTTTCGATGAAGAAGGCCACCTTGTACACGTCCCCCATCCAGGTATTGTCCCCTGTCAGGTTGGGCTGGCTAGCCGCAAGGTGGTCGCGCACTTGGAACGCCTCGTCCAGGGAGGACAGCGACGCGTGGAACGACAACGGCAAGATATCATCGACGATGACGACACCACCGTGGTTCAGGACAAGCAGGGCGTTCATGATGTCGCGCAGCGTCTGCTCAAAGGTATGCAGGCCATCGACATAGACCACGTCGAAGCGGCGCCGCGCTGCGCCGCTGCGCGCAAAGAATTCATCGCTGGTCATGGGGAAATATTCCACCACGGCTGTGTTCGGAGGTGGTTCGAACTTAAAATTAGGGTCAACTGCGGCTTTGTAGGCAGCCGATACGAAGCGGAACGTGTCTCCCGCATCGACGCCGATCTCCAGGTACGACGGGCGCTCAAAAAGATCGAGCACGTCTTGCACAACTGTTGACCGGTCAATCATACGTTTGCGCCTTCTTGTTGGGCCGTGTCTGCCGCATAGCTGTTACCTTACGCCGCAACTTGCCAATGCCTGTTGCGGCGTCGCTGCTGGGCGCGAGACCAGTGCGGAGCCCGCAAGGAAGAGAGCAGCTGCATTGAGGCTTTCGGAGTCATCGCCCGCCATGACGTCGTTGCCAGTGCCGCAGCCAGGTCCCGCAGCGCCGTAGTCTTCCACCACCCATTGCGTGGGCAACGCACCCGCCTGTGTTAGGCTCGCTGCCAGACGGCCTATATTCTGCACAAAAGCGGGATCGTGACCGCATCCGCCAGTGTGCCCAGCCGCGTCCGACTTCTCAGCATAGGGCGAGACGATGAGGCTGCTGCGAATGCCGCTGCTGTTCGCCCATGCGACCATTTGTGCCACCTGCGCCTGGTAGCCGGCACCCCGCAGCACCCAGTAGGTCGGTGGTACGTCCAAGCTGATGCCGCCGCCGAACAGCGCCGCCGTACGGACGTTTGTCCAGAACGCCGCGGTGGCGAACCCATCCGCCAAATCCTCATCGCCGCCGTTAGGAGTCATGACAATCGCCACAGTTCGCGCGCCGTGCCGCACGGCGCCACAGGTTTGCTGTTCCATGACGGCCAAGTCCGCGGCGCAGGTATATCCGCCATACATGCGGCCAGGCTCCATTTCGCCGACAACGGAGCGATAAACTCCGGTTCCGTCACCGGAGTTGGTCAGCATATTGACGTTGACCTCTGAAGGGTAGCTCCCGCCAAAAAATCCGAGGTAGCCAGGGTCCTCGACGGCACTGCCGCCAAGCTCTGCCACGGTCCAGTTCCCCTTTGCGTCTTTGGCGTTCCAGGTGGCCCAAAGGGCAGAACGCTGGCTCGGCGTCAGCAAGGCATTGCCGTTGGCGTGCTGATACAGCCCGATCCTGCCGGTTCTCAGCATGGCTGCGCTCACGGCCGGGTCCGCCAAGGTGGCGTAACCCGGACCGACGCTGCCGATGAACACGGTCTTGCCCCCGGGATTGGCGGCGCTCACAGACGCGGTGGAAGAGCCGCCCAGCAGGAACGCAAGCAACAAGCAGGCAGCAGGAGGCTTCAACACGAAGGGCTTGCCGGACAAGTCAGTCCTTTCCGCGCTTCTCAGTGCTGCGAGGCTTCTCGTCAGACACGGAGGCGTGGGCTACAGCGCGCATCTTACGGATGGGCGAAGGCCCGGTCGGCTTGGTCGCGCCGCGCTTCGCGGCTTGGCGCCCAGGGGCAACCAAGCCGCCCTTGCCCACGGCCGCCGGAGCGTCCGCTTTGGCGGCCGCCACGGGCCGCTTGGGGCCGAGATACGCCGGCTGCATCGGATCGACGCGGGTGAAGGGTGGCTCGGCGGCCCTTGCCCAGTCGATGGCGACGGCTTGGTCCGGCGGCAACAGCTCGGTGAAGGGAGCGCGCTCCAGGCTGAAGTTCTTGTTGTAGAACGGGTCCAGGACAAGCCTGCCATCCCACCGTTCCTTCATGGTCTCGGCCTCGTGGAAGAAGCGAGCTTCCTGCGCCGGCCGCTCGTCGTCGCCGCGGCTGAGCGACTCATGATGTTCGGCGATGAAGTCGGGCGTCCAGATGACCTTGTAGCCGGCCGCCCGGACCTTTAGGCAGAAATCGACGTCGTTGAACGCCACCGGCAGGTTCGTCTCGTCCAGGCCGCCTATTTCCTGGAACACCCGGGCGCGGATCAGCACGGCGGCGGCGGTGACGCCGGAATACTCCTGCGCGAACAGCAGCCGTCCGCCGAAGCCGTGGTCGTCCTCCTGCAAGCCGACGCCCAGGTGGCCCGCGACCCCGCCCAGCCCCATGATGACGCCGCCGTGCTGGACGGTGCGCGACGGGTAGAGGAACTTGCCGCCGACCATGGCGACCGCCGGGTCAGCCAGCGCCTCGTTGACGCAGACCCGCAGCCAGTCTCCATCGCCCACGAACACGTCGTTGTTCATGAGGACGAAGAACTCCGCCGTCGAGCCGGCGGCGGCGAGGTTGTTCAGGCGGGAATAGTTGAACGGCTCCTCCACCCGCATGACGCGCACCTTGGGCAGCAGCGCCGCCTCGGCGCAGAAGGCGGCCGCCTCGTCGCTGGTGGACCAGTTGTCCACCACGGTGATGCGCATGTTATCGTACAGCGTCTTGGTGAGCAGGGTGCGCAGGCAGCGGCGGGTCGTGGGCACCTGGTCCTTGAACGGGATGATGACCTCGACGGACGGCTCCCAATCGATCAGCCAATCCTGACGGTAGAGCGTGCTGTCCCGGATGTTGGACACCTTCGCCGGCCGTCCGATGCGTTGGAGGTGGTCGCGCACGGCGGCGATCCCGGCGTTGAGCGCGTAGGGCTTGGCGCTGGTGTCGGACGCGGTCGAGTTCTCCGTGATGCGCCAGTGATACAGGACTTCCGGCACATGGAAAATCTCGTGCGGCGGCACGTGCTCGGACAGCCGCAGGATCAGGTCATGGTCCTGCGCGCCGTCGTACCGGCTGTCGAGCGGGCCGGCCCGCTCCAGCGCGCCGCGCTCAACGAACAGCAGGTGGCAAACATAGTTCACCCCCAGCAGCAGCCGATGGTTCCAGTCGGGCTTGAACGCGGGCGTGGTGAAGCTGCCGGCCGCATCGACCTTGTCCTCGTCCGAGTACACCAGCTTGGCGCCCCTCGCCTGGGCCGCGCGCAGCATCACTTCCAGCGCCGTTTCGGCGAGCAGGTCGTCATGGTCGAAGAAGGCGATCCATTCGCCCTTCGCTTCCTTCAGGCCGAGGTTGGTCGAGCGGCTGATGCCGCCGTTCTTGGCCATGGGACGGACGACGACGCGCGCGTCACGGGCGGCATATCCCTCGATGCAGGCGGTCAGGGCAGCGTTCGCGCTGCCGTCGTCGACCAGGATCAGCTCCCAGTTCTCGTAGGTCTGGGCGATGACCGACTCCACCGCTGCGCGGAACTCGTCCAGCTTGGGGCGGTACACCGGGCACACGACGCTGATCAGCGGCGAGCTGGCGCCGGGGTCTCGATCCGCCAGCACGCGGGCTTTCAGGGCGGCGGCGTATTCGGGAAACCACTCGGAGTAATCCGCCAGCAGGTAGGTCTTCTGCGGGACCAGGCTCAGCAGGTTGCGCCTAAGCCGCGTCAGCCGGACATGCATGTAGTTGATCTCGTCCGACAGCTCGGCCAGCTGGGCCTCCGCCGCATCGGAGATCAGGCTGACGACGAGTGGGCTTTTCTCCAGCTCCTCGTTGTCGGGCATCAGGTAGAAGCGGTAGCTCTGCTTGCGTCCCCGCCGCATGGATGGCGGCAGCACGAAGCGGAAGCCGCAATAGGCGGAGCCATTCAGCAGGCGGCCGACATCGGTGCGCACGCGGTTAGCGCGGACATGGCCGATGGTGATGCCGTCGCAAGCGATGCGGACCATGCAGTTGCCGTCGAGCCTGCCGGTCTCGTAGCTGGACCGCAGTACCCAGCCCTCCAGCCCTCTGCCGCGCAGGCCATCGACGTGGCTCTGCACCTGGGGACGCCACTTGTGGCTGTAGTCGAACGAGTCCGCCGTGTTGCCTTGGGAGCGGATGATCATCGGCATGCGCCGGGTGTCGCGGAACTCCACGCGGTGCGGCTCGCCGTCCAGCGCCTGCAACGGAAGCTTCACGCTGTAGCCGACCGCCTCCGGCGCCGAACCGGCTTTGGCCACGTCCGGGCGCAAGCCGTCGCACACCACCTCCGCCGTCTGCTGGCCGTCCACCAACACGTAGAACCGCGCCGGCTGCGAGCGGCCGTTCGGGTCGTGCGCCCAGCCGGAGATCACCCCCTCCTCCACCGAGTCGAGCTGGCAGTTGATCGGCGACCGCATCGATTCGGCTATCATGCGTGTTCCATCCAACGTTGTCACAGCCTGGGCAAAGCCCTTGCGCGCCACCGTTATTGCATTGCATCGCGGCATACAATCCTGCGCGCCACCGGGCCCGCCCGCACTCCCGGGCTTGGCTGCACGACCCGCGGCAAATCTGGCCCGACGCCTTGCCGAGGGCTGCCCTGCACCGTAGCTTGGCGATCGGATGTTGCGAAGTCGGACCAGCCACGCCCCCGCGGCAACCGCGGCCGCACCCGGGGATGCGGGCGCGCTCCGGTCCACCCGCTTCCCCCTCGACGTGCCGTTCGAGACGCACACGGTGCGCGCGGATTTGCAGCAGCCCGGCGCCGCCCAGGCCGGTCCGGCACCCAGCTACGGCGATCCCGTCGAGGCCACCGTCGCCGGGCGGCTGGACGCCGGGTTCTACCTTGGCATGTACGACGACATCCGGCGTGCCGGGATCGACCCGGTGCGCCATTACTGCACCCACGGCTGGGCGGAAGGGCGTGATCCCGCGGCGTGGTTCGATACTCTCTACTACCTCGACGCCAACCGCGACGTGGCCGAGCACGGGGTCAACCCGTTCTGGCATTACCTGGCGCATGGCCGCTCCGAAGGGCGCAACCCAAGCCGTCCCGGCGGAACCCGGCGTCAGACCATCGAGGCGGCGGTCGATCCGGACGTCATCACCGCCGCCTACGCCAGGCCGGAGCAGGCCGGGACGCTGACCCGCGTCCGGCTCGCGGCGCTGCTGCGCCCTGCGGCCGAGGCGGCGTGCGGGCTGGTCGTCTCCGCCGGGCATGACTGCTACATCCGCGTCACCGGCGGCATCCAGCTCTTCATCGCGGACGAGCAGGCCAAGTTCGCGCGGCAGCGCCTGGCCTACCTCAACGTCTCCCCGTTCGTCCCCCTGCTCCGCCTCGCCGACCCCGAGGCTGCGGACTTG
>CALMRM010000009.1:14469-19562 GCA_937871605.1 uncultured Terriglobus sp. | reverse complement strand
GGTGCGTGCCAGTCAGCACGCTCAGCATGCACAGAGCCTTGTTGTTCTCGATAAAGCCCATGCCGCCCATGTCCGCAGCCAGGTCGAAGCACACAGTTGAATCCTGTAGTGCGGTGTGGCAATTCCCGAGGTCCTTCAAGTCCAGGGTCTGATTCTTTAGTTCCTTGCCCTGGTGTACCTGGTACCACTCGTCAAGCGGCTTTACGTCTACCGCGCCCACCACGTTGAAGCCCTGTTCCAGAAAGCTCCTGACCAGATGTCCGCCAATAAAGCCGCCCGCTCCGGCAACAACAATCCGCTCCTGCTTCAGGTCCATTCCAGCCTCGTTTCGTGATGAGCGGCTCCTTGCTGCGAGTCCGTCTCTGCCTCAAGTCTCCCCAAGCAGGTAGCAAAAGTCAAGCAAATGGATGGCACAGAATGTTACAGTTTGGCCCATATTAGAGTGGAAGCATGCGGCACGGCGTCACCTTTGTTGCCATGGGCTTGCTGCTGCTATTTGTGCTGGCAGCCTTGTTTGCACCCGAGCTTGCGCCGTATGACCCCGCGGCGCTGCACCTGGATCAGCGCTTGTTGCCGCCCAGCCATGCCTTTCCGTTGGGAACGGATGAACTGGGCCGAGACATACTGTCACGCGTGCTCTTTGGGGCGCGATTGTCGCTGCTGGTGGCGGTTACGGTGGTAAGCGGCTCGCTGGTGCTGGGTCTGCTGGTGGGTGCCGTTGCCGGGTTCTATGGCGGCTGGCGCGATGCCGTGCTCAACGTGTACCTGATGAACGCCTTTCTGGCCATGCCGGGCATTCTGCTGGCGATTGCTTTTGTGGCGTTCCTGGGACCGGGTACCCGGAACGCCATTCTTGCACTCACCCTTTCCGGCTGGGTGACTTATGCCCGGCTGGTGCGGGCGCAGGTTATGGCTGCACGTGAACGGGAATATGTGGAAGCCGCACGCGCCCTGGGCGCCAGCGACCTGCGCCTGCTGCTACGGCACATTCTGCCCAATGTCATCCAGCCGGTGATCGTACAGGCGGCCCTGGGTATGGCTGCTGCGGTGATGGCAGAGGCGACACTCAGCTTTCTAGGGCTGGGTGTGCCGCCACCCGCTGCCAGCTGGGGTTCCATGCTGAACGACGCACGGGCACACCTCTTCGACGCGCCCCATACCGTCGCTGCCCCGGCCGCAGCGGTGATGCTGTGCGTGCTGGCGTTCTCGTTCCTTGGCGATGCCCTGCGCGACTGGGCCGATCCGCGCGCCGCAGAGCGCTGACGTGCAGCCTTGTGCCTGCTGTATGCGATAGCGCTTACGTAAAAGCGCCCGGACCTCACGCAGAGATCAACGGGCGCTTCGCAGATCAACCCTCCCCCAGGGTCTCTCTACGTGAATCACACTATCACCACGCCCGCACCTTCGTCACGACACGGCGGTAACCATTAGGTAATCTAACTAGCTAGCAACGCTGGGCCCGCAACTGTCGTGGAGACCAGTTCGACCGAGTCAGCAGAAACTCCGCTGGACTGTAGATGCTGCTGCACGAACGAGCGGGCCGCGGCCATGTCTACCGCGGGCTCTACAAGCAGGAGCACGGACGGCCCGGCACCCGAGAGCGCAACGCCAAGTACCCCATTGCGCCCAGCCAAGGGCAGCAGCATGCCCAGCAACGGGCACGCCGCCGAGCGGTACGGCTGGTGAAGCCGGTCTTCCATGGCGCGCTGCAACACGTCTGCACGGCCCTGGGTAAAGGCTGCCACCAGCATGGCGACGCGCTGCACATTGCTCACGGCGTCGGCCCGGCTGTAGGTGTCTGGCAGCAGCGCCCGTGCCTTGCTGGTGGACAGGAATGCCCCGGGTATAGCCAGCAGCACCTGCCACGGCACGGGCGGGGGGAGAGACAGTGCGTCCACTACGATACCGCCGGCTGGCGTCTGCGCCATGGAGGACACCGCCAGGCCGCCCAGCACGCAGGCTGCAACATTGTCCGGGTGCCCCTCGCGCAACGACGCCTCGGTGAGCATTTGCTGTGCGGTCCAGCGCAGACCGCCGAAATGGGAGGCCAGCGCCACACCCGCCACCAGCGCCGCGGCTGACGAGCCACATCCCATGCCGAGCGGAATCTCGTTGTGGAGGTCGAGGTGCAGCTGTGGCGGGTCGATGCCCTGCCCTGCCAACACACTACGGTAGGTGGCGATGACCAGGCTGTCGCCCACGTCGCCGCACTGGGCAGCATTGCGGCCGGTCGCGACAATGGTGGTTGCCTCCGCCTCGCGTGCGTCGATGTGCAGCGCAAAGGCCATGGCCAGGCCCAGCGCGTCAAAGCCGGGGCCAAGGTTGGCCGAGGTGGCGGGCAAGCGCAGGCGAATCGGTGCTCTGCGACCTCTGCGTCCCGCCTCCGCGTCCTCTGCGTTCCAAACCTCCGCCATCTATGCCGTGACTGCCATTTCCGCTTCCAACGCCCGCAGGACCGTCGCTTCTTCGGCGGGCAGCACCATGGGCGGCTTGCGGTAGGGCTCCGCCTCGGCCACGCCGGTGGCCAGCAGGTTCTTGTGGAAGTCGATCGTGTACTCCGGGTCTTTCAGCGTGTGGCCGGTCAGCAGCAGCACCACGCGCTCACCGGGCTGAACGCGGCCCTGCGCCTGCAGCTTTTTGAGCCCGGCCAGGGTCACGGCGCTGGCCGGTTCGCAGCCGATGCCCTCCGCACCAATCTGCGCCTTGGCCACGGCAATCTCCTGCTCGCTGGCCTGCTCGCACCAGCCGCCGGTTGCTTCGATCACGCGGGCAGCCTTGCGCCAGCTGGCCGGGTTGCCGATGCGAATGGCCGTGGCGCGGGTATCCGCCGTCACCGGCTGCAGGAGCTTCTCGGCGCTGGTGAACCACTGAAAGAGAGGGTTGGCACCTTCTGCCTGAATAATGGAGATCTTGGGCACGCGGTCGATGAAGCCAAGATGCTTGAGTTCACCGAAGCCTTTGCCCAGCGCGGAGCCGTTGGCCAGGTTGCCGCCCGGCACGATCACGTGGTCGGGCACCTGCCAATCGAGTTGCTCACACATTTCGATTGCCGGGGTCTTTTGGCCCTCCAGGCGATACGGGTTGACGGAGTTGAGCAGGTAGATGGGGTGGCGGCGTACCAGTTCGGCCAGCATCTTCACGCAGCCGTCGAAGTCGGTTTGCAGTTGCACGGTGAGCGCGCCATAGTCCATGGACTGCGACAGCTTGCCCCATGCGATCTTGCCCTCGGGAATGAAGACGATGGCACGCAGGCCCGCGCGCGCCGCGTAGGCCGCCATGGCCGCGGAGGTGTTGCCCGTGCTGGCGCAGGCGACCCACTGGTAGCCACGCTCGGCTGCGACGGAGAGCGCGGCGGTCATGCCTGTGTCTTTGAACGAGCCTGTCGGGTTCATGCCCTGGTGCTTGGCGAGAAGGAAATCGAGGCCAAGCAGCTTGGCCGTGCGCGGCAGGTCGTACAACGGCGTGTTGCCTTCGCGCAGGGTGACGGCATGGTGATCGTCGTGCAGGATGGGCAGCAGTTCACGGTAGCGCCACACGCCGCTCTGATCGATGGGCAGGGTGCTATCGCGGCGCTCAGCCCAGAGGTGTCGCAAAGCCGAGGCGTTTGGCCGGTTGGCCGCCGGCTCTGCGCTGCTCTCGCTCCACGGGTACTCAATCTCGTACAGTTCACCGGTCGTTGGGTCACGAAAATCGCTGGAGACCGCATCCGGTGCGATTCGCTCGCCGCCTCCGATGCATCGAAGCTGGTGTGAACGCGATGTCATGGGTTTCTCTAGGGTACCGTAGTGCGAAGCGCATGGGTGCCGTACTGCTGGTGGTGCTTGCCGCAACCGTGCTGTTTCAGCGCTCCGCAACTGCACAGGGCGGCGAGGTGCGGGTGGCTGCCGCCGCGGACATGGAGCCGATCTTCCAGGTGGTTGGGCCGTATTTCGAACGCGCGACCGGCCTCAAGCTCAAGGTGACGTTCGGCTCCTCCGCCGCGATTGCGCAGCAGCTGCAGAACGGCCTCGCCGCTGACATCTTCTTTTCTGCCGACTTCTACTTTGCAGAGCAGCTGGTGGCCGCGAACCTGACGGAAACCAAGCAGCCCACCCCCTACGCCAACGGCCTGCTGGTGCTCTGGACGCGCAAGGATTCGCGCTTCAACCCGCTTCACCTGGAGGTGCTGGAGCGCAAGGACCTGCAATCTGTGGCCATGGCCAACCCGGAGCGCGCGCCATATGGCCGGGCCGCGGAGGCCGCGCTGAAGAAGCTGAACTACTACACAAATGTGCAGCCACACCTGAAACAGGCGGAGAGCGTGGCCCAGGCGGCACAGTTTGCACTGACCGGCAACGCGGAACTGGCACTCATGTCAGAGACGCTGGCCGTGTCCCCGAAGTATAAAGAGGCCGGAACCTTCGTCCTCTTTCCTACGTCGCAGTACCCCAACATTCGCCAGTGCGCTGTGGTGTTGAAGGCGGCAAAGAATGCGGGGGGCGCGAACCAGCTGCTCAAGTTCATGCTGAGCGACGAGGTACAGAACAACCTGCCCAAACTGGGTCTCCAGCCCGCACAATAGGGCATGCTGCTCAGCTTGCGAGGCACTGCATAGATGGACAGCGATGCCCTTTTGCTGACGGGAAAGCTGGCGTGCACCACCACGGTCGTACTGCTGGCGCTCGGCCTGCCGCTGGCGGGGTGGATCGCGCTGTCAAGCAGTCGTTGGCGCTTCGTCGCGGAGGCGCTTGTGGCTCTGCCGTTGGTGCTGCCGCCAACTGTGCTTGGTTTTTACCTGCTGTGGGGCCTTGGGCCGCAAACGCACCTGGGGCGCTGGCTGACCGCGCTTTTGGGGCACACGCTGGCGTTCTCCTACACCGGTTTGGTCGTTGGATCCGTTGCCTACAGCCTGCCCTTCGCGGTGCAGCCCGTGGTGGCCGGCATGCGGGCGGTCGATCCCGCGTATTTGTCCGCAGCCGCCACGCTGGGCGCGGGCCCGTTGCGCCGGTTTTGGCGTGTCGCCCTGCCGCTCGCAAAGGGTGCAGTACTGACCGCAGCGGTGCTCACCCTGACCCACACCGTGGGTGAGTTCGGCGTGGTGCTGATGCTGGGCG
>CALMRM010000009.1:11565-14459 GCA_937871605.1 uncultured Terriglobus sp. | reverse complement strand
GTGTTGTATAGCCTGCCGTACGCGGTGCAACCCTTTCAGGCGGCGTTGCGCGGCGTGCCATCGGCGTTCCTGGAAGCCGCCGCCGCCACCGGCGCGGCTCCGTGGCGCACGTTCTGGCGCGTTCACCTGCCGCTGGCGCGCCGGGGGGTGACGGTCGGCGTGGCGTTGAGTTTCGCGCACACCGTGGGGGAGTTCGGGGTGGTCCTCATGCTAGGCGGCAGCATTCCCGGCGAAACACGCACGCTGTCCATTGCGCTCTATGACCTGGTAGAGGATGGCAACTTTGCCGCCGCCAACCGGCTGGCACTGCTGCTGCTGGGGGTGTCCACAGCGGCGCTGCTGCTGCTGTATGCCCGGCCCCTGCTGCACCGCCGGAAGCACCAGCATGCGTGAGGGCGCCCCGCTGCACGTGTACTGCGACGCTGCGCTCGGCGCATTGCTGCTGCAGGTAGACATTGCGGCACACTCGCCTTGGACGGTGCTGTTCGGGCCGTCTGGCTCTGGCAAGTCTTCGCTGCTACGGCTGGTGGCGGGGCTGTGGTCGCCGGCTGGCGCACGCGTCGCGCTGCATGGCGAGGACCTCTCCCGCGTTCCAACCCACCGGCGGCGCATCGCCCTGGTGGCGCAGAAGGCTGCACTGTTCCCACACCTGAGCGTGGTGGAAAACATCCGCTTTGGCAGCCCGAGCGGCAAAGGGCAGACAGGCACAGTCGACGTACTCTTTCATTTACTTGACTTGCAGCCGCTGCGACAGGCGCAGATCCGCACGCTTTCTGGCGGCGAGTACCAGCGCGTGGCACTCGCACGGGCCCTGGCCAGCCAGCCCCGGCTCTTGCTGCTGGACGAGGTGTTTACGGGCATGCACGGTCAACAGCGCGACGCCTTGCTGACCCGCCTGCGCGACTACTGTACGTCGGCCCACCTGCCCGTGGTGTCCGTCACGCACGATGTTGTGGAAGCCTCTGCCGCGGGAGGCGAGATCATCCGGCTCGAGGAGGGCCGGGTCACTGCACACGGCACGGCAGGCGACGTTCTCGCGCCCGAGCGCGAGGCGCTACGCCGAGCCCTGTTGCGGTAGCTCGCCAGCGACCTCTTCCGCCGGTGCAGCAATCTCGCCTACACAGACCGGCTCCTGCTCCAACCGGACGCGGAAGCGCTCCTGAACGGTTTGCACGATGCGAGTGCGCAACGCAACGATGTCGACGGCAGTTGCGCCGCCACGATTGATGAGCGCCAGCGTGTGCCGCGCTGAAATGCCCGCGTTGCCCAGCGTATAGCCACGCACGAACCCGGCGTGTTCCAGCAGCCACGCTGCGGGCACCTTAAAGTCCTCTCCTGCCGGCCAGTGCGGAACCGCCTCCAACGGAACACCCGCGGCGTGTGCGGCGTGCTCCAGCAGTTCCTGGTTCAGGACCGGGTTGCGAAAGAAGGACCCTGCGGAGCGGGAGTTGGGTTCAGCCGGATCGACCACCATGCCCTTGCTGCGGCGAATCGCACGCACGGTCTCAGCTACCTCCACAAGGCTCGGCATCGCTCCTTGTGGAAAGCGCCTGCGCAGGTCCGCGTAGTCGAGCCTAGGCGCGCCGCCCGGCGTCAAGGCAAAGTCGACACGGGTCACCAGATACCGGCCACGCGCCGCGGTATTCAGCAGGCTGGTGCGGTAGGCGAAGCCGCACTGCGCGTTCGGCAGCTCCACCGGCTGCAGCGTGTGTAGATCGATGCAGTGCAACGCAGCGATGGTCTCACCCACCTCCTGCCCGTACGCGCCCACATTCTGGATGGGCGTGCCCCCCACCGTGCCGGGAATGCCCGCCAGGCACTCCATGCCCGCAAGGTCCCGCTCTACGGTGTGCTGCACGAGACCATCCCAGGATTCGCCCGCGCCCACCTCCAGCAGCACCCTGCCGTTCGGCAGCGTACGCTCGGCCAGGCCGCAGATGGCGACATGGATGACCAGCCCGGCAAAGCCCCGGTCTGACACCAGCACGTTGCTGCCGCCACCCAGCACAAAGACCGGCAGGCCGCGCTCCCGTGCGAAGGTGAATGCCTCAACAGCGTCCGCCTGGCTAACGACAGAAGCAAACCAGCGCGCCTCTCCACCGACGCCCAGCGTGGTGTACGGCGCCAGCGCGACATGCTCTCTCAACTCCACCGCTTCAGGCTAACAGCGCCACCTCTGCCCTCGAGCCGAGTCGCCGAGCGCTGCCGCGGCATCCATCTAGAATAGGAACGAAGCGGCTCGCGCAAAGCGCGGCTGCCCGGAGGAAGCATGTATCCAGAGATTATGGTCATTCCCATGCGCGAGGAACTGACCCGCGCCGGACTTGAAGAGGCCCGTACTGCCGGTGAAGTGGATACCGCGCTGGCCCGGCCAGGGACCACCATGGTGGTGGTCAACTCCATCTGCGGTTGCGCCGCGGGCAAAATGCGGCCGGGCGTGCGCATGGCCATGCAGAATACGCAAAAGCCGGACCACAGCATCACTGTCTTTGCCGGGCAGGATCGCGATGCCACAGACAAGGCCCGCGGCTACTTTGGCGGCCACCCACCCACCTCGCCAGCCATCGCCATCCTGCGTGACGGCCAGCTGGTGTACCTGATGCAGCGCTCCGCCATCGAAAGCGCCAATGCCCCAGCCATTGCACAGGAGCTCTCGCGTGCCTTCGATACCTACTGCGCCAGCGCTACCGCCCAGTAAGGAACGACTCTAGCAACGCAGCAGGGGAGGGCCATAGGCCCTCCCCCTTGCTGCCATGTGCAAACATCTTTTCGCAGGGGCCTCAAGCTGGGTTGTCTACCCGTCTCAGCTTCGTACGTTGCGCGCCGATAAGCGAGGTGTGAGCACGCACATCGTTCCCACAGCGCCCCCTTTTGCCCCACCCGCCAACTTACGC
>CALMRM010000009.1:10405-11555 GCA_937871605.1 uncultured Terriglobus sp. | reverse complement strand
CGCGCGTGGCGGCTCGACCACGTCGTTCGTGCTCACGTACTTTCCGTACTGCGCCGCTGCGACGGTAACAAGCTGCGAGCAGCTGAGGTTTTAGGCATCAGCCGCTCCACGCTTTACCGCATGCTTGACACGTTTTCCGTCATGGCTACCGTGTAACCCTCCCCCACTTAAAACTCCAGCAGCTGCAGCGCGGTACACTGCGGCTGCTGGAGTTTTCTTTTGCGCATGTCCCTGTTCTCCGCACGTCCTCTTCTCCTGTTCGCCGCACTCTGCCCTGCCGCGTTTGCCCAGACCGTCCCATCACCTGCGGCAGCACAGGCCGCCCCTGCCAGTGTGGAGGAGCGCACACGCGCCCTGGACCGGCTCTTCGACGACTATTGGCAGTACACGCTGAAAGCCTCGCCTGAAACCGCCACCTCTGTGGGCGACCCTCGTTATAACGACCGCTGGAGCGACTACAGTGCGGATGCGGCGAACAGCAACCTGCAGCGCGAGGCAGAGTTCATTGGCCGCCTGGGCACCATACCGACAGCTGGCCTGCCGGAGCAGGAGCAGCTCTCGGCGGAGCTGCTGCTGCGCCAACTGATTGACGACGAGGCTGGAGCCCGATTCAAGACATGGCAGATGCCCGTGTCGCAGCAGTTTGGTCCGCAACTGACCTTTCCGCAGACCATCGCGGTCATGCCGTTTGCGACCGTTGGCGACTACAACAACTACCTTGCCCGGCTGCGGGCGATTCCGACTGCCTTCGCGCAGGTGCAGGACAGCATGCGCGCCGGCGCAGACAGCGGACGCACGCTTCCACAGCCGCTGGCGCAAACGGTACAGGCCCAGGTTGCCGCGCTGGCCGCCGTCAAAGCGGAGGATGGCCCCTTCGCCGCGCCCCTGAAGAGCTTTCCAGCCGGTGTCTCCGCTGCTGAGCAGAAGCGAATTCGTACCGATGCCATGGAGGCCATCACCGCGCAGGTGCTGCCTGCGTACAACCGCTTCAGCCGCTTTCTGACAGCACAGTACATCCCAGCCTGCAGAACCACTCTGACAGCCTCTGCACTTCCAGACGGCAAGGCCTATTACGAGTACCTGATACGGCAAAACACCACGCAGAGCCGATCCGCGGACGAGTTGCATCAGCTTGGCCTGGCAGAAGTAC
>CALMRM010000009.1:3769-10395 GCA_937871605.1 uncultured Terriglobus sp. | reverse complement strand
CCAAGAAGCTGGGTTACACCGACCTGAAGAGCTTCAATGCTGCCCTGAAAGCTGATCCAAAGCTGCATCCGGCAACCGCGGACCAGCTGCTGGATGCCTATCGTAAGCCGCTGGCAGCCATGCAAGCAAAGCTGCCGGAGCGGTTCGGCAGGCTGCCCAAGGCACCGCTGGAGGTGAAGCCCGTACCGGCGTACAACGAGGTTGGGGCAGCCCCGGCCTATTACGAACATGGAACGCCCGATGGCAAGCGGCCCGGTGTCTTCTTCGTGAACACGTACCATCCGCAGGATCGGCAGCTGTACGTCGCGGAGACCATCGCCTTCCACGAGGGCTTGCCTGGCCATCATCTCCAGATCTCCATCGCGCAGGAGCTGCAAGGCTTGCCAGAGTTCCGCAAGGAAGGCGGCTACAACGCGTACGTCGAGGGCTGGGGACTCTACTCTGAGCGCCTGGGCAAAGATGCGGGCTTTTACACGGACCCGTACGACGACTACGGTCGCCTGCAGGCCGATATCTGGCGCGCCATCCGGCTGGTGGTCGATACCGGCGTACACAGCAAGGGCTGGACGCGGCAGCAGATGGTCGACTTCTTCCACGACCACTCCGCCGTGGATGAGAGTAGTGTGCAATCCGAGGTGGATCGCTACATCGCCACGCCAGCGCAGGCGCTTGCGTACAAGTCAGGCCAGCTGAAGCTGCTGGAGCTGCGACAGCGCGCACGAGCAGCGCTGGGCGCAAAGTTCGACCTGCGTGCCTTTCACGACGAGGTGCTGGACAGCGGAGCGCTGCCGCTGGACGTGCTGGAGCGCCGCGTGAACGCGTGGATTGCGGCAGGCGGCAAAGCAGCGAGCTAGAGCGTGAGCAGGGCGCGAGCGCTGCGCAGCCGCTCCTCCAGATGGCGCTCCAGCGTGGAGACGACAAACCTCCGCAGGTGCTGCAGGATAGGCGTACTAGGGCTGTTCTGCAGCAGAGCGGGCAGGGGGTGCTGAAAGATGCGGTGCGCCGCTGCGATCGTCTCCGCGGTGAGGGGCAGCGAGCCGCTGGGCCGTGCACGCGCACAGGTAACGCCGTCACGCAGCGGCGAGTAGTACACCGTCTCGCCTCGCATCGATGCACCTGTCACGGCGCAGGTGTTGAGGTCTGGCATCCATCCCAGCAGCCGCGTGATCCATAGGGCGAAATAGGTGACCGGCAGCGGGCTGCCGCCTCCTAAAGCTGTCGCAGCCACGAGTGACAGGCGAAAGATATCGTCTTCCGGTGCGCGCTCCGGCAGGGCAGCTTCAAGGACTTCCGCCAAAAACGCCAGGCCTGCTGCGCGCCGGTAATCCACCGGGTCACGCAGGGGCGACCACTGGATTTCAAAGCGGTCCAGCCGCACTACATCCTGCTTGGGCCGCTCTGTCCAGGCGGCACGGACGTGGGTCATGGGTTCCAGCGCGCCCCCAAAGCGTCGTCGCGAGCGCATGGCGTGCCGGGCGACCCCCCGAATGACGCCCTGCTCCCGGGTGAACACAGCCACCATCAGGTCCGCTTCACCAAAGGGCCAGGTGCGCAGAACTATGGCATCGGACTGGTGCGCGGTGGACACGTCTAGCCCACGTTGAGCACATTGGATGGGTAGAGCGCCAGCGTACCATCCGTGGTCAGTAGCGTGATGTTTTCAACAATGGCTTGTGCCAGCAGCAACCGGTCGAACGGGTCCTTGTGCAAAGGAGGTAGAGTGCCCACTTGCATGGCATGGTCGGAGGTGACAAGTAGTTCCGTAATGTCGGAGACGCGCAACGCCGTGAGCAAGGCCCCGCAGTCCACGTTGAAGTCACTGCGTCCCTTGGCGTTCTTGATGCGAACTTCCAGAACACTGATCGGGCTATACCAAAGTGAGTTGGCCGGGTCCAGCAGCATTTGCCTAGCTCGCACAGGCATTCGAGATGGCTGGCTATACAGCCATAGGATCAACTGGGTGTCGAGCAGCAGGGTCAAGGCGTGCCGTAGAACATCTCTTCAATTTCGTCCCGCATCATTTCGTCAAAATCGTCAGGGATGCGCATGGTTCCGGCAAGTAATCCAAACATGCGCTCACGCTGCTGCTTGACCGTAGCTTCTGTCCGGGGCAATTCTACAAGGCATCCGGTCTCTTCACGGTAGGGCGTCTTGATGTCATCCGGTATGACGCCCTTGCCTTCAAGAATGCTGAGCAGACGTTTACCGGTGTGAGCAGGCACTAACCTACCAACCAACTCGCCACTCAGCTCAATCTCCAAAGTCTCGCCCGCCTGTACACGCGAAAGCAGCCGTGGCAACTCAGCCTGCAATTGGTCAGCGGACACAGTCACATGAACCTCCGGTACACAATCCTAACAACGGTAAAGCGCGCGGCAACACCGCGCGCTTCTTATCCCACTGACTGCATTTACCGCCCGAAGTGGTCGGCGTTCTTTTGCGCAAAGTCGATCCACTTGTCTGGCAGGTCGTCAGAGGCAAAGATGGCAGAAACCGGGCACACGGGCACGCAGGCACCGCAGTCGATGCATTCGACGGGATCAATGAACAGCTGATCTGCGTTGTCGTTGCCGTCCTCACCCTTCTTGGGGTGGATGCAATCCACCGGGCAGGCGTCGGCGCAGGCCGTGTCCTTGGTGCCGATGCATGGTTCTGCAATCACGTATGCCATGGTGCGTAATTCCCTTCAAAACAGCTGGTGTGGCTTTTCAGGATGATAGCAGTTCCGACGCGAGGCTCCCACGAAGGGAGTTCGATACACGGCTGCTTACCGTGTCGCTGCTTCTTCGCGCCGCTGCTTGAACTCGGCTGGCGTCGGAATAGGCGCGAGGTGCTTGCCAGCAAACATATCGGCAAAGACGGTACGCAGTTCGCCGCCAATGCGGCCATTGCTGGCCAGCACCTCCTGCGAATCCAGCCGGAAAGGGCTGCCGTCAAACCGGCTGATTTCGCCGCCCGCCTCCTCCACCAGCAGCGCGCCCGCCGCGGTGTCCCAGGGGTTCAGCTTGAATTCCCAGAAACCCTCAAGCCGGCCCGCAGCAACGTAGGCCAGGTCTACCGCTGCCGCTCCGGCACGACGCAGACCATGCGTACGTAGCGTGAGCTCGTGGTAAAAGTGCACATTCGGGCTCTCGTGTCGCTTGCGTGACGGGAATCCCGTGGCCAGCAGCGACTCCTGCAGCAGCGCCGTGGATGAGGTATTGATGCGGCGGCCGTTCAGGTACGCACCCCTACCCCGCTCCGCTAGAAACAGCTCGTCGCGCAGCGGCTCGTAGATGACGGCCGCTACCAGCACGCCATCGGCATCGGCCGGTGTACCCGCAGGCCGGTGCTCCAGCCCCAGCGACACGCAAAAGTACGGAAAGCCGTGCGCAAAGTTTGTGGTGCCGTCCAGCGGGTCCACATACCAGCGATACTCCGCATCCAGGCGCTGCCGCGTACCCTCTTCGCCAAAGATGCCGTGGTGTGGAAACAGTGCGTGCAGCCGGTCGCCAATCAGTGCCTCGCTGGCGCGGTCTGCCTCTGTCACAATGTCGACATCGCCTTTGAACTCAGCAGTGACGCCTTTTTCGTAGTAGCGACGCAACAGAGCACCTGCATCGCGCGCCACCTGCGCGGCGGGCGTTGCAAAGGGAAACTGACTAGGATCGAAAACGCTCACGCTGTAACCATACGCTGTGGCGGCGGCACACAGGATGAGGGTGCAGTTAACAGCCCTCCCGGACCGGGTCTCCGTACCAGCTTTGTGGTGACGTACACATTTCGCTGACCAAACGCGCACGCTCGCCCGGCTGCACGCTATGCCGTCCATCCTTCTTACCCTCTTATGCCATCTGGTGTGTAATAGAAACATTCAGAATATCTGAGTCGTTTGAGGGGCACCTACGCGCGTGAGAGTTGCAGATTTGCTGATTGGCAAACCGCTGGCTACAAGTGAGGCACAGCATGAACACATCGGCGTAGCCGCAGGCATTCCGATTTTTGGTCTGGATGGCCTGACCAGCGCCGCATACGGGCCAGAGCAGGCCATGTCGCTGCTGATTCCCCTGGGCTTGCTTGGCGTGCAGCAGCACCTCATGCCCATTTTTGGGGCCATTCTGATCCTGCTGACGATCCTGTACTTCAGCTATCGGCAGACCATCGAGGCCTATCCCAACGGCGGCGGCTCCTTTACCGTCGCCAGCGAGAACCTGGGCGACAACGCGGGCCTGCTGGCCGCCGCGGCGCTGATGATCGACTACATCCTGACCGCAGCCGTGGGTATTTCGGCCGGTGTCACCGCGCTGGTCAGTGCGGTTCCAGCGCTCCACCCGCACCAGCTGGGCCTTTGCCTGCTCATCCTGGTGCTGATCGTCATCGTCAACTTAGGTGGCGGGAAGGAATCCGGGTTTGTCTTCATGCTGCCGACCTTCCTGTTCGTTGGCACACTGCTGGCCACCGTGGTTGTGGGCATCCTGCACGCCGTAGCGGCTCACGGCCACCCTGTGCCGCTTGCCGCACCGCCGCCTCCCATCCCGGCGACCATGCAGTACCTCACCGCCTGGCTGCTGCTTAGAGCATTTGCCAGTGGCTGCGCCGCTATGACAGGCGTGGAAGCCGTGTCCAACGGTGTGACCGCCTTCAAGGAGCCACGTTCCCACAAGGCGAACCAGGCGCTCACGGTAATCATCGCCATCCTCATCATCCTGCTGGCTGGCCTGGCGTATGTCGCAAAAGCCTACGGCGTCACGGCCATGAATCCAGACGACCCGGCGTACCAGAGCGTGCTGTCCATCCAGGTGGCTGCCGTTTTTGGCCGGCACTGGTTTTACTACCTCACCATGGGCAGCGTGCTGGCCGCGCTCAGCTTCAGCGCCAACACCGCGTTTGCGGACTTCCCGCGCATGGCGCGCGCCATTGCCATGAAGGACTACATGCCGCACGTGTTCCTGCTGCGGGGCCGCCGCCTGCTGTTTACGCACGGCATCTACGCGCTCTCGGGCTTCACGGCGGTGCTGCTCATCATCTTTCGCGGGGTCACAGACCGCCTGATTCCGCTGTATGCTATCGGCGCTTTCCTGGCATTTACGTTGAGCCAGGCCGGCATGGTGCGCCATTGGATCAAGGCCACGGACGAGAAGCACCGGCACATCAAGATGTTCCTGAATGGGCTGGGTGCTGTCGCCACGGGTATTACGTTGGTGGTCGTCCTTGTGGCGAAGTTCACCTCTGGCGCGTGGATTACGGCGATTCTGGTGCCTACCATTATCGCGATCATGTACGGCATCAAGCGGCACTACATTCGGGTGGCAGATGAGACGCATGAGACCAAGCCAATCCGGCTTTCAGACCTGGAGCAACCGATCGTCATCATTCCCGTGGCACGGTGGGACAAGCTCGCGGAGAAGGCCATCCGCTTCGGCCTCATCATGAGCAAGGAAGTCCGCGTCGTGAACGTGCAGAACGACACCGAATGCGGCTTCGATGAGGTTTGGGACCACATGGTGATGGAGCCGATCCGGAGCAGCGGCTTACCGGTTCCCAAGCTGGATACCGTGCAGAGTAACTTCCGCACGGTGGTGTCACCACTCATGGACTACATCCTGAAACTGGAAGATGAAAACCCGGGGCGCAAGGTCGCCGTACTGTTGCCTGAGCTTGTTGTGAAGCACTGGTGGGAGAATTTCCTGCACAACCAGCGCATCCAGATCCTCAAGGTGCTAGTGCTGTTCCGGGGAAATCAGCGCATCGTGTGCGTGAACATACCGTGGTACCTGTAGTCAGCTAGCGAGCATCGGCGAAGTAACCCGTGCGGCTGCGCAGGGCAAGCGCAGCCGCCTTTGCCGGATCCTTCAACTGCACATCGATGCGGCGAAAGCTTGTGTCTGCGCCACGCTTTGGTGCGTAGTACCCCAGCAGGTACTGCGTGCGCAGATCGTCGGAGAGGTGCGCAAACGCAGACTTCAGATCTTCTCTTTCTGTCACGTAAAAGTATTTGCCACCCGTATCCTCGGCCATCTGGATGAGCGCATGTTCCCCGCCCACGTTGCGCCCGGCGTCTGCCAGGATGGGCACGATGATGATGGGATAGATAGCGGCACCCGCACGCTGCGCCTCTGCAATGGCCTTGGTGTAGCCGATTTCGCGCTTGGTCGTGTTGTCGCCGCCGTCCGTCACCAACACCAGTACCCGGCGACGCGTGGCATCGGGCTTTGCCTCGGTCAGCCGCTCACTGGCGACATAGATAGCATCGTAGAGGGCCGTGTCATCACCCTTGGCCAGGTGCTTGATACCGTCGTCGATGCGGTGCGGATCGTTGGTATACGGCACGATTTCGTTGGCCTGGTACGAGAAGGCGATCAGGTCCATCTCGTCTTCAGGACGCAGAATGTCCTCGGCAAAGCGCTTGGCCGCCTCACGTTCTGTCTTGAACTGGGTAAATACCGAGCCGGAGGTGTCCACCGCCATCACGATGGAGAGCGGCGTGCTTGCCTCCCGTTCGAAGATGGCGATCTTCTGCGTGCGGCCGTCTTCCTTCACCGCGAAGTCGTCTTGCGTCAGGGTTGAGACCGCGACGCCATGCGCATCCACCACGTTGACCGGAACGTTGACCAGGCGAGTTTCCACGCGCAGGATGGGCGCGGATT
>CALMRM010000009.1:0-3759 GCA_937871605.1 uncultured Terriglobus sp. | reverse complement strand
GTCCTGCTGCGCTTGCGCCCTTGCACGTGCGAGCGGGGCAATGGCGGCCAGTGGCGTACCCAGCAGCAGAAGTGTGGCGGCAATCGCGGAACGCTGTCTCAAGCAGTTGAACTCGTAGGCGCCCACTCTACCGACGCTTCCACTTGGACGAGGACTCGGCCACAAACGTCTACGGCGTCCCGTGTGAGGAGACGACCTGCAGCTCTGCCGGGAAGGGTTCACCGGGTGCCCACACGGCGCCATCCACGAAGAACTCCTGCTTCCAGATGGGCACCTGCTTCTTCAGGGTGTCGATGAGCCAGCGGCAGGCGGCGAAGGTGACACCGCGATGGGCAGACGCGACGGCAATCAGGATGCTTGTCTCGCCAATTTCGAGTCGTCCGAGCCGGTGTACCATCGCCACGTCGCGCACGCCGAAGCGGGCGATGGCCTCATCGGCCAACTCCCCCATCTCCCGCAACGCCATGCTCTCGTGCGCGGTGTAGTCCAGGTATAGCGTCTGCCTGCCACGGGTGTTGTTGCGCACGATGCCGTCGAACACGGTGACCGCGCCGTCCTCACCCACCTTGAGCCGGTCTGTGATGGCTTGTGTGTCGATACGATCCCGGACGAGTTCAACCTGCATGCTTCCTCACACATCCGGCACCGCCGCTGACCGGTGGCAGCAGCGCTACTTCATCGTCCTGCTGTAGTTGCAGGGAGGCCGCGGCGTACTGCTGATTCACAGCGACGGCCAGCGTGCCCCACAACTGGTCCAGCTCCGGCGCCACCGCGCGGTAGTACCGCAAGAGGTCGGCCACTGTGTGACCGGGAAATTGCTGCAGCTGCTCCTCCTGGCCGAAGCGGTCGCGCAACACACCAAAAAACAAGACGCGGAGACGCATGCCGTAAGCATAGCGGTTCTGGCATGCCGCCATGCGCACGTTACAACCAGGGACTAAGTAGCCTCAATCGATTGCCTCACCGCAGATTCTTTGCCGCTGATTTTGCACCCGTCTTTTTCGTCGCAGTGGACTTCCCTGCCGTCGCTTTCTTCGCGCGCGGTGCGTCGCCCATGACGCGGTGGTACTGCTCCAGCAATTTGTGGCCGGTCTGCGCCAGCTTGTGGGCCTGCGCTTCGTTGGTCGGCACCTTCTCGCCCCAGGCATGCGCGCTCAGCGCCAGTCGTGTGGGCTCGCCTTTGTCGTCCTGCATGGGGCCGCGCGGATGCGTGAACGTGCGCACCAGAAACGAGCCCTTACGCTTCATCTTTTCCGGCGTGTCCGCCTTGCCGGTCACACCCGGCTTCAGGTGATTGCCATCGCGTGCTGCGAAAAAGTCGCGACCCTTCTGCGTCAAGCCGCCTTTCGGATTGCGACCATCCTTTGGCATGCTCTTGGGCGCTGGCGGCTTCGTCACAGACTTCTTTGCTGCTGATTTTTTGGCGGTTGCCATGGTGAACTCTCCCCTCGGTAAGAGAGCGAAACCACGCACCTGGTTTGCCGGTGTACGGCAAACCGGACGATTAGGGCTTCGGCAACTCTGCCTGCTCCACGGCGATGGTCACGTTCTCATGCTTGATGTCCAGCCGCAGCCGGTTATAGGTGCTCATGTACATGTTTGCGATGTAGACCAGCGCGAACTCGCTGAGCACGTACCCGCGCCAGCCGGTGTAGAGCAGTTGGAAGCGTGTCAGGAACAGCACGAACGCCGTCACATAGTGGCTAAAGCAGTACTCGCACGTAAACAGGTAGAAAAACTTCCGCTTCACCAGCGAGTCTTCGCGCTGGCTCTCTTGCTTACAGAAGTCGCGCGGCTCGCGAAAGACCTCCTCATGCGTGACGGTCCAACTCATGCACGCGATGGGTATGGCGAGCAGAAAGAGCACGCCGGCCTGGTGCAGCAGGGAGATTGGCAATGGCATGCGCTGCTCCTTGTCCAGGGAGGTGGCAACACTGCCGCCCTGCATAGGTACAGTAGATGCACGCGGAGGCGTTCGGATGGGGGCCTATTTTCACGGGGAGCACAGGGACCAGGCCGCAGCAGAGAAGGCGGTGGCACCGTCCGCAGGTGCTGCAGCGAAGCATGCTGCGGGACCCGACCCGGGCGGTGTGTTCAGCATCGACCGCGTCAACGCCGCGCTGGTGGGCACACACTTCTATGGCAAGCTGCACCACTTCGCAGTGATCGATAGCACCAACGCGCAGGCGCTTGTAGACGCGCAGGCCGGTGCCGCGGCGGGACAGGTGTACCTTGCCGACGAGCAAACCGCAGGGCGGGGCCGCGGAGGCCACAGCTGGCACTCGGAGCCTGAGCGTGGCCTGTACGTGACCGTGCTGGTAAAGCCGCCGCTACGCAGCAATAGAGCGCTGCAGCTGTCCATGCTCGCGGGGCTTGCGGCGGCTGAGGCAATCCTGCAAGTCACCGGCCTTCGCATCGACCTGCGTTGGCCAAACGACCTGGTCACTGCCGGGAGGCCCGCACGCAAACTCGGCGGCATCCTGACAGAGGCGGCCAGCACGCCTTCGGGCGCGTTGCGGCATGCAGCCATCGGAATTGGCATCAACCTGAATCAGCAGGAGTTCCCGCCGGAACTGCAGGGGAACGCTACCTCACTGCGGCTGGAGACTGGCCGTGAAGTCTCGCGAGAGGCGCTGGCCATTGCGCTGCTGCTGACGCTGCATACCGAACTCAAGCGCCTGGCAAGTAGCCCGCCCGTTGCAACATCAAGTACAGGCATCTTCGAGCGCTTTGCGCGGGCGAGCAGCTGGGCCAGCGGCAAGGCCGTCCGCGTGGAGGAGGACGGCGGCTATACTGGCGTCACCGCGGGGCTGACCGCAGAGGGCCTGCTGCGGGTGCGCTGCCACGATGGCACGGAACGTACGGTGCGCCACGGCGGCGTGCGCGAGCTGTGAACACGCTGCACCCGGGCGAAAGGAACACATGCTGCTGGCGATTGACGTGGGCAACACCAACATGGTGCTGGGCTTGTACGGGCGCACCGACGCCGATGCGCCACACACGCTGCTGCACCACTGGCGGCTGACCACGCCGCTGGAAAGCACCGTCGATGAACTACGCCTGACCCTGCGGAGCCTGTTCGCCATCGACACCGTGGATGCAGGAGCAGTCACGGGCATCGCCATCGCATCCGTCGTACCGCCGGTGGATGCCCTGCTGCGCGAGGTGGTGGAAAACACCTTTGGCATCAAGCCCCTGTTCATTGAACCTGGCGTAAAGACCGGCCTGCCCGTGCTTACCGACAACCCGGCAGAGGTCGGCGCGGACCGCATCGTGAACTGCGTGGCGGCGTTCGAGCGCTACGGCGGCCCCACCATTGTGGTGGACCTGGGAACGGCGACCACCTTTGACGTGATCTCCGCAAAAGGCGAGTTCCTGGGCGGCGCCATTGCGCCCGGGCTTGGCATTTCGGCGGATGCCCTGTTCAGCAAGGCCGCGCGACTCAGCCGCACCCACATCCGCAAACCCGCCAAGGTTGTGGGCACGGGCACTGCGGATAATATTCAGATTGGGCTGTTCTACGGCTACATTGGGCTCATCGACGGCATCTGCGACCGCATGATTGAGGAGCTTGGGCCGGAAACAAAGGTCATTGCCACCGGTGGCTATGCACGAATGCTGGCGGAAAGCTCGCGCCGCATCGCCACGGTGGACGACACTCTGACGCTGGACGGCGTCTGCATTGTCTTCGAACGTAACGCGGAACGGGCCGCGGGCCGCCAGCGCCGCCGTACACAGTACCAGGCGCCTGTGCAGAAC
>CALMRM010000008.1:20217-30224 GCA_937871605.1 uncultured Terriglobus sp. | reverse complement strand
CAGCTCGCACACCACACCATCCTGCTGGGCGAGCGGTACAAGGAATTGCTGGAGGGAATCTTCAAGGGTGAGCGTATTGGCGACGACCTGAGCCTGTACCTGCACGCGCCTACCCGGACCGACCCGAGCCTGGCACCACCCGGCTGCGAAAGCATGTACGTACTTGCGCCGGTGCCCAACCTGCGGGCAGGCATCGACTGGGCTAGCGAAGGCCCACGCCTGACGGAACGGGTACTCAGCATCCTGGAAGAAACGGTGTGCCCCGGCCTGCGGGACGCGACCGACGTGCAGTTCTATGTCACGCCAGAGCACTTTCGCGACCGGCTGCTGACGCACCATGGCACCGGATTTTCCATTCAGCCGACCCTGTTCCAGAGCGCGTATTCTCGCTTTCACAACCGCAGTGAAGATGTGAAGGGCCTGTACCTGGTGGGTGCGGGCACGCATCCCGGTGCCGGGCTGCCAGGCGTGCTGTGCTCGGCCAAGGTACTGGAGCACTACCTGCCGGAGATACTGCAGCGCGCGGCAGCGACTGTGGATGCAGCACCGGTGGCCGTAGCGGCAGGCATGTGACGACTCAGTTGCGAGCGCCGCAAACGGCCGACCAGGTGATGGCGCGTGCCGGTAAGACCTTCTATCAGGCCGCTCGGCTCTTACCCGCAGCCGTCCGCGGTGACGTGGTGCAGCTATACGCCTTTTGCCGGACCGTCGATGACATTGCCGATGACACAACACAGCCCATCCCCGAGCGCCGCGACGCCCTGAGCGGCATTGCCGTCGCCCTTGAAATGGCCGACGTAGACGCGCTGCACACCGCGGGCTGGTGGCTTGGCTGCAGCAGACGCCGTTTGCGCGCTGCAGCGATCCTGGTGCGGGCTGCGCTGGCGGACCTGCAGCAGGTCCAGCCCGCAAGCGTGGAGGGCGTGGTGGAGTATGCCTTCGGCGTTGCAGGCAGCGTCGGCCTCATGATGGCGGATGTGCTGCGTGCGCGCGACGAGGGCACCGCCGCTGCCGTAGCGCTGGGCTGTGCCATGCAACTGAGCAACATTTGCAGGGATGTGGCGGAGGACGCGCGTACCGGACGGGTGTACCTGCCTGCCAGCGCGGTGGCGGCGGGGGAGGTGTACCGGGCTCTACAGGCTGGCGATCCGGGCGCGGTCCGTGCCGTCTGCACGGCAACCCGGCAGTTGCTGGCGCGCGCAGACGCGCTCTACGCCTTGGCCTACAGCGGCATTTTGACGCTGCCCTGGCGCACCCGCTGGAGCATCCTGGCAGCGGGAATGTGCTATCGCGAAATCGGCTTGGAGGTGGGCCGGGACGTGAGACGCTCCTGGCAGCGGCGCACCGTGGTGAGCAGGGGCCGCAAGCTGCAACTCATTGCCCTGGCCGGGCTGCGGCTGTTGCTGCCGCGCTTCTGGTGGCCGCGACCGCCCGCCGCGTGGCCGGGCCTGCTGAGCAATGCAGCGCGCACGGAGGCACGACGCCTGGGAGTGGCGCGGTGACGCTCGATACCGACGTGCTCATTCTCGGCGGTGGCTGCGCCGGGCTTAGCCTGGCCGTCGCACTGGCGCAGCATGCACCCAGGCTGCGGGTAACTACGCTGGAGAAGCGCACAGGTTACACGCGCGACCGCACCTGGTGCTTTTGGAGCACCACAGATCATCCCTTCAAGGCCGGCATTACGCGGGAATGGCACAGCTGGCGCGTGCAGGCAGACGGGGAGGAGGCGCGCCAGAGCAGCCGCACGCTGTGCTACCAGCACCTGCCAGCGGACAACTTCTACGCGTTGGCACAGGACCGCATGACGCGCGCAGGCCAGCCGCTGGTGCTGGGTGCGCAGGCGGGTGCGATTCGTGCAGATGGCAGCACCATGGTGACGGAGACCGACCGCGGCGCGGTGCGCTCCCGCTGGGTGTTCGACGCGCGCACTGCAGAGCCAGACAGCACACGGCCGGCGCTGCTGCAGCGATTTCTGGGCTGGCATGTGCGTACTCTGCAGCCCTGCTTCGATCCCGCCTGCATGGACCTGATGGACTTTCAGACCTCGACGGAGCCGGGCAGGACCGTCTTCTTCTATGTGCTGCCGTTCTCCGCACATGAGGCGCTGGTGGAGATCACCTACCTGGATCGGCCCGACCTGCTGCCGGAACCTGCCGAGCAGCGCCTCTTGCAGCGTATGCAGCAGATGTGCGGAGAGGGAGGCTACGAGGTGGTGTACCGGGAGTGCGGCGCGCTGCCCATGCGCATGGAGCAGAGCCCGGCACACGGCCCCGCCATCCCCATCGGCACACGCGGCGGGCGGGTCAAGCCCTCGTCGGGGTATGCCTTTCAGCGCATCCAGCGCCAAAGCCGCGTGCTGGCACAGGCTCTGGCTGCGGGCAGGCCCTTGCCGCGGCGGGCTGAACCCGCATACTACCGCTGGCTTGACGGTGTGTTTCTGGCGGCCCTGCAACGCCACCCGGAACGCGCTCCACACTACTTTCTGCGGCTGTTTCAGCGGGGGCGGCCAGAGGCGCTGGTGCCCTTTCTGTCAGAGACCGCCAGCCTCCCCGACATTCTCGCAACCATGCTGGCCCTGCCCAAACTGGACTTTGCACAGGCGGCCTTGCTGCCCGCACGCCCGAGCGAACGTGAGCATGCGTAGCGCTGCCGCGGCGCACGCAGACCGCGCCCACGACTGGCTCATCGGCGGCTTTGCCGTGCTCTCCCTCGGTACGGTGGTGCTGTACCGCCCCCAGCCGCAGTGGGACGGTTGGACGCCCGCCGCACTCCTCGACATCGCACTTGCCATCTGGCACGGCGCGTATGACACGGTGCTTGCCCGGAATGTGCTGCGACCCTCGCTTGGCAAAGCCTGGCAGCCGCCGTTTTTCTTCGGCTATCTTGGCCTGGCGGCTACGGTGCTCGCGCTGTGGTGGGCGTTTCCAGTGCTGGCGCTGGTCGCGTTTCTGCTGTACTCCGCCTTTCACTTCGGCACAGAAGGCGAGCCCCGGCTGCAACTGCCGCAGGCTGTGGGTGCCACCGCATTTGGCGCGCTGCCCATCGCCGCGGCTGCCCGCTGGAGCCCGGCAGAGGTGGAGCGCATCTTCGCTGTGCTGCTGCGCGGGCACGCGGCGGCGGCAGCCACCATCACCATGGTCGCAGGACACGCGCTGCTGCCCTTCGTGGCGCTGTCGGTCCTACATCTGCTCACCGATGCAGGGCAACTGGCACGCCGCGGTCTGGTGCTGGCCGTGCAGCTGCTGCTCTTTCGCATGTGCCCGCCCCTGCTCGCGTTTTCGGTGTTCTTTTGCCTGTGGCACACGCCGGAGCACCTCCTGGAGACCAGCCGCGACGACGCCGGGCATCTTTCGCTGCAAACGGTGGCGCACAACCTGCGCGGCGGTACCACGCCGTGGCTGCTTTCGCTGACGGCAGTGGCCCTGGCGGCGTGGCGCGGACAGCACACGCTGCAGGCCTACACCGCTTTGATCTTCCTGGCGCTCAGCGCGCTGACCGTGCCGCACATGGTGCTGGCGCTGCTGGTGAACGCGGCCCGGCCCAGCCCTCGGACCGTCTGACCCGGATCGTACAGGCCTATGAGTTGCGCAGCAGGGCGTTGCACTCACCGAGTAGCAGCGCTGCCTGATGCTGCCAGGTGTGGCCCTGCGCGTGAGCCAACCCGGCACGTCCCATGCGCCTGCGCAGCGCCTCATCGCACAGCAGCTGCACACAGCGGCTGGCGATGTCGTCCACAGACCGGCCATCCACCAGGAAGCCCGTTTCGCCGTCCACAATGGCGTCTGGCACGCCGCCCGCACGCCCGCCAATCACCGGCAGACCGCAGGCACCCGCCTCCAGGAACACCAGGCCAAAGCCCTCCGTATCGCCTGTCTCCGTGGTGCGGTTCGGCATGATGTACAGCGTGGCCGTGCGATACCAGGCCAGCACCTCGTCGTTCGGTACAGCCCCGGCAAACACGGCAGCATCCCCGAGATTCAGCTCCGCGGCCAGGCTCCGCAGCCGAGCATCGTCGGCACCATTGCCCACAAGGGCCAGCCGCGCACCCGGCACTGCCTGCAGTACCAGCGGCATGGCACGCAGCAGGAAGTCCTGGCCCTTGCGCTCGTCCAGGCGCGCCAGGCACAGCAGGATGGGCGCGTCACCCAGGTTGTACCGCGCGCGCAGCGCGGCACTTGGCGGCCCCGGTGAGAAGCGCGTCGTGTCCACGCCGTTGGTAATCAGGCGGATGCGCCGCGGGTCCACTCCCGCGTCGATCGCGCACTGCCGTGTGAAGGAACTGATGACGACCAGGAGGTCCGCTTTCCGCTTTGCCTGCAGCCATTGCTGCCCCGCGTGCGTTTTGACCGCGGCCCACTCCTCGCCGTGCGAGTACATCACCACCGGCAGGCCAGGCCTCCTGCGCCGCAGCAGCGGCACCAGCCAGTGCGACGTACTCGGCGTATTCAGGCATAGAACATCAAACGAAATGCCGCGCAGGGCACGACGAATGCGGAACCAGGCGCGCGGTCGAATGTACGCGGCGTTGTACAGCAGCAGGAGCAGTCCACGCACCTTGCCGGGCCACCAGCGCACCGTGCCGTACAGCCGCGGTACGCGCACCACGCGGAAGGGCTGGGCGGCGTCGTAGGCCGCCTCCGCCGCCGCGTTGGCAGGGAGCGACTCGGCGAACACAGTCACCTGGTCCGGCAGCGCCCGCGCAATGCCCTCCGGCACCATGCCCGCACCACCCACGCGAGGTGGAAATTGATCCGTCACCATCAGCAGCCGCGTCGCGCCCTGTGCCTGCTCCCGTGAGGACATGGTCATAGGTTCCATACGATGCAGCCTGCACGCAACTGGCTTGGCGGAGCAATCTGCATGAGAGAGGAAGATGGGAGGCAGGAGAGCCATTTTGGCAAGGGTGCACCCTCCCCCTGAGGCAGCACCGGCGCGGTGCGCTGCGTCTGAACGCCTATGAAGCTGATTGCCATCGAAGAGCACTTGGTAACACCCGCCATCCTTGACGCCTGGAAGAACTCCGCCCTCGGGCAGGACGGCATGGAGGCGTTGGATAGCGGCGATACCAAAGATCAGCTGCTGGACCTCGGTGAACGTCGCCTCGCGCGCATGGATGAGGGCGGTATCGATGTGGAGGTGCTCTCCGTCACTACGCCTGCGCTTCACAATCTCGAGCCCGAGGAAAGCGTCGCGCTCGCCCGCAGCAGCAACGACCTGATGGCCAGCACCGTGCGGGCCAACCCAGAGCGGTTCCAGGGCTTCGCCACGCTCCCCATGCCCGCACCTGCCGAGGCGGCCACCGAGCTGGAGCGCGCCGTCCGTGAACTTGGCCTGCACGGTGCCCTGCTGTGCGGCCGCACCCGCGACAAAAACCTGGACCACCCTGACTTCTTTCCCATGCTGGAGACCGCGGCCCGGCTGCGCGCGCCACTCTACATCCACCCGCAAATCCCACAGAAGCCAGTGCGCGATGCCCTCTACGGCGGCTTCGCCGATCCAAAGATCGACCTCGCCTTCAGCACCTTCGGCGTGGGCTGGCACTACGAGTCCGGCATCCAGTTTCTGCGCCTGATGCTCTCCGGCACGCTGGACCGCTTGCCGGACCTCCGCATCATCCTAGGTCACTGGGGCGAGGTGGTGCTGTTCTATCTCGAACGCATTCAGGGTCTTGCGCAGGTAGCACCGCTCAAGCGCTCCGTCGCCGACTACTGCCGCGACCACCTCTACATCACGCCCAGCGGCATGTGGAGCCCCACGTACCTGCAGCGCACGCTGGAGGTGATGAGCCCGGACCGCCTCATCTTCTCGGTGGACGACCCTTACCGCCCCGCCCGCGGGGGCCGCACCTTTGTGGAAACGGCTGCACTCAGCGAGGCTGACCGCGAAGCGTTTGCACACCGCAACTGGGAGCGCCTAGTCAGCGGCATCCAGCGGTAGCGCGTCTTACGGATGTCAACCCTTACTGGTTTGTCATCCCCTACTGGTTTGTAAACTTTCTGGTTTGTCATCCCGTAGCGCAGCGGAGGGATCTGCATGTGTGCCAGGTCGCTCGCTGAAGGTTAGCTGTGTTCTGTCAGCCCGCCCGTTCGCACAAAGGGCGAGGCTTCCCAAGATACCTGCCGTATGCAGTGCGTGCGCGGACAGACATGCAGATCCCTTCGCTGCGCTGCGGGATGACAACAAAGACGCGCACCGACGCAGCCATCCCCTTCACGCTTGCACTTACGGGTCGCGATAGCCACGCGCCAACAGTTCACGAGCGGCCTGCTCATGGCCCTGCAGCGCGGCCTCGCGCATCCAGTAGCGCGATTGCACATAGTCCTGCTCGACGCCCTGACCAGTGCTGTACAGCTGCGCGAGTTGGAATTGCGCCTCCGCGTTGCCCTGGCGCGCGGCCTTCCCGTACCACGTCCCGGCCAACTCGTAGTTCAGCGGAACACCGCGGCCCAGGCAGTACAGGTCTGCCAGTTTCTGCTCTGCTTCAGGGAAGCCCTGGTCCGCGGCCAGGCGATACCAGCGAGCGGCCTCCGTGTCGCTTTGCACGGTGCCTTCGCCGCGCCGGTACATCAGCCCCACGTTGAACTGCGCCCAAGGCAGCTGGCTGTGCGCAGCGCGCTGGCACCACTCGAATGCCTCGGGAAACTCCTCTGCCTGGTAGTGCCGAAAACTCAGGTTGGCCTGCGCATAGGCGTGGCCCTGCTCGGCAGCCTTGCGCTCCCAGTGCGCAGCGGCTCTGTCGTCCTGCGGCACGCCTTCTGCCGCGTCGTACATGGTGCTCAGCAGGTATTGCGACTCCGCGTGGCCCTGTTCCGCAGCAAGCAGGAAATTCTCCGCAGCTGACTCCAGGTTGCGGGCGGTGTAGTCCAGCACGCCCTGCTCATAGTGGACGTTCGCGGCAGCCGTAGCGGCGTCGCGCCTGCCGCGCGCGACCAGGCCCGCGCGCCGCGGCTGCAGCGCCATGCCCGTGCCCGTCGGCACATGCCGCAACCCGGAGTCATCGCCCATGCGCTGCTACCTGCCGATCCACAAACTTAAAGCGGCGCTCCGCCTCCGCCACCTGCTCGCGCAGGCCTGTGGCCAGTTCCAGCAAGAGGTCGCGATGCAGGAGCGCGGCTGCCTCCGCATCACGGTACAGCTGCCCGATCTCGCCCGCCAGCAGCGAGTGCCGCTCCCCGTCGAGCGCGTCGAGGTCGCGCTGCGCCTGGCGCATCCCACGCCGGATGCGTCCCAGCTCTTCCGCATCCGAACTGCCGTCAAACGTCGCGTCGTGCACATCGCGGTGATCGTCCAGCAGGCGCTGCAACAGGCCCGCATCGCCGCGCCGATACGCCCCATTCGCTCGCGCCATCAGCAGCGTGCAGTGCGCCTGCTCCGCCGCGTCGCGCGCCAGGTCCGGATGGATGCGCCGAGCCAGCTCGCGAAACAGCGCCTTCAAACTAGGCGGCGGATCAAACGCCTCAGTCTCAGCCTCGTCCGCGCGAAAGGCCGCGTGGTGGCTTTCCCCGGCACGTTCGCGCGCGGCTGCAGCCCGCTCCCGCGCAGCATCGGAGTCGTACAGCGCCACCTCCCGCTCGGCGATGCGCGCCTCCAGGTCGTCCAGCGCGGCATACAGCACGCCCACCTGCCGAAAGTAGCGATCCTCAAATGCGCGCAACTGCGCACGCACCTGCGCCACCTCCGCCTCACGCTTCACCAACCGGGTGCGCAACGCCGCCAGCGCCTCCCGCTGTTCGTGGAGGTCGGCCTCGTCCACACTGTGCTTGAGAACAAGGTCGTAGGGCATGGCTGAGTGTCTGTGGCCCTCTCAGTTTAGCGGACGCCGGGTACCGCACCCTCGCTTTCTCGAGGTGGGTTCCTGGGTAGAGTTCGTGTATGAATTACGCCAACCGGGTATGTTTCTACGCCTTCGTCGGCACCCGGGCAGCTTCGTGTTTCTTTGACTGCTAGCCTCTGGGCTATGCTTTGCGTGCTCAAAGTTCGCCGCGCACCCGAGTCCGAGGAGAACGTCGAGCCATACCAGCTGAAGATCACGTCAAAGCAGGCCGTGGGAGGTGCCGGCGGCCTGCTCGAGACGGACATGGGCTACGCTCATCTGCCAGCGCTGATCCAGACACTTGACGACCTGGGGGTCTCGGCAGAGACGCTCCGCGACACGCACGCTGCGATCGAGCTGACTTCCGCAGATGGGCATTGGGTCCGGATCGGATCAAACGTCCAGATTCCGTTCGAGATCCTGTCACAGGTTGGTTTCTACCTCGAGGAGCAACCCTGAACGCGGACAACCTCCATGCACGGGGTGTCTTCAGGAAACGTGAGCGTTCCATGGGGCCGAGCATGAGCCGTCGCAGGTTGCGCGTGGCAGGTTGCCCCTGCAGACGAACGCGGGTCCTGCTGGCCGTGATCGTAGCCGCCGTGTGCTGCGCGATCCCGGCACGCGCTGACGTTGGCCTGGTGGTCGAAACGCCAACCGGCCTGCTCGGCTTTCTGAGCGACGTGGGACACGCCTCCGTCTGGCTTTCGCGCGGGTGCCTGGATGCGACTGGGCACATCCAGTTCTGTGAACACACCTCCGGCCTGGTGCTCACCAGCACCTCGTACTGGCCCAACCCAGGTGCGGCTGCCATTCCCGCCGACCTGTTCTTCCTTGGCGAGTCTTCGGCGGGCCAGGGCGCTCCCGCAGCGACGTGGGAGACCACGATGGCGAGCACGTATCCGAAGGTCCCGGCAGGGCAGGGGCGAAAGTACCTTGGCCGAGCCTGGCTCCGCAGCATCCGGGTCGTGCGCTTTTCTACAACAGCAGCGGAAGACCGTACCGCACTTGCCCAGCTTGAGGCAGAACGGCAAGCCTTCCAGTACAGCTACGCGCGCCGCAACTGTGCGTTCTACGCGCAATTGGTGCTGCAGCACTACCTGGGAGCGTCGTTCCACGGCAACCGGGTCCTGGAGTTCGACATGCTCACCCCGCGTTCGGTCGAGCGTGCGCTGAAGCGGAGCCTGAAGCAGCAGGGCACGCCCTTCCAAACGGTCGCATTTCGCGGTCGCTTTTGGCATTCATGGCGCGAGCCACCGCGCAACATCTGCGAAGCAGCCGTCCTGGACCCCAAATACGCCATTCCCATGCTGATCTACCAGCCTTACCTCTATGTGGGGTTTGCAGGCTGTTATGGCCTCATCCGTGTTCTGGCCATCACAAACAGTGTTCCCTCGGAAAGCTTTTTGCCTGGCGCAGTCACAGGGAAAGCATCCTCTCGCGAACAGGACACACGGGAAGCCTACAAGCAGCTGATCGAGGCTTCGGATCAGGCGTCTTCCGAGCCATCCACCGCCTCGAACTGAGCACCTTTCCGTCAGGTTCATCCACGCCGCGTCAGAGTCGTGCAGCGCCACCTCACGTTGGTCAATGCGCGCGTGGAGATCGTCAGCACGGCATATAAGACGCCCACCTGCGAAGTACCGATCCTCAGACGCACGCAATTGCCGCCGCACCTGCGCCACCTCCACCTCACGCTCAACCAACCGCACGCGCCGCGCCGCCAGCGCCTCCCGCGTCTCGCGGAGATGCCTATGACGCGCTGTGTTGTAAACGATTCCTTGAGGTATGCTGGCTCGTCGAACAGCCTCGAGTTCAGCCAAAGCAAACATCCTGCTACCTGTTCCTGCTTGTCATCCCGACCGGAGCGAAGCGCAGTGGAGGGACCTGCTTTAATCTGTGCGGGCACGCCGTACCGGCATAGTCTAGACAGCATGGCCCCCGCGCCCGAACAAACAAAGAAGTTCGCCGAACTGGTTGCAGGCATGTCACCCACGGCCCAAGAGGAGGCTCATGCAAGAGCAACCGCAACGCTTCAAAGTTTGAGGTGTGATGAGGTACGACACTCGACGCAGCAAACCGATCCGAAATGATGCTAGCGGAACTAGAGCCACATCCAACCACACGCTTGTCATCCCGCAGCGTAGCGGAGGGATCTGCATGTGTGCCCTGCCGCTAGAGAAAGCTGGCAATACGA
>CALMRM010000008.1:18436-20207 GCA_937871605.1 uncultured Terriglobus sp. | reverse complement strand
CAGCCAAACCGTTCGCGCCAGCGCGAACACCACGTCTTCAGCTTCCGCCAACGTAGTTGCATGCACGAGCAAACATGCAGATCCCTCCGCTACGCTGCGGGATGACAAATGTGGGTCACGCAAATAGTTAGAAGTCGCAGGTGTAGTAGTGACTGATGACATGCTGAACTTTGCCTGCGCACTCTTCTGCAAAACCCTGTTCTGAACTAGTTGGTTGTATGTGTTGAGCTAACGGGAGGGCGACCTCATCCATTACATCGTGAATAAGAAAGCGATTTGCTCCAGCAAGTCCGACTGACCAGTCATACACGGCGAATTTCCCATCTGCTGAAGACGCTGTTCTGCCAAGCTGTCCTACACCCCATCCTGCTGAGAGCCCAATGTGAACCACGTCAGTGACCCAGTTGATCGGTCGCCAAAGCAGGACAGGTAGAAGCAGACCAGCAAGGCAGAAGCACCGCTTCTTGAATGCTTCCGTATAACTTTTCCAATGGCCAACATCATGGTAGCGATCGCGGCTACACCGTAACCCAGCAACGACAATGGAATGAGAAAGAAGCTGACCTTGCCTGGAAGTTGGCACAGCAGTTGATTCACAGCTACTAATGCCACACACAGCAGCGCGGGCTTAAGTGACCAATGATCCGTCTGGCGTTGAGCACCTTGCACAGCCACAAACGTACTACAGCTAGGTTGAGTGCCCACGCCTCAATTCTGAGACACGGATTACATTTACCGCACGCATATGCCATGCCTCTGCGAGACATGGGGTACTCAAGGTTTGGGTCTCGACACACCGCCGCTTGCTACCATCGCCTAGATGCTGCAACTTTCCACGCCGGTCCAACTCATCAAGGGCGTGGGGCCGCGCAATGCGGAGGCGCTGAAGAAGCGTGGCGTCGAGACGGTCGAGGACCTGCTGTACCACCTGCCCTTTCGCTACGAAGACCGGCTCCACCCCAAGCTGTTCAGTGAATTGAAGGCGGGCGAGGTTGCCACCGTGATTGGCGAGGTGCGCGGGTCTACGATCCTGCGCGCGCGGTCCATGCCCATCTTTGAAATGACCGTGGGCCAGGGCTTGCAGACGCTGAAGGCGTCGTGGTTTCGCGCGACGTACCTCGAGGGCAAGTTCAAGGCGGGCCAGCAGGTAGCGCTTTACGGCAAGCTGGAGCCCTCGCGCAGCACCCTGGGCAATTTCAAGATGATTCAGCCGCAGTTTGAAATCCTGCCGGATGCGAACGAAGACAAAGACGCCGACACACCGTTGCTGGAGGTGGGCCGCATCGTGCCGGTGTACGAGTCGCTGGGCGGCACCACGCCGTGGGGCGCGAAGCTGGGCTCGAAGTGGATGCGGCAGGTGGTGTGGCGCGTGCTGGACGACCTTGCGGCAGGCCCGCCGCTGGTAGACCCGGTGCCAGCTTCCATCCGCAGGGCGCTGGGCCTGCCGCCACGGTTGCAGTCGCTGCGCGAGGCGCACTTTCCGCCGCCCGGCACCGGCATGGCCGATCTGCAGGGCTACACCACGCCAGCGCATTCCCGGCTCATCTTTGAAGAGCTGTTCTACCTCGAGCTGGGCCTGGAGCTGAAGCGCATGCGGTTGCGCGAGCGGGCCGGTGTGGCGTTTACTGCGGACGACAACGTGCGCGCCGCCATTAAGCAGGTGCTGCCCTTTCGGCCCACTGCGGCGCAGAAGCGCGTGCTGGGCGAGATTGTGGAGGACATGCGCAAGCCGCAGCCCATGCGCCGCCTCCTCCAGGGAGACGTAGGCTCG
>CALMRM010000008.1:4512-18426 GCA_937871605.1 uncultured Terriglobus sp. | reverse complement strand
GGCGATGTGGGCAGCGGCAAAACCATCGTCGCGCTGGAGGCTGCGCTGGTAGCCATCGAAAACGGCTACCAGGCCGTGCTGATGGCGCCCACGGAGATCCTGGCCACGCAGCACTACCTTGCCGCGCGCAAGCTACTGGCACCCTCGACCCGCAACTACAAGGTAACCTTGTTAACCGGTTCACTGGAGGAAGCGGAGAAGCGCCGTGCCCGCGCTCGCATTGCACGCGGCGACGCAGAACTGGTCATCGGCACGCAGGCGCTGATCCAGACCAAGGTGGACTTCGCCAACCTGGGCCTGGTCATTGTGGACGAGCAGCACCGCTTTGGCGTGCGGCAGCGCTTCACCCTGATGAAGAAGCCCGACGCGGGCGCCCCGGACGTGCTGGTGATGACGGCCACGCCCATTCCACGCACGCTGGCGCTGACCATCTACGGCGACCTGGAGGTGAGCGTCATCGACGAGCTGCCGCCGGGCCGCACGCCCATCGTGACCAAGCGCACCGGGGATGAACGCGCCGATGATGTGTGGGCCTTTCTGCGCAAGCAGGTCGCCGCAGGACGGCAGGCGTACGTGGTCTACCCAGTTATTGAGGGACCCAATGAGGATCAGGCGGAGCTGGACTTCGCGAAGGACAGCAGTGAGACAGTGGGTGCGTCAGCTTCGTTGAACACACCTGCGAAGACTGCGGCAAAGCGCAAACCGGCTGCAAAAAAAGCGGTTAAGAAGGTGAAGCAACAGCTGGAGCTGCAGCCCAAGCCCAGCCTGCGCAGCGCCACGGAAATGTACGAGGAGTTGCGCCAAGGCGCGCTGCACGGCCTGCGCCTGGGCCTGCTGCACGGCCGTCTGCCCGCCGACGAAAAAGAGATCGTCATGCAGCGTTTCAAGCGTGGCGAACTGGACGTACTCATCTCCACTACCGTCATCGAAGTGGGTGTGGACGTGCCCAACGCCACCGTCATGGTGATCGAACACGCGGAGCGCTTTGGCCTGGCACAGATGCACCAGCTGCGTGGACGCGTGGGCCGGGGCAAGGCGAAGAGCTACTGCATCCTGATGACGGGTGGCCGTGTGAGCCCCGAGGCGGATGAGCGGCTGGATGCGATGGTGAAGACGGCGAACGGCTTTGAGCTGGCCGAGCTCGACCTGCAGCAGCGCGGCCCGGGTGAGTTCTTCGGTACGCGGCAGGCCGGGCTGCCAGACTTTCGCGTGGCCAGTCTCTCGCGCGACCGGCGGCTGCTGGAGCTTGCCAAGCGAGAGGCGGCGGATTTTGCCGCGTCCCGCACGCCGGATGTCACAGAACAGGAGAAAACCGTAGTTCGAACGCAGTTAAGGCAGCACTGGCAGCGCCGCTATGGCCTTGTAGAAGCGTAAGCAGGTCAGCAAGCGTAGTTCCCGGCACGGGAACTGCACGCGTTACGCGGCCTGTTGTGCGGGCAGCTGTACGCTTGGCGGCGTGGTCTGTGTGCTCTTCTTCGGACCGCGCTTGCGAGCCACCAGCACCCGCACCCGCTCCAGCAGTTCCACCGGCGAGCATGCACCCTTGGGCAGGAACACGTCCGCCACGCTGCCCCGTTCATACTGCGCCACGATGCCGGACACCATCAAGGTGGGCAGGCCGGGCTGCAGTTCGCGCACGCGGCGCACCAGCTCCGCACCATCCATCACGGGCATGATCAGGTCAGTCAGCAGCAGTGAAAGGTCGCCGGGCGCGTGGCGCTCCACAATCTCCAGCGCCTCATGCCCACCCGTGGCGGTCAAGACGCGATAGCCGCGTGTTTCCAGCAGAAATTTGCGAACGGAGAGCGTCTGTTCGTTGTCATCGACGCAAAGAATAATCTTCCGGGGGCGCATATGGGGGTCGGTCTCCTACAAGTGGTGCGGCCCTGCGGGGAGGGCTCTTGAATGTGTGCGCTGCCACCATATTTAGGCGCAGCAGGGGTCAGGCGCCTGCCGCATGTGGAAAGGCGCGGGGAACAGTAAAGATTTGCTGAAACATGAGGCCTGCGAAGCTTTGTAACGCTCGCTGCCGGTCACCCGTGGTGTCCAGCGCTTCCCCAAAGTAAGGAGGTTCTCACTGCAGCGCAATGGCGAAGATTCAGCGAAGCTAGCACTCTGCGTTCTAAGCCGTCATCCACCGATGGGTGGAACCCCTCACCTTGCAATCACTTGCGGTGTGCAAGCCGTGTGGAAAGCCGCGTGTATTACGGGAGGGTAAATCGTCCCGCTGCCACAGGAATGGTGCGGCCACCGACGAACACATCCGTGACACGGCCGCCAGAGCGGGTGGCACGTACGTGAAGCCTGCTCGGACGGTGTACCTCGATTCCCTGCGAAATCACCAGCTTTTCCTCAGACTGCGCCGCGCCGTGCTTCACGAGGTAGCTGATAGCGCAGCCCGCGGCGGAGCCGGTGGCAGGATCGTCCGAGCCGTGGAACGGCATGCGGGCGCGCCACGTGCCGTCGCTCTGCCGGGCAAGCGCGTACACCCTGCCGTGTGGTCCTGGCAACGCCTCTGTCAGCGCTGCGGGGTCCACCCGCAGGCGTGCCAGCGCATCCATAGAGGCCAGCGGCAGGATGCAGAACGGCAGGCCTGTGCTCACCACCTGGGGCGGCGACGTTTGGTCGAGATCGTCTGCCGCCAGGCCGCATGCGCGCGCCAATGCGACCGCGTCCGGCTCGACGCCGAACTCCGGGTCGCGCTGCCGCATCTCGCCGAACACACCCTGTTCTTGCGCTGCGGGCGCCTGAAAGCGCACCGGGATGGTGCCCACGTTCAGGTGGAGTCGCACCTCGTCGGCCCCGCGCACGGCTGGGTAGTTCGCCCACAGCCAGGCAGCGGTGCCCAGCGTGGGATGCCCGGCAAAGGGGAACTCCTCGTTGACGGTGAAGATGCGCACACGCACACCGCGTTCACGCTCCTCTGCCGGATCGCCAGGCAGGATAAACGTTGTCTCCGAGAGGTTCGTCTCCCGTGCGAGCTGCTGCATCTCCGCATCGCTCAGGCCGCGTGCATCGGGAAAGATCGCCAGCATGTTGCCCTGGAGCGGGCCCTCGGCAAAGACATCCACCTGCGCCCACTCGTACGCCCTGTCGCCTGTTTGCCATCCCGTTACCTGGGTTGACATGGCCACCCCACCGACGTATTGTTGCAGGTGATGACGCCCAACCTCAGCCTGTGCGCGTGTTGCTGTCTAGCTGTGCAGGCAGGCATGTAACGCGTCACGCACCCGCGTCACACCCTGCCCACCGCCGCCGGTGGGCTTCGTTTTTGCAGCAAATTCCCGTCAGAACGCATCAACAACGCAGAGGAACCACATGTCACTCCGCATCAATGACATTGCACCTGACTTCGAAGCCGAAACCACGCAGGGGTCCATCCGCTTTCATGAGTGGCTGGGCGACAGCTGGGCCGTGCTGTTCTCGCACCCCAAGGACTTTACGCCTGTCTGCACCACGGAACTGGGCGCGGTGGCCAGCCTGGAGCAGCAGTTTGCGCAGCGCGGCGTCAAGGTGATCGGCCTGTCGGTGGACAAAATCTCGGACCATGGCAAGTGGGCGCAGGACATCAAGGATGTGAGCGGTGCCGAAGTCAACTTCCCGGTGATTGCCGACTCAGAACTGAAAGTAGCCAAGCTATACGACATGCTGCCTGCTGAAGCAGGTGACAGCTGCGAGGGCCGCACCCCAGCTAACAACGCTCCCGTCCGCACCGTGTTCGTCGTAGGGCCCGACAAGAAAATCAAGTTGACCCTGGCCTACCCGATGACTACGGGTCGCAACTTCGATGAAATCCTGCGCGTGCTGGACAGCATGGCCCTGACCGCCAAGCACCCCGTTGCCACCCCAGCCAACTGGAAGCCCGGCGACGACGTCATCATCACAGCGGCTGTCTCCAACGACGACGCAGCAACGCGCTTTCCCGGCTACACCACGGTTAAGCCATACCTGCGTACAACGGCGCAGCCCAGCTAAGCACTTCAGGGCCGCAATGAACTTCGCGGCCCGTAAGTTCCTCTCTGCAAGCCACAGAGAGCGAGTGAGCACCGGTGGCGAAGTGGCTAACGCGCTGGTCTGCAAAACCAGTATTCGCCGGTTCAATCCCGGCCCGGTGCTCCACACAATCTTTTTCGAACTCTCCCTAATCTGTTTGTCTGGGAGTGGTGAGGCATCAGAATATTTCGCGTGAGTGGCGAAATCTGGCATACTTTCGGCGTAGTCTCACGCTGGAAATTTACGCGTCGTAATCAACATCAGGTCAGAGCCGATAGGCTGCTTAAACAAGAGAGACGTGGATGAAGAGATGAGCGGCCTTGAAGCAGCTACTTTGGTGAAGCGAATCGATGCTGATATTCTTGCGAATCGCCAGAACCTACAAGATGAAGTCCTGAAGTATCTTCAGGACCATGTGCAAGACCTTGCGCGTGATTTGATGGAAGAGGGTGTAGTGAGAATACCAACGTTCGCTGGCGTGTTTACTTTTACGGAAGATGACCTTCGTGCGATACTTGGTGTCACCTCACAAAGGATGGCTCATAAATAAGTGCTAACGGTCTTTCTCACAGGACTCTTTGCGCTTTATGTTTTAGGTCCAGATTTGCTTTTCCGTTGGGTAGTGGGTTGGTATGCCACCGCAAGGTACCGAAAGAGATCGTACGGAGAGCAGATAACATCTGCTTGTTTACTCTGCCTCATACCAGACCTGCTCATTTGGGAGGTGGTTAGGCATCTTGAGGATGCTTACTCGCCTGCACACAAAGCTCTGTTCAAAGCTCTAGCAGATGGAGCCCTCAGCGCAGATTTCGATAAGCACTCTCAGAACTTCTATCCTGCGTTCGCCTTCTTCTGCAGACTTAACATTTGGTGTGTAATAGGCGTTTACCTACTCGTCACCCTGGTAGGTGTATGGTTTGGCCACCTGTTAAGAAGTTACGGAAAGCTCCTACGAAAGTACGAAGATAGCCCCAAGCGGCGAGGCCTTGTTACAGCCTTAGTTAGACCATGGACTGCCGAGTGGCATCTACGTCTTTCATCGATGCTCCTGCCAAGTAAAACAACATACATTCAACTTGATGTGTTGACGAATATGGATGTTCTGTACAGGGGAACGCTCGTTGAGCATCACCTTGCGAACGACGGCAACCTCGTCAGTGTCACACTCGAAGAAACTCGAAAGTTTAAGCGTAAAGAACTTCTCACTGATCGAGAGAAATTTGAGACCTCTGCAGTTGTCGCGCGTAAAGCCCGTCGTAAAGGTCCCGATCCAGAAGATTACTGGTCAGATGTCGGTGGACGCTTCTTCGTAATCCGTGCGGATGAAGTCGTTAGCTTGAACATTCGCTATGTTGAGAAAGCAAAACCGCAGTTCACAAAGGAAGTCGTTCAAGAGATTCTCGATCACTTACAAACATTGCGCCGCTCTCCTGACACAGTTGCTCGTCCGCCCCTTGCATTCGATATCGCCGCAGATGCTCAAGGTAGCCCAACATCGGGTGCGCGAAGAACTACTTTTACAAATACTAGGAATCCATCTACCAGAAAAATGCCGCCTGGTCGCTCCAGAAGCCCAAAGAACTAAGTACCTAATCTGGATTACTTAATCACAATGGATCTATAAGCCCGCGTACCAGTCATAGCCGAGCCTGGCCCAGTAGTCGTCCGGCTTGTCGTTCGTATAGGCGATCAGGCCGATGCGCTTGATTTGCTTGTAGCCGTACTTGAGCGGGGTGTACAGGCGCAGGGGTGCGCCGTGCTCTTGCGTCAGCGGCTTGCCCGCCAGTTCGGTGACCAGCAGGGTTTGCGGGTGGCGCAGCACGTGCAGGTCGTATCCCACGTAGTAATCGCCGTCCGGCGTCTCAAGATAGACGTACTTCGGGTCGCGGCCTTCGATGGGCTCGGGCGGGTACAGGTCCAGAAAGTCGGCCATGCGCACGCCGCCGAACTGCGCGACCTGGCTCCAACCCTCGATGCACTTGAACTGCAATACTAGTTCGTGACGCGGTAGTTTTGGCAGGAAGTCCTCGAGCTGCAGCAGCAGGCCGGGCGTGTTCCGGGAGAGCGTAGAGTCGCTTTCGCCCGCCTCCTCCTGCCCGCGTGGTGCGCGGCCGGTGCCGTTGTCGTCCTGCTCGGCTTTGGCCTGCATGCCCTCCGGTGCCATCTTGGTGGACGACGCTTTGCTCGGGTCGGTTTTGGTGTCGTGTCCCTGGTCCTCGTCGGGCGGCAGATCGGTGTAGGCGTACTCCCACGCGGTCACGTCGGGCACGTAGCGTGGGTGTGCGGGCGCATCCTTCACACCCACCATCTGCAAGCGATAGCTGTCCGGCTTGAGCGCACGTTTCAGGCCGACGACACCATTGACGCGCAGTGCCTCTGCTCGGCTGGCCGGGTAGGTGGGTGCAAGCGCGTGCTCGCGGAAGACGGTACGTGACACGGCGGCGTTGGCCCCGTACCCGTCGTGCAGCAGGCCGGGAATCATCTGCTGCTGCGGTCCATCCTGCAGGTAGCTGCGTACACCGTAGGCACCCGCGGCAGCCAGACCGAAGCCGACAAAGGCGCGGCGCGTGCGTCGGCGCGAAGCCGCCAGTACCTCTGCGTCGGCCGCGTTTTCTGTTTCGTTCACTGCCACGTCTGTCGCTCCTGCTCTAGCGAGGGTGCGTCAACCCGTTGCACCTCATACCCACTCACCATGCTGCGAAAGTTGTTCCATCCGGCCAGCACCACCTGCACAATGTGCACGACAAAGAAGCCGAGAAAGGCCACTGTCGTCCAAAAGTGGAGCCAGCGCGCCATTTCATAGCCGCCCATCGCCGAGGTGAGCAGGTGCAGCTCTGTTGGCTTGTAGATGGCCAGGCCGGTCAGCAGCATGACCGCGCCCATGATGGCGCAGCTGGTGTACGCGATGCGCTGTGCGCCGTTGTACTTGGTCTGGTCCGGCAGACCCTTGCGCAGATGGAGGTCCACCAGCGTCACCTGCACCGCGTCGCGCAGGCTTTGCCGCTGGGGCAGGATGAAGCGCCACTCGCCGGAGAGCAGGGTGTACAGCACCCAGGCCACGCCGCTGATCGCAAAGACCCACATGAAGAAGAAGTGGTAACTCAGCCCCAGGGTCACGTGGTACGGCACGTGCAGGACGTTGTAGAACCAGTCCGGAAAGAAGCGAAACAGGGTCCACCTGCCAACCCCCACGCGGTAGACGCGGTGCGCGTGCCGGTAGGCATTGTCCGAGTCGTTCCAGTAGATCAGGATGCCGCTCCACACCATGACGAACAGCACCGGAAAGTTGACCCAGTGCAGCCAACGAATGGTGAGCGGATGTTTGCGATCCAGCCGGATCGATGCGGGAGGCGGCACAGCGGGGCTGTTCAGCGGGCTGTCCATACTTGCGGATTAGACTCCCAAAGCAGCGTGTTCGCCACGATTTTTATATGCGTTCGGTGTGTGGGCTAGAGCGGGTTGCCAGGCCGCAGCCGCACGCCCCGCTGCAAGCCTGCGAGGAGGTGCCACTCCTTCAGCCGGGCAGGCATGGCGAGCTTGCCTGCCTGCCTGCTGAGCGCGATGCTTGGCACCTCTACCAGCCGGTGCAGCAGGGTTGCAGCCACCAGCGAGGCCGCCAGAAACACCGGAAACACCCATGGGAATGGCAGCCGCTGCGGCAGCACCGCGCACAGTGCCAACAGCACGGGCAGGTGAACCAGGTACAGGCTGTACGAAATGCTGCCCAGAAACCGGATGGCCCGCAGTCGCAAGAGCCGGGCGGGCGTACCGCTGCGTCGCAGGGCAAACGTCAGCAGCACGCCCGCAGCCATGGCACAGCACAGGTCGCCGCGCTCCAACAGGTGCCAGCCGGGTACCGGGTACAGGTACAGCAGCAGCGCCCCTGTGAGCAGGGCAGCGCGCCCATACCTGGGCAGCCGGTCCAGCAGTGCCACAGCCGCTTGACGCCGCCGTGCCAGCGCCGCCCCCAGCAGGAAGATGCCACAGTACTTCAGCGTGCAGGCCCAGGCCGTCATCTGCATGTCTGCCGGCAGCCCGGGCTCAACGTGCTGCAGCACCACTGGCGACAGCCATGAGCAGAGTGCGGCCACGGCAAGCGTCCAAGGCAGGCTCAGGCGAAGCGCTGCAAACGCGATCAGCGGGAACAGGAGCGAAATGCGGGCCTCGTGCACCAGCGACCAGACTGGGTTGTCATACCGATGGATCTCAACGGGCAGCAGCAAGAGCAAGTGCCGCCACAGCGACTGCCCGTCTGGCGGGCTGGGCCAGTTGACACCGAGGATGTGCCCGATGGACGGTTTGCCGCTGAACACGGCGCACAGTACCGCTGCCAGCGCCAGCACAGCCCAGTAGGTGGGATAGATACGCAGAGCGCGACGCAAGATGAAGATGGGGTAGGACTGCGCACGGCCAGCGTCACGCAGGTACGGCAGCATCAGCACGAACCCGCTCAGTAGAAAGAACAGCATCACCGACGCATGGCCGTTTACCAGCAGCCACAGCAACGGGTCCGCCCGGAAGTGCTGCAGCCAGCGCGGCGCACCGGCCACCAGCCACGCCAGATGAAAGTGGTTCAGCACCACGACCGCAGCAGCCACGCCACGCAACGAATCCAGCTCTGGCACATGGCGCAGGCCCTGGTCTACACGCTGTGGGGTGGGCTGCGCCCGCGACTGCTCTGCCTCACCCTGAGGCGGTACCTGGTGGAGTGCCATAGCCGCTCTTACGGCAGCTGCGGCGTTCTCTTGAGCCCTGGGCCTACGCACCGCCCTGCAAGAGCAGTAGAACCGTGCAGAAACAGGAAAGGCGCGGCGGCCAGGTACCGGCTGCCGCGCCCTCACGGGTAACGCTGTGGTTAGAAGATGATTTTGCCCGCCAGCTGCAGCTGCCGTGCCGGGTACGCCGCGGTGATTTGGCCAAAGCTGGTACTGCCGAACGTGCTGTTGGCAGCGGCATAGTTCACCTTGTTCAGCACGTTGAACGCCTCGGCGCGGAAGTCGAAGAATGACGAGTCGCTCCACAGCGCAAAGGCCTTGTGCAGGCCCAGGTCGGCCTGGTAATAGGCGTCGGTCCGGCCCAGGTTGCGCGACGCGTTACCCCACGGATACGTGGTGGGCAGCGAGAAGGCAGCCGGGTTCAGCACGTTGTTGACGGTCTGCGCCGTCTTGACGCGGGTGGTGTACAGCGGCACACCCACGTTGCGGTTGGGCCGGTAGGTGACCAGGTCCGTCACAAACAGGCTTGAGCCGCTGGACAGCGAGTAGTTGATGTTGATGGGTGCGCCGCTGGTCATGGTGTTGATCAGCGTTAGCTGCCAACCGCCCAGCACCTCATTCACCAGGTTGTTGCTGCCATTGCCAAAGCGGCGGTTGTGGCCGTACGGCAGGTCGTACACGACGGACAGGGTGTCGGCCAACGGCTGGTCGTAGCCGGAGGGGCCGTAGTCCGCCCGTGGGTTGGCGTAGTTCACGCGGCTGTTATCGCCGTTTGCGGTTTCCAGGTGGCCGCTGGCCAGGTCGAAGCCGCGGCTCCAAGTGAACGCGTTCAGCAGGTACAGGCCGAGCGACGTGCGCTTTTCCACCTTGAACTGCAGCGAGTTGTAGTTGGTCCCGTTGCCGCCGTAGGCAATCTCAACGTCGCCAAAGCCCTGCACCGGACGGCGCGAGGCCAGGTTGCCGCACGCCGCAGCGGTAACGCCCACGGCGCACGGTGCGGCCTGGTTGTAGTCGGCCAGCACCTGGAAGTGCGTGCCCTTGTTGCCCACGTAACTCAGGTCAGCCAGCCAGCCGTTGCCCAACTCCTGCTGGAAGCCATAGAAGTAGCTCTGCAGGTAGCCCACCTTGGGATCTTTGGGCAGGTAGCGCGAGGTGACGTTGGCCGGGTTGAAGTACGCAGGCGACGTCAGGATGTTGCTGTAGCCCTGCTGCGTCTGCCGGAAGCAGGCGGACTGCAGCTGCGTGTCGTTGGTGCACAACGCTGCCATCGTCGGTGCTACCTGCGTGATGTTGGCGTTCACCACATTGGGGCCGTTGTAGGTCAGGTTGTTCTCGCCACCGGCGCGATTCCACTCCGTATAGCCGATGCCGTAGCCGCCGCGCATGACTGTCTTAGGCGACATTTGGTAGGCAAAGCCCACGCGCGGGCCCAGGTTGGTCTTCGGCGTGTTGACCAGGGCGCGGTTGTAGATGCTGCCGTTCGACGCCTGCACCAGGGTCTTGGTGGTTGGGCTGGTTGCGGGATCGAAGTTCGCCAGCCGGTTGTCACGCTCCCACTGCGGCGTCACGATCTCGTAGCGCAGACCGGCGTTGATCGTCAGGTTCGGCGTGACCTTGATGTCGTCCTGCACGTACATGAAGTTGTAGCGCTGCCGCAGGTTGACCACGGCGTAGGTCGTGAGCGCATACGACGAGCGGTTGCCGAACAGGAAGTCCGCCAGGTTGCGCGCCTGCTGCAGCTGCGCGGCCAGCGTGGGCGCGCCCGCCGCGACCGTGGTGTTGGCAGGATTGCCGTTCGTGGCGTACTGGCCGTTGTAGTTGTCCTGGCCGTAGCTGGGGTTAAAGTCGTTCAGCTGCGTGTGTACTTCCTGGAACTCATACCCCAGCTTGACGCTGTGCCGCCCCGCGACCAGCGTGTAGTTCACCTTGGGATTGAAGATCATGGGGTTCTGGAATTGCGGGTTGGATGACTGCGCGCCGAACTGCGTGTAGCCCGTAACGTTTTGCGCGTTGAGCGAGCGCACAATGGTCGGGTCCGTGGGCAGGCCGTCCGTGATGCCGCTCTGCGTCAGCAGCGACGGCTGGCCCACACCCACGGGGAACTTCTGGCCGATGTTGCGCGACCAGCCGAAACGCGCGTCCAGCAGCTGCCGCGACGTGATGGCCCAGGTAACGCCCCCCGCAATGTCCTTGTTGCGGATCGTGACATTGCCGTTGCTGTTGCCGCCTGCAATGCCGGTGATGCCCGGCGGGTCGAAGATGTAGCCACGGTGCTGGCTGTAGCGCGCAAAGACAGAAACGCGCTGGTTAAAGCTGTGGTCCAGCCGGAAGTCGCCCTTGTCGTCATTGATGATGCCGCGGGGCGCGATGAACAGGTTACCCGCCAGCGCCGACGGACCGGAGGTGGACGGTGTAGGCAGGGCACCGATCACGTTGCGCGCAAAGGTCGTCCACTGCGCCTGCGGAATGTTCCCCGTGAAGATGCGGCCGCTGATGGGGTCGCGCAGCGGGATGGCGTTGGCCGGATTGCTGGTGTCGTCGTTCAGGTAGAACAGGCCGTTGCGCTGGTTGGCCGTGGGCACAACCGAGGTGACGGACGGATTGTTGAAGATCTGCCGCTCTGCCTCGTAATCGCCGAAGAAGAAGGTGTGGTCCTTCCAGATGGGGCCGCCCAGCGTGCCACCAAACTGGTTCCGGATGAACTTGGGCTTGGTGGTGCCCGGCGCCAGGAACGGACCGGAGGCGTTGAACACCGTGTTGCGTACGTAGTCCCAGGCACGGCCATGGAAATCGTTGGTACCGCGGCGCACGGCTGCGTTGATGACCGCACCCACGTTGCGGCCAAACTCCGCGGAGTAGTTGTTGGTCTCCACGCGGAACTCGTCGATCGCATCCGGCGAGGGCGGAATGTTCTCGTTGGCAAAGCCCTGGTTCGAGGTGCCGTAGTTGTTGTTGTCCAGGCCGTCCAGCAGAAAGTTGTTGAAGGCGGAACGAATGCCGTTCACGTCGAACGAGCCCTCACGGCTGCTGGTGCCGTTGTTCTCCAGCACGGACTTGCGCACGCCCGTCGAAAGCAGCGTCAGGTCGGCGTACGAGCGGCCGTTCAGCGGCAGGTTCTCCACCTCGCGCGTGCCCACCAGCTGCGAGTGCGAGCTGTTCTCCGTCTCCAGCAGGCTGGCCGCGCTGGTCACGGTCACCGTGTCGCTGGCGGATCCCGCTTTCAGGTCCACATCCACGCGCTGCCGGGCATTGACCGTCAGCGAAAAGGTGCCGCTGCTGAAGCCCGAGAAGCCCGCCGCGCCCGAGGTGACGCGGTAGTCGCCGATCTTGATGCCCGTAAATTCGTACTTGCCTTCGCTGTCGGTGTGCCCGTCAAAGTGCACGCCCGTTTCCACGTTGGTCAGCGTGACAGTGGCGTTCGGCACGGCGGCACCGCCGTTGTCCCGCACAAAGCCGATGACGGACGCGGTATCGAACTGGGCAAGGCTGGCAAGCGGCAGCGTAAAGACAGCGGCGGTTGCAAGTGCAACCGGAAGGAAGCGTGAATTGCGCAACAGAGGATCCTACCTTTTGGTGAATAGGGCCAGTATCGCCGCAAGCTTCAGCGGGTTGGTTGCAGGAACGTCAATATCGCTCAGGGACTGCGTCCTACTTTCTTGAGGTTGCAGATCTCCGCTCGTCCACCACCGGACGCGGGAGCCATCGGCTACACTCGTCTGCGGCAACGCGGGCGCTGACACCGTAGTCTATTCAGCGCAGGTCTCCTGGAGAGTCCATGTCCAAGCGGTCACAACTGGCGAGCGCGATGGAGCGCCTTGGTCTTACGCGCGTGCTTGAATGGCTGCCAGCGAAGCCGGGCATCCTCATCGTGAATCACCACCGCATCGGCGATGCGAGTGGCAGCCGCTTTGACCATGGCGTCTTTAGCGCCACCACCGACGAGCTGGACCATCAGGTGCGGGCCCTGAAACGCGACTTCCCCATCCTTGGCGGCGAGGAGCTGGAGTCCTTGGTGCAAGGCGGTAAGCCGCTGCGGCACTTTCACGTCGCGTTCACCTTCGACGATGGCTACCGCGACAACTACACAAACGCCTTCCCGGTCCTGCGCGCACACGGTGTCCCGGGCCACTTCTTCCTGATCCCCACCTACACTGGAACGCCCACCATCCCTTGGTGGGATGCCATCGCCTTCTTTGTCCGGAACACCGCTCACCGCGAACTCGTGCTGCCCTCGCCGGTCCCGCTGACCGTTCGCGTAGAGGGCGACCGCGAGGCCGCGATCCTGGCCGTGCTGCGCCACTACAAACGGCCGGACAACTACGATGGGGACGCGTTCCTGGCCGCGCTGGCGGAGGCAGCGGACGTTGAGCTGCCCACGGTGGAGGCGCGCTTTCTCACTTGGGACGAGGCAAAGGAGATGCAGGCCGCCGGCATGACCATCGGGTCGCACACGCTCACCCACCGCATCCTGGCACAGCTGCCCGAGGCCGAGCAGGAACACGAGCTGCGGGCCTCCCGGGCCATCCTGGAAGACCGGCTGGGCACGCCGGTGCGCTCCCTGGCGTACCCCGTCGGCATCACCACGGCCTTTACGGATGCCACGCGCCGCATCGCCCGCGACGCCGGGTACACCGTGTGCCTCTCGTTCTATGGCGGCATCAACACGCCCGCTGCGGTGGAGCCCACGAACGTGCTGCGCACCAGCCTGGAAGCGGATCGGCTCCTGTTTCGGAATCAGGCCGCGATGCTTTCCCATTTGGGACGGCTACCCTATTGACCCCCGGCTGCGGGGAGCCGCAGCCGCCTTCGCCGCATCACAGGGAGCACATGCGTTTTGCAGAAGCACTCAAGATTGGCGCGCGCCGCGACGGTACCGGCCAGCGCCGCGTCCACCTGCTCTGCGGGTTTGAGCCGCTGCATCTCGTCACCTTTCTGAAAGCTTATCTGCGGCACCGCTTTGAGGCGGACGTTCCCAGCATCAGCACCGGCCTGTACGGCGACCTGCAGGGAAACATCCGGCGCGCGGCTGAGGGCGAGGTCATAGATGGTGCCGTCGTCGTTGTCGAATGGGGCGACCTCGACAGTCGCTTGGGCAGCCGGAGCGCCGCTGCCTGGAACGCCGCCCTGCTCGACGACATTCTGCAGGGAGTTGCGGACAAGGCCGAGCGCCTGCTCGCAGCGCTGGCCGCACTCGGCAAAACACACC
>CALMRM010000008.1:0-4502 GCA_937871605.1 uncultured Terriglobus sp. | reverse complement strand
CCGGGCCCACGCTGCCGCTCCCGCCGCTCAGTTATTTTCCGACCGCGCAGGCAAGCCCGTTCGACCTTCACCTGCGCTCGCTTGCGGCTCGGTTCCTGGAACATGCCGCGGCGCTGCCCGGCGTACGCGTGCTGAGCGAAACAACGCTGGCCATGCACTCGCCGCTTTCCGCGCGCCACGACCTGAAGCTGGAACTCAGCGCCGGCTTTCCCTACACGCTGCCGCATGCCGATGCCCTGATGCAGCAGGCAGTGCTGACGATGTTTCCGCATACCCCGCGCAAGGGCCTCATCACGGATCTCGACAACACGCTGTGGAAGGGCATTCTGGGCGACGATGGCGTGAACGGCATCGGCTGGTCACTGGAGGCCAAGGCGCACGTGCATACGCTGTACCAACAGATGCTGGGCTCGCTGGCTGACTCTGGCGTGCTGCTGGCCATCGCGTCCAAGAACGACCCCGCACTCGTTGCCGAGGCGCTCACGCGCCCCGACCTGCTGCTGCAGGCCAGCCAAATCTTTCCGGTTGAAGCTTCCTGGGGGCCGAAGTCCGATGCGGTCAGCCGCATCCTCGCGGCGTGGAACATTGCAGCCGACAGCGTCGTCTTCATTGACGACAATCCCATGGAACTCGCCGAAGTGGCGGAAAAGCATCCGGGCCTCCAGGCCCTCGCCTTTACACCGGACGACCCTGCCGCCGTAGCAACCCTTCTGCGCACGCTGCGCGACCTGTTCGGCAAGCAAGCCATCCGCGACGAAGATCGCCTGCGCCTCAACAGCCTGCGCACCTCCGCCGAGAGAACGAGCGACAGCAGCGAAGCCTCCTCCGCAGACTTCATGGCACGCCTCCAGGCGCGCATTGACTTTACGGAGGCCACCGCAGAGGATCAGCGCATCTTCGAACTGGCCAACAAGACCAACCAGTTCAACCTGAACGGCCGGCGCTACACCGAAGCGGAGTGGCGCGCGCGGTCTGGCCAGCCGGGCCGGTTCCTGATCAGCGTGCAGTATCAAGACCGCTTTGGGCCGCTCGGCCGCATCGCAGCGGTCGGCGGACAGGTGCTCCCCTCCGGCGAAACGCGCATCGACCTGTGGGTGATGAGCTGCCGCGCCTTCTCACGGCAGATCGAGTTCCACACGCTGCACGAACTCTTCCTGCGCACGGGCGCTGACGTCCTGCTGCTGGAGTTCAGCCCCACGGAGCGCAACGGTCCACTGCAGACGACGCTGCGCACTTTCTTTCCCGACGGTTTGGACGAAAGCCCCCTGCGGCTCGACCGCGACACCTTCCTCACTGCCTGCCCTACACTGACCCACGAGGTACATGCCCCATGGACGCTGTCCGAGAAACATTAACCCGCTGCTTTGCCCTGACCTTCCCCGACCTCGATCCGTCGCAGGTTGCGTCGGCGACTACCGAAAACACGCCCGGTTGGGACTCCATGGCGCAGGTCACGCTGTTGACGCTGATTGGGGAAGAGTTTGCGATCGATGTCGACTTTGAGGCGTTCGAAGGGGCAACATCGTTTGACGCGCTGGCGGACCGTATCCAGCAGATGACCGCGCATGCCTGAGCCGTCGCTCCATCACACCGGCTACGTCGTCGCCTCCATCGCGGAGAGCAGCGAACGCTGGCGCAACTCGCTTTTCGCGACTGCTGTCACAGGCCCGTTCGACGATCCCATCCAGCAGGCTCGCGTGCTGTTTCTCCACTTTGCGGGCGGCGACACGACGGTGGAACTGGTGGAGCCGCTCAACCCACAGGCACCTACAGCACGCTTTCTGGAAAAAGGGGGCGGCCTGCATCACCTGTGCTTCGAGGTGGACGATATGGAGGCCCACATCGCCGCCATGAAGCAGCAGCGCGCCCTGCTCATCCGCCAGCCACGGCCTGCCGTCGCTTTTGAGGACCGGCCCATCGCCTGGATGCTGACGGCGGAGAAGCTGCTGGTCGAGTACCTGGAGCGCCCGCGCCCGCAGCACTCCTAGTCAGCACCAGAAGTCTGGTGTGCCACTGTCGAGAAAAGCTTGGTCATCGTCGCTGAACTGGAACTGGAAGTGCTCGCACAGGCCGGCCTTGTCCTGCTTGTCCAGCAGGAAGACCGGAGCGCCCTGCCAGGTGCGAAAGCCTGCACGCTCTGCGGCTTCCTGGCTCGGTCCGGGCGCGCTGCCCGAGACGGCCAACTCACACGCCCCCGGCAGAGCGGCTGCCGCGCGGCAGGCAAGCGCATACGCCGCCGACCAGGTCTCAGGTGCGGGCGAGAGCAGCCAAGCACCGGCAAGGCGCACCTGCCCGCGCACGAGACTCAGGAGAAAATGACCTGCGGCGGCTCCGTCGTGTTGGAGCTGGTACAGATGGAACGCTGCTGTCGGACACGCTGCAAGGTAGCTGAAAAACGCTGCAGGCCGCGGACTGAAGGACAGGCATGATGACGTGTTCGTCTGCGCGACATTGGCCGGTTCGCACAGGTGGGCTGACCATCGTGCGTCACTATCGGCGGGCGACCGAAGGCTCCACAGCGCATTGCGGAGGAAACGCGCGGGCAGCTTCCAGGTACGCTGCCCATGGTGCATCGCGTGCCGCAGCGGGTGCAGCGGACGTACACCCTTCCACTGCTGCGTGCGCACGGCAAACCCAAATGCGGGCAGCACCTTGCGAGTGGCCTCTGACCCGCCGACAGAGTACATAAAGTCGAACATGGTGGCCAGCCGCTGCACGAGGGTCAGGCCGGCACCGGGCACGTTTCGGGCTGCCGCCCAGTCCAACATTTGAACGCCCCGCACCGCTACTTCGCCGCGCTGAAGGGGCAGGGGCCAAAGCGCGGCATGGGCCACGATCGTCCCGTCGCGTTCCAACACGTAGCTGCGTGGCTCGGCCCAGTCACCGCGCGGAGCCCAGTATTTCCACTGGAGCATGGCGGGCTGCAGCCACGGCACGCTCGCGTCTACGTCAAACGTCGTTGAGAGAAACTGCCGAAGCGGTTCGAGGTCCTCCGGCGTGGTGGGTCTCAACGAGCGACTCATGCTGCTCCCGATTGTAGTGTGGGTAGCCGCTGATCCTTCGTGCGCCTTGCCTCGGTAAAGGAATGGGCATCCGATCTGTCTCCGTGCCCGGCTTGCAGTAAGGCACAGCAGGACAACGAGCCCAAGACCATACCAGGCGAGCCTTTCTGACAGATGGCATCTGGGTGATTTCAGGGGTGGGCGCTGGCGTCGGTGTGGCTGAGAAATTTGTGGTCCGGGCCGTAGCTATCGATGCTTAACCGTGCCGCATGGTGCGGGTCCACCGGCACACCCTTGCTGTCGACACTCACTATCCGGATTTCCACCACGGGTATCCGGTACGTGCCAAAACAAGAGGTCGCACGAACTGTCTGCAAAATACGCAGCATGCCCTGTGCTCGTCGATCCCTGTGCCTAGACCTAGAGACCCGTTTGAAGCCTTAATTCAAGCACCCGGGCATTTGGACCATGAATATCGCCCATCAGCGATGCATATACGGCAACAGGCATTTTGCCCTGGGTAGTGGGGCTGCAGACATAAAACCAAGGCTTGGTTCGCTGACTTGGAAGCTCTTTCCATTCTTTGCAAAAGGGCACCACTTCACCAAGGGGCCTGGCTTGTGTCTCGGTAAACAGGAACTCAACAGACTCCGGACTTGCTGAGAGTCGGTGCGTTTCGCGTTGGAGGTTCACGATAACCTGCTTGACTCCGGGTATAGGCGCTGTGATGTTGTATCCATCGCCTAGTCGTTCCCCCTGCACAGGAAAAAGCCGGATAATCCGATCCGCATCCGCGTTCTGCTGCAGTGCGGTGAGTACGTCAGCAATACGAGACACAGCTGCTGCCCGTTCTGCCCGGGATGCTGTCGGTATACCTGCTGCCAGCCAGAGGAGCAGGGCTGACCTAAGTAGACCAAGGCAAGTTCCGGTAACAACAGCGTCCAGCGGCTGCGTAACAGGCCTACTATTATGAACCAACGCATCGGTGTGGCTGAGGAACCTGTGGTCAGGGGCCATAGGTACTGTTGTTTAACCGTGCAGTGTGTTGCGGTTCGACTGGCACATAGGACGTCCTTTTCGGGGACTTAGCTTCTTGCATGAACGACGGTTTTCTAAACCACAGGACCGACAGACACTGTGACAACGTAGCTGTCACCTTTCAACTCTGAACGGCCAGCGGCGGCTGTGCCGGCTTTGTACTGCCTTTGCAGCTGCAATTGCATCGCCTGGCCTGAGCAGAGCCACCCATCGACATTGATCTTTCGACCATCGCTTACCTGATCCAGCCTCATGGGTATCTCTGACACCGATGGCCGGTGCGCGGCTGGATCCTTCTTCCAACCGGAGGCCTCGACCTGCTGAGTTACCACCTGATTCAGTCGCAACGCCTCGTCAAACGTGAGGTATTGCAGATGGGGTGAAAGGTCGAAGTCCACCAGTTTGCCACCGTTCACATCGAGCGCGGCATACCTGCCCTCTGGAAATGTGACCGAACAGGAC
>CALMRM010000007.1:7025-8976 GCA_937871605.1 uncultured Terriglobus sp. | reverse complement strand
TGTCACTACTCTTGTCGTTCTTGCTCAAAAGAAACTGCGAGCCGGTCACGGAAAAGACGCTGCCGAGCTGTTGCGAGCTGCCGAACATTTCAGCTTCGCCGCGCTGGGTGCTTCGGCCGCGAAGGCGTCTGGGCTCTCGGAAGAGCTTGAGAAAGCCGTTCAGGACGAGTTCGATCACCTTAAGGAAAAGGCTGAGGACCACTGGGAGCACGAGGAAGAAAAGGACCGTCATTCGGAAGTGGTCGCTCTTCACAGCAAGGCGCTGAAGGAAGCGGAACAGACTTTCAAGAAGGGTTTTTATCGGCAGGCTTTGGAACTGGCACGCGGTGCTGAAGCCCTTGCTCACATCAAAAAGTACGGTCCAGACGAGTTGGGCTCCGGCAAGGAACACCTGAAGCTGGCCACAGCCTGATTCGCAGTCGTGAAGATGTAGCTCCATGACAGTCCGCCTTACCCGTGAGGACCGATGAACGCCGCCCGCAACGCACTGCTGGAAAAAAAGCGGAGTCTCCGATCTCTGGAGGCGACAAACTTCTTTCTGGCCGATGTTCAGACCGGACTCGGCCCGTTCCTGGCAGCTTCGCTGGCAGGTGCGGGCTGGCAGCCGGGCAAGGTTGGCATCGCGCTTACGGTCGGAGGCATCGTTACGGTGCTTCTACAGACTCCTGCCGGTGCGGTTGTGGACCGTGTTCATTCGAAAAGAATGATCCTGGTGCTCGCCTCCGTAGTCCTTGCGGTTGGGGCGATGCTGCTCTGGGTTTCGGCGGCACCCTTAGCTGTTTATACAGCGCAGGTTCTTACCGGCAGCTCTGGACCCTTTCTGGCTCCGACGCTTGCGGCTGTGACGATGGGACTCGTGGGGGATCGGCTCTTTGACCGGCAATTTGGAAGTAATCAGTCCTTCAACGCTGCCGGCAATATCGCCAGTGCATTGCTGGTCGCGCTCGTCAGCCGCTTTATTGGGGGCAGAGCCATGTTCCTTACTGCTGCTGCTCTTACTATTCCCACGATCCTTTGCGTGCTTCTGATTCGACAAGACGACATAGACTTCGATTTAGCTCGGGGCAAAGGCGAGGAGCATAACGCCGCGAAGGAAAAGGACGACTCGCTGATCACCACCTTGCGAGGTGACCGCGTTCTTTTCACGTTCCTAGCATGTGCCTTCCTGTTTCATTTGGCGAATGCAGCGATGTTGCCCCAACTGGGGGAGATGCTGGCTCGTGGAGAGAGCAAGTCGGCAGCGCCGTTTATGTCCGCCTGCCAATGCGATCTTCGGGGTCGTTTCTGTTCTTGTCGTGGCGGACCGAACGCGGGGCACTGGCCATTTCAACGTTGTTCAGGGATTGCTCGCGACTGCTGTCGGGTTAGGCGCAGCGCTTAGCACGACATTGGGAGGCTCTCTCATCCAACATGGTAGCTACCGTATTTCCTTCCTAACTCTGAGCGGTATCGCTCTCACCGCGTTCTGCCTGGTGTTTCTTGGAGTGCCCGAAACAAGCTCGAGCGATTTAGCGCCCAACACAAAGGCACCACTTACAACTTCTTCTGAGGCGTCCGCATGAACGATTCGACCGCACCTCCCTTCCGGCCTGTTGAGCCGGACACCGCTGGCGTGCTCTCTTGGGCTCACATCGGCGATCTGCATATGACTCTTGATGGTGAGCAGAACCACCATGATCTCCGGGCCATCGTTGCCGAAATTCAGGGTTGCTTTGCCCATCGATCAGCTTCGTCTTCCTGCCTGGGGATATTGCTGATGATGGGAGTCGCGCAGCGTATGCGGTGGTTCGCCGGACGCTTGATGCTCTTCAGGTGCCATGGTGCGCCATCATTGGCGACCATGACGTTCACGAGAAGAGCTTTACAAGCTTTACCGAGATGATGTCCGCGGAGACGCAGTACGCCTTCACGGTAGGTAAGGTTCGCTTTATCGCTATGAATGCGTTTGAAG
>CALMRM010000007.1:5225-7015 GCA_937871605.1 uncultured Terriglobus sp. | reverse complement strand
TTCCAGGACAACTTCAATGGTGCGAGCAAGAATTGATCGCCGCTTCTCAGGCAGGCTTGGAAAAGGTCTTATTCCTGCACTGTTATCCTAGCGAACTGAAGGTAGGTGGAGCGCAGCTTCAGGACCTGATTCGAAAGTATTGCGTTGAAATCGTGGACATGGGGCACACCCATTACAACGAAATAGCGAACGATGGCCACACCCTATACACCTCGACACGTTCCACAGGGCAGCTTGAAGAAGGTCTGGTCGGCTTCTCTGTAGCGAGTCTCGACCATGGCGTCGTGAGCTGGAAGTTCCTGGAACTCGGCTCTCTGCCAGCCGTAATGATTACCTCGCCCGCTGATGTCCGCCTGCTGAAGGACACAGATGCCTCTTTCCAACCCGGCGAGGAGGGCCTTCTGGTTCGTGCAAAGGTTTGGTCGAAAGTGGGCATCCGGGCGGTCTACGCGAGGATCGGTGAAAGCCAAACTGAGTTGAAGCAGATTAAAGGGTCTCGCGTTTGGGAGGGTTTAATCCCGTTAGAGGCGACAACCGGAGGATTTTCAGTCCGCTGTTGGGCGGAAGACACGATGGGGACAACAGGGGAAGATTCTGTTCAGGCGGTTCTAGGCGTCCAGTCGGACTTCCCGGTCCGCATGGAACGTGATCTCGACAATGCTCTGGCCGCATGGCCCGAACATGGCCTGCTCGGAACGCAGTTGGGGCCAAACAAACACGGGAGGAAATGGTAGTGATACCTCCTGACCTCGCCCACATCATCCTTCCTCTCATTGTTGCACTCAGCATTTTGCTCATGCTTGTCCGGCCTAAGAACATCCCAGAGGTTTACTGGGTAGGGGGCGGTGCGCTGCTGCTGGTTGTGTTGCGCCTGGTTCCCTTGAAGCTCGCAGGCAAAGCCATTGCGGAGGGTTCGGACGTTTACTTGTTCCTGATCGGGATGATGCTTCTCTCTGAACTAGCAAGAGAGAACGGTGTCTTCGATTGGCTCTCCTCAGTTGCAGTGCGGAGCGCAAACGGGTCCTGTTCTCGCCTGTTTACCCTGGTTTATGGCATCGGTACGGTCGTCACAATCTTCATGTCGAACGACGCGACAGCGGTCGTGCTTACGCCCGCGATCCTCACTGCCGTTCGCAAAGCCAAGGTCGAACCGTTGCCCTATCTGTTCGTTTGTGCGCTCATCGCGAACGCAGCCTCCTTTGTGCTGCCCATCTCTAATCCCGCCAATCTGGTGGTTTTTCATCAAGGCATGCCTCCTCTCGGTCAGTGGCTCCTCTCCTTTGGAGTACCGTCCCTGCTGTCCATCGCCGCAACCTATGGAGTCATGCGGCTGGTCTTCCGCAAGGAATTAGAGAACTGTATCGAGTGTGAAGCAGAAGCGGAGCCGCTCAAGAGCGAAGGAAAGCTGGTCCTGGCTGGACTGGTTCTCATGATTGCAGTCCTCTTAACGGCTTCCGAGCTAAAGAGGGACTTAGGGCTGCCGGCGTGTCTTGCAGCTCTGGTCATCACTACCGTTGTTTCGATTAAAAACAAAAGCAATCCGCTGAAATTGGCAAAGGAGATCAGCTGGGGAACGCTCGTGCTGGTCGCTGGCCTGTTTGTCATGGTGGATGCGGTGGAAAGCATCGGCGCACTCAAACTGACACAAGGCTGGCTTGCTGCTGCTCAGCGGCGTGCACCCGCCGTCGCCGCAATGGTTGTCGGGTTCGTGATGGCCATCGCAAATAACCTGGTCAATAATCTGCCGCTTGGTCTGATTGCGGGAGGAACGCTGCACGCCGCGCATGCCA
>CALMRM010000007.1:4380-5215 GCA_937871605.1 uncultured Terriglobus sp. | reverse complement strand
CTTATCGCCAATGCAGTTCTGATTGGTGTCGATCTTGGTCCAAACCTTTCCATCACTGGATCGCTGGCAACGATCCTCTGGCTGCTCGCCTTACGGAAAGAAAAACTTGATGTGAGTTTCTGGAAGTTTCTCAGGGTGGGCGCAATCGCTATGCCCGTCGCTCTGGTGCTGTCTCTTGGCGGTGCCATCGTTATGCAAATGATCGTTCCTGCACACTAATCACAGTCAACTTAAGGAGATACGAACTTGAACGCTGCCTGGATCATCCCCTTCATCATCCTCGGCGGTGCGCTGCAGCCCTGCGGTGCCGCCATGAACGGCCAACTTAACAAGTCGATCGGCAATCCCTGGCTTGCTTCGACGATCTCGTTCACTTTGATCACGTTCTTCTTTGCCGCGGCTTTTCTGATCATGCCGCACCCACTTCCGACGACCAAGAGTCTCGCGGAAATGCCGTGGTGGGCTGTGATCGGCGGTCTCGTGGGTGCCGTCCAGGTCTATGCCGGCCTTACCTTCGTGAACAAGATCGGTGCCGGACCTTTCATGGGTTTCACCGTCACTGCTGCCCTCATCACGTCCCTCGTCATCGACCACTTTGGCTGGTTTCGAATGGATCAGCACCCAATCAACATCTGGCGGGGTCTCGGAGGCTTGCCGCTCGTGGGCGGTATCACGCTGATCTCCAAATTCTAAGGTCTTTGACAAACCCTACGAACCTTGCGGGAGAAGTCGTGCGAACACGAAGCGTTCTGTTTACTTTGCTCTTGGTGTGTTCTGTGGGGAGCACCGGCTGCATAAGCAGCCTTCGGTTAAAGAATCAGACGCGCTCCAGGGT
>CALMRM010000007.1:0-4370 GCA_937871605.1 uncultured Terriglobus sp. | reverse complement strand
CTCCAGGGTCACCAGCCAGGCGAGCTCTTTACCGGATATCTACTACCAGGAGGTGCTCAACAATCTTGCGATGGTTCCGAAGGATGCCGCCTACGTAGGTCAGTTTGGAAAGACTTACGTCTGGGTTACGAAGGGCAATCTGGAGAATCTGACTCGGCTGACGCTAGCCATTCTCGACATTCATACATTCCGCAGCGAGCGAATCGGCGGCTCGCGTGTGCAACCGGGCATTTTGCCAAGGTAAAGCCTTTCTGCGCAATCACTTCTACGTAGTAATTGGGTATACCCAAACGATACGTAACAAGATCATCGAAACGTGTCTTGCTTAGGATGCATTTTTTGTTACCGGAAGTGAAGCGGGTCAAAGAGTCAAGTGTTACGAAGAGCGCTGCGAAGGCCCATAAGGGCCAGAGCGTTGGGTATACCCGCGTCAGCACGCTCGACCAGCGGGAGGACCGTCAGTTGGAAGGCGTGGAACTGGACCGTCGTTTCGCAGACCACGTTCCCGGTAAGGACACGAAGCGGCCGCAACTCACAGCTCTACTCTCGTTCGTCCGCGAGGGAGACGTGGTGGTGTGTCAATCCATGGACTGGCTCGGCCGTAACCTGGATGAATTGCGCAAGCTGGTCTTTGGCTTTACGGAGCGGGGCAACCGTGTTGAGTTCCGCAAAGAGAACCTGGTCTTTACCGGGGAGGACTCGCCCATGGCAAACCTGCTCCTAAGCGTTATGGGTGCCATCGCGGAGTTCGAACGGCAGTTGATCCGCGAGCGCCAGCGAGAGGGAATCACCTTGGCGAAGCGCCAGGGTGTTTATAAAGGAAGGCCTGCGACGCTGAATGCGGATGTGGTTGCAACACTCGTCGCGAAGCTGGCAGCCGGCGAAGAGCCCTCCGTCGTGGCGCGTGAGTTTGGAATTTCTCGCATGACGCTGCATCGGTATAGAACCAAGGCGGTGGCGTGATGAGAAGGCCCCGGCAGATCGTGATGCATTGTCCTTGCGGAAACGCGAAGGTCCTGGCCAAAAGGCTCTGCGCAACCTGCTACACGCTGAAGCGGCAGGATGAGGAATACTTCGGTGGCTATCGCGAGGGAAGTGTTGAAGCGTGCTGATTTTCGCTGCCGTGTGCCTGGCTGCATGACGACGAGCGCGGCAAGCGGTTGGTCGCGGTGCATTACCGTGAGCCGGGCAACAGTGATCCGGGCAAGATGCTGACGCTCTGCCCGGGCTGCTGTGCGAAGGTCACCCGCACGAACTATGTGCAAGATGACTGGCCGGAGTTCCTGCGGGTATTTTGGAGAGAGCAGCACCGTTACGGGCAAGAACAGCACGCGCTTCAGTTCATCGTGTGCACGCCCGCGCTGAAGAAGCTGTGGATGTTCACTGAGGAAGGGCCAGGGGAGCACTCATGAGTGAGATCGTGTTGGCATCAAGCGCAGATATCATTAACAACATGGCGTTTCTGGATGCGTATAGGTGAACTCGCTTAGAAAGCCAAGGTGACTCCGCGCACAGTACGCTACTACGAGAGCCTGGGATTGCTTCCGTACGGCGAGCGCAAAGGAGCGGGTCAGCACCGGTATCCAGACCAAACCGTCTAGCGATTAGAAGAGATCGATCAACTCAAAACGCTAAACTTGAGCCTCGAAAAGTCGGTGTGGAGCTAAACAGCTGTGTCTGATTCACGTCAACAAAACACAGCTGAGCCTGCAAAGCCTCGTGCCGGCATGAGCTTGGAAGAAGAAACCCAGCTTGTCGCTGACGTTCTGCTGGCTGATCGAAAAGCGATCGCAGACTTCGTCCATCAGTTCAGCGATATGGTCTTCGGTTTTATCGGAAAAAGGATCGACAATCAGTCGGTCGTTGAGGACCTTTGCCAAGATGTTTTTCTGGCTGCATGGGCACAGCTGAGTTCGTTCCAATTCAAATCCAGCCTCAAGACCTGGCTGTGCGCCATAGCTCAGAATAAGGTCTCTGACTTCTATCGAAGACAGATCCATGAGCTGCCGTTCGAAGACGATTGTGACGAATTGGAGATCTTTTCGCCTGAAGCGCCCTGGATCAGCATTGAGCAAAGTCTTGATCGGCGCATTCTCGAAAAGCAGATTCAACTGACAATGCTGGAACTGCCGGAAGGGTATCGTGCCATTCTCCGGTGGCGGTATTGGGATCAGAAGTCGCTAAGCGACGTAGCCCTACAAACAGGAAAGACCATCAAATCAGTGGAGCGGTTGTTGGCAAGGGCGCGAACACAGTTTGCAGCGAAGTGGAAGGAGGGCCGTCATGGAAATTAAGCTGGACGACCTATTCGCGGATCTGAGCGATTCTCCTGACCGTACGCCAGCACCGGCGTCGCTGACTTCGCGCATCTACTCCACGGTGGTGCGGGAGGCAGCTAAGAGCATTCCGTTGCGTCCGTTGTCAGAAAGCCAGAATGCCGGCTATGCAATCTGCGACTGGGAACGACTGACCCGCCATGTACCGGGTGGCGAGTCGCGGAATCACTGCACTATCTGCCATGCCAGAGTGCTTGCAGAAACCTTTGACAGCGTCTCGATGCCTTGGCACGGCTGCCCTTACCACAAGCTCCATTCGCGGTAGAGCCACGTAAGCAGCCTCCTTAAAGTGGCTCGGTCCCGCTTCGTCAGGTAAAGTTCGTCAGCTGACGAGGGGGATTTTTATTTTCCATACGACTAAGGAAGTAAGCAGAAGGTCGTGCGAACGACTCTGCCACTGTTCCTGACGCCGCGCTGCGCAAAGAAGCGGTCGCGTTCGCTCATGGACGGGAAATATTCTGTCTGTATAGGAAGATCGCCTTGGCTAAACTGAATCGCATCAGTCTCCATCTCGTTTTCTCTTTGGCTGGCCTCGTGCTCCTGACGAGCTGTTCTGACGACAACGGGACAAGTGGACCGGCCAGCCCCGGTACGCCGCCAACCACCTCCCTCGGCAACGCGACCAACGGGCAACAGGTGTTTCGGTACGAGACTTTCGGGAATGAGGGCTTCTGGACGGATGCCGTTCGCCTGCCGCAGGGCATGATGGACAAAGCTCTGACGCCACTGCAGGCCTTGAAGCTTGGCATCAGCTTCGATTCCGACCTTATCGACGCCGCCTCAAAGAAGGCGCTCGCAGCACAGCTGGCCAGTGACCCAAGCGGCCAGAGCTCGGCATTACTCAACGATCCGAATTTCCTGATAACCCTTTTCAACGAAAATGCGGTGATTGGCTTTCCCGTCAAAGACAGCACGCATTTAGGACATCTGGACGTCACACAGGGTTCTCGCGTCGGGGCCAGCTGCGCTATGTGCCACTCCAACACCGATGCATCCGTGTTTAACCTCGCAAATGGGGGTGGGATCGGAGTTCGGCAGGACGGACGCGCAGCTCATACCCTGGATTTCGGCGGCATAGTCGCGCTCGCGCGCAACCCTCTTGCCTACTTTCCGCAGATGCAGGTCACGCTGGGTGGCAAAACCTTGGGCCGGGCTCCGGTTGGCCTGTCGGAGGATTCTTCAGAGGCAGATGCCATCGCGTATCTCACCAACAAGAGCTACTACCCGGTAGGCATGTTCGACGACACCCCAGACGGCAACGGCCAGCCCATGCACAATCAGCCTCTCTTCCGGCAGGATTTGGCAGCCCCTTACGGCAGCGCCGGAGAGATCAGCCTCGAAGACAACTTCGCGAATCAGGTGTACGTTGCTCTGCTCGATCCAACGACTCTCACAACTGCGGGCGGACGTGCCTTTGAACACAAGATCGGTGTCGCGAACGGCGATGAACTCGTGGACCGGTATGTGAAGGTACTTGCGAAGACCGGAGTCACGGGTTACCCCTACGTGAATGCCGCACCGCCGTCCGATCCCTCGCTCTCAGGGACCGAAGCCTATGCGCTTGGGGTTCGCGTCGATCAACAAAAACTGAGCGACATGAACGCCTACGTCTTCGGGCTGCAGGCACCTGCTGGCGTGGTGAAGGATACAGCGGCAGTGCAGCGTGGGCAGCATCTCTTCCGCACTGTCGGCTGCACGAGTTGCCACAATGTCGATCAAAGCTTGCCCGTGCCCACCGGCATCATTCCAATGAAGCAGATTTTTCCAGGCGACAACCCAACGGTAGTCGCCCAACGTACCGCTCCGTTATCGCCGATCGAGTTTACTCCCAACGCGACCTTCGACACGAAAATGGCAACGATCAACGCCAGTCTTCGAGGACTGCAACGAGGTATTGCGCTTCCTTTGTTGCTTGACCTCGCCCGTAAGCCCGTCTTTCTGCATGACAACTCTGTACCTTCGCTCGACAATCTGCTTGACCCTTCGCGAGGTGGAACGGCTGCGCACGCGTTCTATCTGCCTGACAGTGGCCAG
>CALMRM010000006.1:13754-17041 GCA_937871605.1 uncultured Terriglobus sp. | reverse complement strand
GCTGATGGACTGTAGCCGTTCCCTCACGCCGCCGTCCGGCGCATGTTGCTGCGCCTGCAGCGGAACCAGCAACAGCAGAGACGTAAGCAGACCGATACGCGTCATTGAGTGCAAACCTCGCCGGTAGTGTAGCAGGGCTCTGGTAGACTGCCTGCCATGAAGCGGCTATGCGTCCTAGTGCTGCTGGCAAGTGTTCCAGCAGCACCGCAAACGTCCACTCCCTGGCAGCGCATCCAGCAGCAACAGCTAGCAGACGCACTGGTCAAGGTGCGCGCGCCCGCGGCGGAACACACCAATGCACTGGACCATTACGTGCAGGTCATCGAGGATGCGAACGCAACCGAGGCCATCCCAGACCTTGAGGCACTTGAAGCGAAGGTCGCCGATCCGGACCTGAAACTGAAGATTGCTGCAGCCCTCGTCCGCATGCACGACAGCAAGCCCGAGTACTGGCAGGCGGTGCTGACCGCCGCCACGGAGGCGGCGCAGAGCGACATGCCCTTTCCGTACACCGACTCCGACCAGCTTGACCCATACTTCAAAGCGAAAGCCTGGCAGGGCGCAGTATTGCAGGAGCAGATGGCCCGCGCGACCGTCTTCTATCCCAAAGCAATCATGTACCTGGGTGAAACGGCGGACAGCCGTGGCGATGCCATACTTCTCAGCGCGCTCCGTTCACCCAACATCCTGGAGGTGCTCGCCGCGGCAGCCGGGCTTGCGGAACTGCGCGACGAGGCGGCGGTTCCGCTCATTCTCGCGGCAGACAGGCGGCTTGCGCCGCCCATGAAGGGCCTGCTGGCGCACACCCTGGTCTACTTCAGTGACCCTCGCGCACAAGCCTATGTAAAGCAGTATCTAGACCCGCAGGAAAATGCCGAGACGATTCGCCGTATGAAGCCGACACCGTACTCTGGCGTCAACCTGGAACCGGCACCGCGAAACTAGAGACTTTGCTAGTCTGTGGAGCGCTGCCGCTCAAACGGCTTTTGCAGCAGCAGGCGCGCTTCGTTGACCGCGCCCTGCGTGTTGTCGTTGGTCTGCACCGCGAGCCGGTACTCCTGCACGGCACGGTCGCGCTGGCCGGTCAGGTCAAAGATCTTGCCCAGGCCCACATGCGCCCACACCTGCGTCCAGCGCGGATCGCCGTCGCCGCGCAGCGTATCGCGGTAGCTGTTGGCGGAGGACTGGTAGTTCCGCTGCGTAAAGAAGATTTCCGCAATGCGGTAGTTGGCCAGCGAAGAGTTTTTGTTGCTGTCCAGCGCCTTCTGGTACTCGGCAAGCGCGCCGATCAGGTCGCCCTGTGCCACGAGTTGCTGGCCCTTCAGCACGGCCACGCGCACGGCCAAGTCCGGCGTGCTCTTCAGCACCCAGTTGTCCGGGTCGATGGCGATGCGGCGCGGCCTGCCAAACGTCTCGATGGTGTAGGCGGAATCTGTGCCGCTCACGTCGATTTTGCGGATTTCGGTTTTGCCGTCGGTTTCGACCTTCAGATCCACCGGCATGCGGAACAGGTCCAGGTCCTGCGACACGGAGCCAACCGTGCGGAAGCCCTTGTTGCTGCCCAGCCGGTAGACGGTGAACTTGTCCTGAAAGGTAGGAGCGCCGGTGCCGTCCAGCCACTGCGCGAAGAACGGCGTCAGATTCATGGCGGTGCCACCCTGCGCCTTGGCGACCTCTTCAAGATCGGCGGAGCTCACCGGCTTGTCTGTGTACTGCGACAAGAGGCCGCGCAGGAAGGCGAGAAACTTGTCCTCGCCCATCTGGTAGCGCAGCATGTGGAAGACCATGGCACCCTTTTCCAGCGTCATGGACTGGAACTGCGGCGAAAAGGGGTCGGTCCGCCCCAGCGCCGTGAGTGGGATGGTGTCGTAGGCCAGCGCGCCCGCCTCGATGTCAGGCAGTGTGCCGGTAAAGCTGTTGGTGCCCGCGGTTTCCTGCAGGTTCATCAATTCGGCGTAGCGGGCCATGCCGTTGGTAATCCAGGCGTCGTTCAGCGTGGCAGGTGAAATTTCGCTGCCCCACCACTGGTGCGCGATAGTATTCGACAGCAGGCGGGTGCTGTTCCTGTCGCCGATGCGATTGCCCGCGATGGCCACAACTTCCGGCCCCCAGCTGGCACTGACCGCGTCGTCCGGTATCTCGACGATCTGCAGCTTGCTCGACTCCGGCTGGCCGAAGGCTGTGGTGAAATACTCCTGCTGCTGGGCGGCCATCGCGGCGTACTCGGCGGCGTTAGCCTTGTGCTTGTCCGTCACGTAAATGGACACCTGGCTGCTGCCCGAGGCTTTGAGGGCGGGCAGAAACTTGCCCACGACCAGCGTGCCCGGGAAGCCCGGTTTCGCCCAGTTGAAGTCGAACTCCGTCTTGTTGCCGGGTAACGATTTCTTGCCAGTAAAGCCGCTGAACACGGCGGTTTCGTCGCCCGGCACCGTCACGTGCAGCTGCATGGTGAAGCGGTTGGTGTACAGCCCGACCATGGGGAACCATCGCCCGGGATACAGCAGCATCGACACGGGCTCAGCCAGCGCCGCCATCTTGATGCCTTCGACCGGGCTGGTGTCCGCCTCTTTCAAAATGCCGTTGTAGGCAAACGTAAACGTGGCCGTGGTGCCCGCGGACATGGTCTGCGGCAGGGCCACTGTTACGGTGTTGCGCCGTGCATCACGGTCGCTGTCCAGCGGCTTGCCTGCGGGGCCAGTCACCTTGGTCAGGCGCAGGCCGTTATTCAATTCGAAGGTGGCAGAGGTTAGATCCTGCACGGCGGTGAAGGTCACGGCTGCGGTCGCTGTCAGGCGCTGAGCAGTTGGGTCGAGCTGCGCATCGACCGTGTACGCCGAAATGGTCAGTGGCGAACGCGCGGAGTTGGTCTGTCCGTGCAGCAATGCGCCATTTGCAAACACGGAGAGTGCAAACAGCGCAGATGTAGCGTACAAACGGGCCGGTTTAGCGGACAGAAATGTGCATTGCGCGCTCTCAAACGCGCATTTTTGTACCGCTGGGACCGTGTTTCGACACAGTTTTTCTGACATAAAGGACATGGTTTGCGTACTCAAGCGTTAGACGCGGATTGCTCGCCCCCGGATACGACCGCCCCGCGCGCTTCGAGCGCGTTGAGTACCGTGTCACGCAAATGCTCGATGGCGGTTTGCCCGGTGGGCGACTGCAGGCGGCAGCGCACCTCGGCCAACCCGGCTAGCTGCGCCTCGCGCTCGGGTCCGTCTTCGAGCAGCAGTCGCAGGTGGCTGCCTGCGCGGCGGCCCCGGTGGCGTCGATCCTGCAAAACGACG
>CALMRM010000006.1:0-13744 GCA_937871605.1 uncultured Terriglobus sp. | reverse complement strand
GCCACGGTCTCTGCCGTGAACTGATCTTGCAGCAGCTCTGGCACCACGCGGCGACCCGCAACCAGGTTGACCATGGCGATGGGCAGATTGCCGTGCTGATCTACTGCTGCCGGGAGTTCGGCGGGGTAGCGCACCAGCCGCTTGGCTGCGGCAAAGGTCAGCTTCGATACCTTGTACACCGCGACGAACGGCGTGCCGATGATCGCCGCCTGCACCGTCGCCGTGCCGCTGGCTACTACGGCGGCGCGGCTATGCAGCAGGGCTGCGCGCGCGTCCCGCACAAAGGTGATGCGAGGCGGGTTCTGGTTATAAGGCAGATAGTAGTCACCTGTCTCGTACTGCAACGCTGCAAGGTGTTTCTCAGTTGAGGAGGTTACTGGCACGAGAAACTCATACTGCAAATACTCATCCAGCTCTCCTGCGGCGCGAACGAGTGTTTTCAGGTGTGCCTTGATCTCTCCAGCACGGCTGCCGGGCAGCAGAGCTACCCAGACCTTCTTTGGGTCAAGTGCATAGCGGTATGAGCCATCTTGAAGTGGCTTGTTCCAGTCGGCCTCGTATGGGCCGTAGAAGTTCCACTGTTGCTGATCGATCTGCCTAACCTGCTCTGCGTAGTCTTCGCGCGAAATCGCCGGCAGCGGTTGCTCTGCCAGCGGATGCCCGACGAACTCCGCCGCCACGCCGCGCGCCGCGTAGAAGGGCTGCTCAAAGGGAAAGATGGTCAGCATCTTCGACACGCGCTGCTGCACCCAGCGCAGCCTGCGCCGCTTCCACGCCCACAGCTGCGGCGAGACGAACCAGAGCACCGGTACGCCCATGCGCTTGAGGTGCTTGGCCAGGCGAAAGTTGACGTCAGGGAAGTCGATGAGCACGGCTACGTCTGGCCGTTGCACGCGGATGGAGCGCACCAGCCTGCGGTAGCTCTGGAGGATGCGCGGGATGTGCCGCAGGATTTCCGTGATGCCCATCACGGCGACGTCCTCGGCGCGGACGACGCGGTGCTGGCCCGCGGCCTCCATCGCCGTACCGCCCAGGCCGGTGTAGCGTGCCTGTGGCAGTACCAGCTTCAGCGCGGCTATGAGCTCCGCGCCGTAGTGGTCGCCGGAGGCCTCGCCTGCGGAGAGGAAGATGAGCGGGTCAGGTCGCACGCTTGGCTCAGTGTACGGGCACCACGGCATTCGCCGCCCGTACACCCATGCCAAAGATCCGGGCTTTATGACGTACCCGCCTGCTCTACAGCGGTACTTACCGAATCAGCCTTCGCCGCACCATACCGTACATGCCCAGGATGCCCGTACCCAGGAGCGCCAGACTTGAGGGTTCGGGGGTGACAGCCACAGGCGAAAGGCCAAATGGCGAGACCTCGATGTTGATTGCCGAAACAGTGCTCAGGCTGGAGCCTTGACCGTTTCCGTAAATGAACGCTCCTCCGCTGCTCGGAAAAGAACCGGTGAGAAGCATGGGCGCAGCTTCCGAACCGCTGTACAACGGCTGCGAAACAAAAAAGGTAAGAATGTCGTTGCCCTGAGTGCAGAAACCGGAGAGACAAACTTGAAAAACGCCGCTATTTTGGCTGCTACTGCCGTAGAACGCCAATCGGATAGGGGCAGAGGTGGATGCTGAAGAGCCGTACTGCGGGTCGTAGTAGCCGAGCGGCGCGACGATCGTAAAACCCTGCCCAACCACGCTTGTAGACGGCTGCGGATTGGAATCGAGCTGGAAGTAGAAGCTAAAGGTGTCGCCAGGACCGGAGTACTGCGTTTGAGGGGCTGTACTGCTGAAGGTGCCAGAGCCGGTGAGATCGTATGTGCTTGCAAGTGCTGTAATAGGCGCACTCAGAAGCAGCAAGGCAGATGGAAGAAAGGTCCGAAGACGCATGAATACCTCAGATGGAATGAAGGCAGCGTACTAAACCCGGACAGAGCTGGCAACGCCTTTGTCACGGACGTTCGCCTAGTCAAAAGCCTTGGTGGCTTGATCTGACAGTGTCTAAGCCGACACGACATCAACTCAGTCGCCTAGTGGAAGCTAGCACTGAATGCTGCGTCAAGTTTCGACTGGCATCATCGAGCCAAAGCAAGGCCGCCAGTGTGGAGCGTTTACGATCGACTAGTCGCCGGGCTGCAGGCGCAGCGGCTCCGCGGGAACGGGCACGGGGGCGCTCTCCTGGTCTTTGTACTGCAGGCGATAGAGCCGCCAGTAGAGGCCGCGTTCGGCCAGCAGTTCGTTATGCGAACCGCTTTCCCGCAGCCGCCCCTTGTGCATCACCAGGATGGTGTCGGCCCGCTGGATGGTGCTGAGCCTGTGCGCGATGACGACAGAGGTGCGGCCCGCGATCATGCGCTCCAAGGCGGAGCGGACGCGGAGTTCGGTGTCGGTGTCGACCGAGGAGGTTGCCTCATCGAGGATGAGGATCTCCGGCCGGTGCGCCAGCGCGCGCGCGAAGCTGACCAGCTGCTTCTGCCCCGTGGAAAGGGTGGCGCCGCGCTCCTGCATGGGGGCGTCGAAACCGCCGGGCAGGGTGCGGATGAAGTCGCCGATGTTGACCTCGTCGGCGGCGTGCTCCACTTCGGCATCCGTGATCCACTCGCTGCCCAGCCGGATGTTGGTGCGCACGGTGCCGGTAAAGAGGAAGGCATCCTGCAGGACGACGCCGAAGCGCTTGCGCAGCGCTTCGAGCGGCAGTTCGCGCACGTCGGTGCCGTCGATGCGGACGCTGCCGCGCTGGACGTCGTAGAAGCGCATCATCAGCGCGGTGATGGTCGTTTTGCCCGCGCCGGTGTGGCCCACGATGGCGGCGGTTTCGCCGCGCGCGACGGTGAAGGAGATGCCGCGCAGGATCCACTCGATGTCGCTGCTGCTGTTGAGGTCGGCTTCGGTGGCGGTTTGCAGCCACCGTTCCTGCTCGTCGGTAAGTTGCTGGTAGGTGAACCAGACGTTCTAGAACTCGACGGCGGGTGCGGTGTGATCTTGTCGTGCCAAATCGTCTTCATCCGTCATCCTGAGCGGAGCACGTAGTGCGGAGTCGAAGGACCTGCTTTCTTGCCGGGCTGCGGCGCTGCTTCCGGCAAAAGCAGGTCCCTCCACTTCGCTTTGCTCCGGTCGGGATGACAAATCTCTGAGATTCTCGCTTAGGGCAGAACCCTGGGCTGCTGCGAGCTGAAATGCAGAACCCTTCGCTTCGCTACGGGATGACAAATTTCGGGGAGAGACGATCTCCGGCTCGGTGTCGATCAGCTTGAAAACGCGCTCGCTGGCGGCCATGGCAGCCTGCAGGATGTTGTACTTCTCGCTCAGGTCCTGGATGGGGCGGAAGAAGCGTTGCGCGTACTGCGTGAACGCGACCAAGACGCCAACCGTGACGGTGCTGCCGAGAAAGGTGCTGCCGCGCAGGACGCCCAGGCCACCCTTCCAGATAACGAGCGCGATGGCAATGGAGCTGAGCAGTTCAACCGCGGGGTAGTACAGCGAGTAGGCCTGCACCTGATCCACGTAGGCGTCACGGTGCTCGGCGTTGATGCTCTGGAAGTCGCGATAGGCGCGTGCTTCGCGGTTGAACAGCTGCACCACGCTCATGCCGCTGACGTGTTCCTGCGAGTACGCGTTGATCTTGGCGATAGCAGTGCGGATGCGGCGGTAGCTGTTGCGCACGGAGATGCGGAAGAGCCGCGTGGCGTACATGATGGCAGGCAGGACGCACAGCGTGAGCAGCGCCAGAGGCCAGCTCATGCGCAGCATGATGACCACGATGAAGAGGAGCACAAAGACATCTTCAAAAATGGACAAGACGCCCGAGGTGAACATTTCGTTCAGGGCGTCCACGTCGCTGGTGACGCGGGTGACCAAGCGGCCCACCGGGTTCCTATCGTAGAAGCCGACGTGCATGCGCTGCAGGTGGCGGAAGAGTTGCGAGCGCATGTCGAACATTATTTGCTGGCCGGTCCACTGCATGAGGTAGGTTTGCAGGAACTCCAGGCCGTAGCTGACCAGCAGCGCCAAGAGGTACAGCCCCGCGCACTGCGTCACGCCGGTCATGGCGTCCGCGCTCAGGTGCTTTGCGAGCCACCAGGTGCCGGGCGAGGGCGTGTGCGTCATGTAGCGGTCGATGGCGACCTTGATGAGGTATGGCCCGGCCACGTCGGCGGCGGCCTTGGTGATGACGGCGACCAGGCTGAGCGCCACCTGCGTGGTGTACGGGCGCAGGTAGGTGAGCAGCCTGCGCATCAGGCGGCTGTCGTACGCCTTGCCTAAGACGTCGTCATCGCCACTGGGCTTGGCCGCTGGCTTTTTGCCGCTGTTGGCGGCGACCGTGCCCGCTTGCTTCTGTTGGATGGTGTCTGGTGTGGGTTGGGGCATGCCGCTCTCCCAGTGTAGATGTGCCGGCGGCGCGGCTGGGTGCAGTGTTGCGCCTTTGTCGGTGAAAATAGGACCAGTATGGACACGCTGGGACTGTATCTTTCGGTGCCGTTTTGCAAAGGGAAGTGCACCTTCTGCAACTTCGCGTCAGACGCGTTTCCGGCAAAGCGGATGCCCGCGTATGTTTCGCAGCTGTGTCGAGAGATGGCCGAGGCTCGGGGCTTTGCCGGGCGGCACGGGCTGGTGGTGGCGCCCGTAGTGGATTCGGTGTTTCTGGGCGGGGGAACGCCAACGCTGCTGGATGCCTCGCAGATGCGTGCTGTCTTTGTGGCTGTACGACAACATTTTAAGCTCGCGCCTGATGCGGAGATCACGGTGGAGGCTGCGCCGGGACAGATTGCGGATGACATGCTCGGAGCTTTGGTGGAGTGCGGTGTGAACCGCGTTTCGCTGGGTGTGCAGAGCTTTGTGGACCGCGAGGCGCAGGCGGTGGGACGGAACCACACGGGTGCGTCGTGCCTGGCCGAGTTGAAGCGGTTGCGGGCGGCGGGTATTGCAAACCTGAACCTGGACCTGATCGCCGGGCTGCCGCACCAGACGGCGGCGAGTTGGGTGGAGTCGTTGCGGCAGGCTGTCGAGAGCGGCGTTGAGCACGTGTCGGTGTACATGCTGGAGGTGGACGAGGACTCGCGGCTGGGGCGCGAACTGATCGGCCCGGGCGTGCGCTATGGCGCACATGCCGCTCCCAGCGAGAGCATGGTCGCGGACCTGTACACGCAGGCCTGCGCGACGCTGGATGGCGAGGGCCTGCGGCAGTATGAAGTCTCGAACTTTGCGCGAAAAGGCTTTCCGTCGCGGCACAACTGCAAGTACTGGACGCGCGCCGCCTACCTCGGCTTTGGGCTGGATGCGCACTCGATGCTGCTGGACGGCGCTGGCGACGCGGTGCGGTTTGCGAACGGCGATGAACTGGACGCGTACATCGCAGGCGAGCCGGAGCGTGAGGTGGACCGCATCGACCGGCTTGCCGCGTGGGAGGAGACGGTGTTCCTCGGCCTGCGCCTGGTGGACGGGCTTTCTCTTTCTCGGCTGCGGGGGAGCTACTCACGTGCATGGGTCGATGGCTTTGAGGCGCAAGCGCGGGAGCTTGCGCGCGACGGGCTGATGCAGCTTGCAGGTGACCGGGTGATGCTGACGCAGCAGGGCCGCCTTGTGTCGTCCAGCGTCTTCGGCGAGCTGCTGGCCGGTGCACTGGCTTAGAATGCTTGCAGACGCGGCGTGATCGACTTTGGGCAAAACAAGAACTAGTCCGAGCATACGTTTCGTTACACCGACGCTGCGGACTTGACACGGCGGGAGGTCCGCACTGCGGTTCTTGCGCATCTTTCGCTCATCGACTGGTCGGAAGGTCCATACAGAGGACCTATTGTTGTGAAAGGGAGACGCCTTGAATATCGAGCCTACAAATTCAGCAACGGCGATATCCGCATCGGATGCATCACGGTACGTTAAGGGGCCCGTCCGCCGCTTAGTATCAGCGGAAGCTCACCTGCTTGCGGGGTTGCTGCGCATGGCCGACGAGGAAATCATTGTGCCTCGGCTTGCCGAGGCTGAGGTTCAGGTGATGAAGGACGGTGGCATGGGCAGCCTTCGCTTTGTAGGCAGTGAGGACCGTATCACGAGCCGCGAATTGATCCATGTGTACGCGAAGGATAAGGATGGGGTGCTACTCGACATTTCCGTCAACCTCGACCAGCACGGAGACCTGTTTGAATTGGACGTTTGGAAGGTGGACTTCTCGCCTTTGATTCGGTTGCCGGAGCCGTCCGAGGTGATGCTTGCCTGACATCATCGACCTGCGCAGCGACACCGTGACCAAACCAACGCCCGCGATGCGCGCCGCCATGGCGAACGCCGAGGTGGGCGACGATGTGTACGCGGAAGACCCGACGGTCAACCGGTTGGAAGCGCGCGCGGCAGAGGTTTTTGGCAAGGAAGCGGCCATCTTTGTGCCGACCGGGTCCATGGGGAACCAGATTGCCCTGCGTCTGCACACGCAGCCCGGTAAAGAGGTTGTCTGCGAGGCGCGATCGCACGTGATGGACTGGGAGATGGGCATGGCGGCGGTCTTCTCCGGCTGCCAGTTGCGCACCGTGCCCGGTCAGCGCGGCGTGCTGCGCTGGCAGGACATCGAACCGGCGCTCTCGACGACCGGGCTGTACTACCGCGCGCAAACGGGCCTCCTGTGGATCGAGAACACGCACAACATGGCAGGCGGCACGGTGACGCCACTTCCCGTCATGCAGGAGTTGGTAGCTGGGGCGCATGAGCGCGGTCTGCCGATCCACCTGGATGGTGCGCGTGTGTTCAACGCGGCGGCAGCACTCGGCACGGACGTTGCGACGTTGACGCGCGGCTTTGACACGGTAAACTTTTGCCTGAGCAAGGGGCTGTGCGCGCCGGTGGGGTCGATGCTGGTGGGAACGGCTGCGGATATTGCACGGGCACGATCGCTGCGCAAGGCGCTGGGCGGCGGCATGCGGCAGGCAGGTGTGCTGGCTGCCGCTGGGCTGATTGCGCTAGACGAGATGCCCGCGCGGCTGCATGAGGATCATGCCAACGCTCAGCTGTTGGCTAAGCGGTTGAGCGGTACCGACGGGCTCAGCATCGACCCAGCCGAGGTGGAGACGAACATCGTCATCTTCGGCACGGAGGTGGATGCGGCAGGGTTCGTCACGATGCTGAAGCAAGCGGGCGTACTGGCTGGTGCTGTGGGGCCGAAGAGCGTGCGGCTGGTGACGCATCGCGACGTGGATGCAGCGGCGTGTGCACGAGCGGCGGAGATTGTGCAGCGGGTGAGTCTGCATTCGTTCTTGCAAGCTTAGGTGCTAAGCGGAGTGGCCGGTACTCACCGTTTGTCATCCTGAGCGGAGCACGTAGTGCGGAGTCGAAGGACCTGCTTTGTTCCGGGCTGCAGTGCTGCTTCCAGGTAAACAGCAGGTCTCTCCACTTCGCTTCGCTCCGGTCGAGATGACAAGCGTGTCGATGGCTCTAAGGGATTGGGCAGGTACACTTGAGCCTGACCCCATCCTGCAGATGAGCTTCGCTGTCGGCGTCGTCGCTGTCCATCCTTAACCCGCAGACGCAGCGGAATGCATTGGGAAGCGCGGTGAAAGTCCGCCACTGCCCCGCAACTGTAAGCGTGTTCTGTCCGCGTCATGGGCAGGGCTTGTGTTCTGAGGAGAGGGCGTCACTGCGTGAGCGGGAAGGCGGTCACTTTGATGAGGAGCACAGGCACGGCACGCGAGTCAGGAGACCGGTTTCGCTGCCGGCAGCCAGCCACGCCCCGAGGGGGAGCGTAGGAGACCTATGAACCGCATCGCATTTCTGCGCGAGGCACGCACCCTTGCGCGCTCCGCATCGACACGATCCTTTTGCAACTGCTTTTCCTCTGCAACCGCCCTGCGCTCCGCAGCCTTTTTCCTGACAGCCACGTCAACCCTTGCAGCGCACGCCGTCATTGTGCGCGGTACCGTGCACGACCCACTGGGCCGCGGCCTCGCCTACACTCGCGTGCAGCTCATCAAGGGCACAGAGGTGGTCGCTTCCACTGTGACGGAAGGCGATGGCAGCTACGAAATACGCTCCACGGAGACCGGGCGCTTTCTGCTCATCACCAGCGCCAATGGGCTGAGCCCGCAGGTGAGCGAGCCGTTCTACGGCAGGCAACTCGATGTGGTCGCGCGTGACCTAACCATGACGCTGTCGCCGGTGCGTGAGTCCATCAGCGTCACGGCAACGGGCACGCCCACGCCGGTGGAGCAGGTGAGCGCCAGCGTTGCGGTCGTGCCGCAGGAAGCGTTGCAAACGCGCGTCGGCATCGTGCAGGAACTGCGTCTGCAGCCGGGTGTTGCACTGGTCAGCACCGGTCAGTATGGCGCGGCCACGTCGCTGTTTGTGCGCGGCGGCGCGTCCGACGCCAACAAGGTGACCATTGACGAGGTGCCCGCCAATGACGTGGGCGGTGTCTTCGACTTCGGCACCGTCTCGTCCACGGCGGTGCGCGCGCTGGAGACGCATCGCGGACCGGACAGCGTGCTGTACGGCACGGACGCGCGTGCGGGCGTGGTGCGGTTTGAGACGCCGCGCGGCGCATCCATCCGGCCCATCGTCACCTACTCCGGCGATGCGGGCAACCTGCACACCTGGCGCAACGAGGCGACGCTCTCCGGCACGGTCAGCAAGCTGGATTACTACGGCGCGTTCTCACGCTTCGACAGCTCGAATGCGCTGCCGAACGAACGTTTTCATTCCTCTACCGCGGCGGGCAATCTGGGCTACAGCTTTACCGGTGCGACCAGTGTGCGTGGCACGGTGCGCCACGCGGTGTCTGCTGAGGGACTGCCCGGTCCATATGACTTTCAGGGGCTGACTCAGGTGGGCAAACAGGGCGACCAGGACACGTACATCTCCGGCCTGATCGACGACACACGGCCCATCAGCGGCTGGCACAACGCCTTTCGCTACATCGGCGCGCGCAAGCGGGAGCAGTCACAGCAGTTTGCACCGGGCGGCACGCCGGACGGCTTTGGCGAGTACCTGGGCAACATCGTGACCATTCGTGGTGCCAACGGCACATCGGCCACGGGCCGTGCCATCGTGGCCTACGACCCGTTTCCCACGCGCTACGACCTGGTCAGCAATCGTGACGGCATGGACTACCGCTCGGACTACCACTTCCGGCAGCACTATGCTCTGCTGGGCGGCTTTCGCTACCAGGACGAGCGCGGGGCCTACCGGTACCCGCTGTACGCGACCAACCAGACCGTGGGCCGCAGCAACTTCGACTACACCCTGCAGTTCACGGGCGACCTTCGCAACCGGGTGTTCTTCTCGCTGGGCGGGGCCATTCAGCGCAACTCGCTGTACGGCACGCAAGGCGAACCGCAGCTCGGGCTGAGCTGGGCCGCCGTGCGCCCCGGCACGCGCTGGTTCCACGGCACGCGGGCGCGCTTCCAGTTTGCGAAGGGGGTGCAGGAGCCAAGCCTGACGACGCAGTTGTCGTCGCTGTACGCAGCACTGCAGGGCGCCGGTGACACGGCGGACATTGCACGTCTGGGTGTCAGCCCGATCGGCGCGCAGCGCAGCCGCACGTATGAGGGCGGCGTGGATCAGAACATCTACAGCGACATTGCCGTGCTGCACGTCACGTATTTTCACAACGTGTACGGCAGCGGCATCGAGTATGTGCCGACCACGCTGTACGACCAGTACTTCAACCAGACCGTGTCGAAGAACCTGTACGGCTTCTATCTGAACTCGCTCGACACGCGGTCGCAGGGGGTGGAGGCGGAGGTGCAGTACCAGGTGTTGCGGCGCATGTTTGTGCACGCGGGCTACACGTATACGGACTCGACCGTGCTGAAGTCGTTTTCGACGGACGCGCTGAATGCGCTGGGTGGCCAGCCCACGGTGAACCCGAAGTATGCGGGTGTGGCCATTGGCGTCAGCTCGCCCTTAGTGGGGCAGCGGCCCTTCCGGCGTGCGCCGCAGCTGGGCTACTTTGTGCTGCAGTACGCCAGCACGAAGTGGAATGCCGCGCTGAAGGGTGCCATGGCGTCGAAGTCGGACGACTCGACGTTCCTCGGCACCTACTCGAACGCCGCCTTCGACAACAGTCTGCTGCTGCCCAACCGCAACCTGGCCTATGGCTACACGCGGATGGACGCGAACGTGACGTACCAGCTGCGGCCTTCGATTGCGGTGTTTTCGCAGTTGGAGAACCTCTTGAGCCAGCAGCGGACGGGTGCGTTCGGCTACCCGGGACTGCCGTTCACGGTGCGCGCCGGGTTAAAGGTGCGCTTTCCACGTGAGTAAGGCAAACGGGGCCGCCTGCGGCGTGCGGCGGCCCCACGCCGTTCTGCGCAGGCGCGGCTTGCGCAAGGGCGAAAACTGCGGTGGGTGGCGCTGCCAGGCGTGAATCTGCGTCATACAGTAAGGGCCGAAAAGAGCCCAGGAGGCTGTATGCGTACGTTTTCAGGTGTTGTGCTGGCAGCAGGCATGGTTGCCATGCCGCTGTGCGGGTTTGCCCAGGTTGAGGGTCCATCGAACGTGCGCATCGTTGTGCGGGCAGAGGGCAAAGGCGACGCGACCCCGGCGGCCCTCACGCCTGCAACTGTCAAAGTCGAGTTCGATGGCAAGACCGTAACTGTGGACCGCGTGTCACCGCTGGTGCGGGCCAGCAGCACACCGCCTGAGGTGGCGCTGCTGATTGACGATGGCTTCCGCGGAAACTTCGGGATTCAGCTGCAAGAGGTCGAGGATTTTGTGCGCACCACCACGTCAGAGGGTGTTGCCGTGGGTGTGGGATACATGCGCAACGGCAGTGCGGAGTTTCCGCAGGGATTCAGCACGGACGCAGAGCGTGAGCTGAAGGCGGTGCGGCTGCCCATCTCTGCTGCGGGTATCGACGGTAGCCCATACTTCTGCCTGCAGGACCTGGTCAAGCACTGGCCCACCAACACAGGTGCGCCGCGAGTGGTGCTGATGATCACCAATGGCATCGACCGTTACAACGGCTCGGTAAGCCCACTGAACCAGGACAGCCCCTACGTGCAGAGTGCGCAGGATGACGCGCAGCGTGCCAATGTGCCGGTGTACTCCATTTACTACGGCCGGCGCGAAGTGAATGCAAACCTACCCAGCTTCAGCGGGCAGAGCTACCTGTCGCAGGTGGCCGACGCCACAGGCGGCAAGCTGTTCAACGGTGGACAGATCAACCCGCCATCGATCACACCCTACTTTCGTGAGTTCGACGCCGCCCTGCGTGAGAGCTACCTGGTCGGTTTTACAGCACAGGGCAAGCGCCTGGAACGTCTCAAGGTGAGCAGCACCGTGAGCGGCGTAAAGCTGCACGCGCAAAAGGCTGTGCAGGCCACCACGCGGCAGGAGTAGTGGTTCGCCCGTCGCTGTCGCACGCCCTACCCGTGCGGAGCGACGCAACGCTCGCGCAGGGTCCTGCGGTCGCTTTGCTCGGTCAGGGATGACGGCAGTGGCGGCGCGGCAACGGTGTGAGGAGCACATACAGGCGTTGAGTGTCCACATCTCGCCTTTGAGATGTGGGCTCAGAACAAGCCTCGAAGCCCACATCTGCTCCCGCAGAATATGGGTACCCGGCTGTCATCCTGAAGCCTGCCCTGAGCTTGTCGAAGGGCGAAGCGAAGGATCCCGGTACTTTTACGTGCAAGGTGAAAGCCTAGGAATTTTCACGTAAAAAGGCCCGAGCCGAAGTCTTCAATGCAGCTGTGCAGGGATCCTTCGGTCGCTGCGCTCGGTCAGGATGACGGCAGTGCCGGTGCAGCAGCGATGAGAAGAGCACATGCAGGCACGGGGTGCCCCACATCTCGCTTTCGAGATGTGAGGTTCAGCACAAGCCTCGACACCCACATCTGCTCCGCAGATATGGGGCACACTGCTGTCATCCTGAGCAAAGCGAAGGATCCCGATACATCCATGTGCAAGGTGAAAGCCGGGAGCTTTCGCGCACGAAACGATCCGAGCTGACGGCTTCAACGCAGCTGCGCAGGGCTCCTTCGGTCGCTGCGCTCGGTCAGGATGACGGCAGTGCCGGTGCGGGAGCGGTGTGGGGAGCACATGCAGGTCTTGGGTGCCCCACATCTCGCCTTTGAGATGTGAGGTTCAGCAGAAGCCTCGACACCCACATCTGCTCCGCAGATATGGGGCACCCGGCGCACAAGCTTGGAGGGAGTCCGGAAGAACACACCGCACTTTCTGAAGACATTCGTCTTTACCGGTGTATGGTGACCCCATGCGAATCTTTCTGGCTCTTCCTCTTATCACGATGACCGTGGCATGCGCGCCAGCGCAAACGCCCAACACGGTCAAGGTGCTTGTCCACGCCAGCGGTACACAGGCGCTGTCTGCGGAGCAAATCCGCGTCGAGAACAATGGTGTACTCTGTCCCGTCCTGTCGGTCAGGCACGTCGGCACGACCGATGGTGCGCCGCTGGAAGTGGCAGTACTGATGGACGATGACTCGCGCTTTGATGTTCGTAGGCTTCAGCCGGCCTTCCACGAAGCTGTTGCAAAGCTGGCAGCACCGCGCGTTGCGGTCGGTGTGGGTTTCATGCGCCAGGACAAAGTCTCATTTCCAATAGGCTTCAGTACCAATCGCGAGCGCGTGCTGCAGACCGTGGAGACACAGGACGCCGCACTACGGTTGGTCGCATTTCCTGACATCGTCTTATCGAACATCGCTCGGAGCTGGCCCGTGCACCCTACGGCTGCACGCGTGATCCTCTTAATCACAACAGCCGTCGCCGATCAGATCCAACCAAATGGCCTATCCTTTCGGGAGAAGCAAGCAGAGACCGCAAAGGCAGATGCCCAGCGGGCTAACATTCCTGTCTACGCCATCTTTTCAGGACAGGTGGTGTCGCCAACCGGTGGCAACGGCTACTACTTTCTGGATGACCTTACCGGTGCGACGGGCGGCATATTGCTGAACGGCATCGACAGCTGGCATGAGGGCTCTGCTGCCAAAACCCTTATTCAACAGTTTCAAGCAGACATGGCGGAAAGCTACATGGTGGAGTTTGCCACGGCTGGCAAGCCCGGCATCAGCAAACTACGTATTACGTCACAGGTTCCTGGCGTGAAGCTGCAGGCGCAGAAAGCCATCGTGCAGTAGGTGAGGCCACCGAGTCGTGCCGTTCATAATGGAGTTCGGTGACCGTCATAAATCAGTAGAGCGCCTGGTGTTCGGACGCTTACTAGTGGCTTAGTAATAAGAGCTATGCGCTGACACCGCTAGAACAATTCATATAGCTGCGCAGCAAGTAAAAGCCCCGGATTGCTCCGGGGCTTTCTTGTTGCGGTTGCGTGAAGCGCTTCCGCTCCATGCAATGGCTTAGTACATGCCGTCCATGCCGCCGCCGCCGTGGCTGTGACCGCCGCCTGCGGCTGCTGCCTTCTCCGGGATTTCGGAGATCATGGCTTCCGTGGTCAGCATCAGGCCCGCGATGGAGGCTGCGTTCTGCAGGGCAGTGCGCGTTACCTTGGTCGGGTCGATGACACCGGCGGCAACCAGGTCCTCGTACTTGTCGGAACCGGCGTTGTAGCCGAAGGTCAGGTCGGTCGAGTCGGTGATCTTGCCGATCACGACCGCACCCTCTTCACCGGCGTTGAAGGCGATCATGCGAAGGGGCTCTTCGATGGCGCGACGGATGATGTTGGCGCCGATCTTCTCGTCACCCTCAAGCGTCTTGACCAGCGCGTCCACGTCTGCGATGCAGCGAATCAACGCTACGCCGCCGCCGGGGACAATGCCTTCTTCCACGGCTGCACGGGTTGCGTGCATCGCGTCTTC
>CALMRM010000005.1:6256-7972 GCA_937871605.1 uncultured Terriglobus sp. | reverse complement strand
CTACATGACGGCCATCGGCTACGCCGGCGACACTGCGGAAGACGCCGAGACGTTTGCGCGGCTGTGGCCCGCCGACCTGCACTTCGTCGGCAAAGAAATTGTCCGTTTCCACTGCATCTACTGGCCCGCGTTTTTGCTGGCCGCCGGTCTGCCGCTGCCGAAGAAAATCGTAGCGCATGGCTGGCTGCTGTTTGAAGAGAGCAAGATGTCGAAGTCGCGCGGCAACATTGTGCGCGCGGAGACGATCCTGGACGCCTTTGGCAGCCTGAAGCCGGACGCACCCAAGCACGAGCAGGACCTGTTCGGCGCGGACGTGCTGCGCTACTTCCTCCTGCGCGAGATCCCGTTTGGGCAGGATGGCTCGTTCTCCTTCGACGCCCTGCTCGCCCGTTACAACAGCGATTTAGCCAACGGTTACGGCAACCTGGTCAGCCGCACGCTGAACATGATCGCGCAAAACTTCGACGGTGCCATTCCGGAAAGCGGCCTTTCCACTGAACTCACCGCCGCCATCACCGAAGCGATCGCGGGTGTGCGCTCCGGCATTGACACGCAGGACTTTACCGCCGCTGGGCAGGCCGCTGCTGCGCTGGTCGCCGCGACCGATGGCTACCTGACCGCCAACGCGCCATGGAAGCTGGCTAAAGGGGGTCCCACGCAGCGTGACCGGCTAGCCACTGTTCTGCGCACCGCTGTCAAGAGCATCCGCATGGTGACCGCACTACTGTACCCCGTGCTGCCGTACAGCACGGCCCGCGTGTGGGAGCAGCTGGGTCTCGGCAGCATCGAACGCGCGGCGGAAACCGGCGAGCTGCGCGACCTGACGCACGGCGGCTTTGCCGCGGGCAGCCGCATCGGAACCATTGCACCCATCTTTCCGCGCGCGGACAAGGAGTTTATTGCACAGATGAACGATGCCGAACAGACCGCACCCAAACCAGCGCCGGGCCAAGTAGCCAAGCAGCCTGAGCAGACCCATGCGCCCATGAGCGACGGCACACCTGCGCCGGAAAGCTCGCCCGCAAGCGAAGCCACACCGGAGCCGAACACACCCACCAAGCCGGACACGCCAGAAATCACCATCGACGACTTCCTGAAGGTGGACCTCCGTGTGGCCCGCGTGCTGAGCGCCGAGCGAATCCCCAAGGCAGACAAGTTGCTAAAGCTGCAGGTGGACCTAGGCTACGAGCAGCGCCAGATCCTCGCAGGCATCGCGCAGTTTTACGAGCCGGAAAAGCTCGTCGGGCGCAAGGTTGCCATCGTCGCCAACCTGGCCCCGCGCAAGCTGCGGGGGCTGGAGTCGCAGGGCATGATCGTGGCCGCGAGCGTGGGCGACGGTACACCCGCGCTGGTCAGCTTCATTGAAGACATCGAGATTGGCGCACGGTTACGATAGAGACCCATGCGACGTCCTGTCTGGAGTTGGCTGTTCCTGTGTGCGGTGTGTTTGTGCGGTGTGTGTCTGCCCTTCGAGGCGGCTGCACAATCATCTTCCGCAGAGTCAGACTGGGAGAGGACCGCAGGGGGCAAGCTCTCTTTCGAAGTAGCCACAGTAAAGCCAGACGCATCAGACGTACCGGCACAAGTGAACTTCACGTTAGGGCCGGGCGACGCGTATGTGCCGACAGGTGGTCGCTTCAGCAGCAGAAATGTGCCGCTGGTGGATTACATCCGCTTTGCATACAAGCTAAGTGACGGCGAAGTGGGCATCCTGAT
>CALMRM010000005.1:2486-6246 GCA_937871605.1 uncultured Terriglobus sp. | reverse complement strand
AGGTATGACGTCGAGGCGCGTTCCTCCAATCCCACGCCCTCGAAAGATGCGATGCGTCTCATGGTGCAATCCCTCCTTGCAGAACGCTTCAGACTTCGCGTCCATCGCGAGGAAAGGATGCTACAGTCGCTTGCTTTGACGCAGGTTGTAGGCGGAAAGCTTGGACCGGACTTGCGGCATGCCGTGAGTGCCTGTTCAGACAAAGCGTCTACGAACCAGTCCACACCATCTATAGGTACCTCAACTCCGCAGGTCTGCTGCTGCTTTGTCTCCCTTGGCACCGCGTCTGCACCGAGTCTCGTACGCATCAGCGGTGAGGGTGTATCCATGGCCCTGCTTGCAGCCCACCTTGGAGAAATGGGTGGTTATAACCGGCCCATCACGGATGCCACTGGCCTGGCAGGCATGTACGATTTCACGCTGGAGTGGGGGCCAGAGTCTGAAACAGAACCCTTAGATGACACCAGCCGGGAAGCTTACTTGCAAGAGGCACTACGGCAGCAACTAGGCCTCAAGCTGGAACGCCGCACGGCATCTGTGCCCGTTTTGTTGATCGACAATCTGGACCGTATCCCAACAGAGAACTAGGCCATGCACCTCGTCGATAGCCACGCCCATCTCGACTTCCCCAGCTACGCCGACGACCTCGACGCGGTACTGGCACGCGCCATGGAGGCGGACGTCCGCACCATCCTCGCGGTCGGCATTGGCAATGGCCCGGACACCATGCACCGCGCGCACGACCTGGCCGTGCACTACGCAGGCAGCGCAGCAGCACCGCACATCGTGGCAAGCGCGGGCATCCACCCGCAGGAGGCCGATGAGGCCACTCCGGAAGCGCTGCACACGCTGCGTACGCTGGCTGCGAAGCGGCTCGTGGTTGCCGTGGGCGAGATCGGCCTGGATTACTACCACTTCGACAACCCAGACATCGCTGTGCAGCAAGCCGCCTTCCTCGCGCAGATGGCGATTGCGCTTGAAGTGCGGAAGCCTGTCCTGATTCACTGCCGCACCAGCGAACTAGCCACGCCAGAGGTCAAGGCCCGCTTCGGCCCGGCGGACGCGCAGGCGGACCTGCAGCGGCTCATCGGCGAGCGATTTACGCCGCGTGGCGGCACGGGCGTGATGCACTGCTTCTCCGGCACGGCAGAGGAGGCGAGGCGCGCGCTGGACCTGGGCTTCTACTTGTCCTTCGCGGGCAATGTCACCTACAGCCGCTTCCCGTCCATTCGTGAGGCGGCACAGCTTGCGCCGGACGACCGCATCCTGGTCGAAACGGACGCTCCGTTCCTTGCGCCGCAGCCGTTCCGGGGTGAACGCAACGAGCCGGCCCGCACCCGTACCACGGCGGAGTTCGTCGCGCGCCTCCGCGGGGTTTCGTTGGAGCAGCTGGCAGAGAAGACCACCGCGAACTTTCACCGCCTGTTCGGCATCCATCCGTAAAGCAGCGAGTCAGCGAGATAGCAAGCCGGCGTTGTAACCGGCAGAAAAGGACGATTGTGGCAAACGACAACAGTTTCGACGTGGTCAGCAAGGTTGACGTTCAGGAAGTGAAAAACGCGATTGATCAGGCGACCAAAGAAGTGAACGCACGCTTTGACCTGAAGAATTCCAAGTCCACCATCGCACTGGAAGGTGAGGAGACCATCCAGCTCGCCTCGCAGGATGAGTACACGCTCAAGGCGGTGATCGAAATCCTGTCGCAAAAGCTGGTCAAGCGTGGCGTGTCGCTGAAGAACTTGGAGTACGAGAAGGTAGAACCGGCGGCGAACAGCTCGGTGCGGCAGAAGATCAAGCTAAAGCAGGGCATCGGGTCCGATGTGGCCAAGAAGATCGTGGCGGCCATTAAAGACAGCAAGAAAAAAGCGCAGGCATCCATTCAGGGTGACACCGTGCGTGTGTCTGCCAAGGACCGTGACACCCTCCAGGAAGTGATCGCGTTGCTAAAAGGCAAAGATTTGGGCGTGGACTTGCAGTTTACGAACTACCGCTCCAACTAAGTGCAATCCCGCCTTGCCGCCGGCCTGCCTGTTACAGTCAAAAGGAACGTGAGAGTTCTGCACATCGCGACGGCCAAGGAGGTTTTCGACCTACTGAAGGAAGACTTGCAGGCTGTCGAACGCGAATTTGGCCGGCAGTCGGACTCCGAAGTTGCCGTCATCCGCGACATTGCAGGGTACTTGATTGCAGGCGGTGGCAAGCGCATCCGGCCTCTGCTGTTGCTGCTGTCGGCCAAGGCGCTGGGCTACAGCGGGGCAGCGCGCATCCGGCTGGGCGCAGTGGTGGAAATGCTGCACACGGCCACCCTGGTCCACGACGACATTATCGATGAGTCGGAGACGCGGCGTGGCCGTCCTTCCGCAAATGCAACGTGGGGAGCCGCGAAATGTGTTCTGGCTGGCGACTGGTTGTACATGCAGTCGTTCCAGACCGCCTTGCAGGAGCGTAACTTTCACCTGCTGGACCTCCTGATCGGCCTGACGCAGGACATGGTGGAAGGCGAGCTGCTGCAGATGCAGAAGCTGGGCCATCTGATCAATGAAGAAGAATACTTCGACCTCATCTTCCGCAAGACCGCCAAGCTGTTCTGCGTGAGCATGCAGCTGGGTGCGGCGCTGGCGGGTGCGGGTGAACGAACGGAGCAGCAGCTGGGCGAGTACGGCCGCAACCTGGGGCTGGCATTTCAAATTGTGGATGACGTGCTGGACCTGACGGGCGAGGAGAGCACGCTGGGCAAACCCGCGGCCAGTGATCTCCGCGAAGGCAAGGCAACGCTGGCCGTGATCCATGCGCTGGAACGCGGCACCGGCGCCGAGCGAGAGGCCATCCGTACCGTGCTGGCAGACCGCAACTTCGCCCGTGTTACGCATGCGGCCATTCTGGAAATCCTGCAACGCCACGGCTCACTGGAGTATGCCATGGACGCAGCGCGCGCCTACGCCGAGGCAGCCCGGCAGTCCATCCTTGATCTGCCCTCGCGTGGTGAGGAGTCAGCCCAGGCCCTGCGCGCCCTGCAGTGGGTGCCGGGCTACGTTACCAACCGCAGCTTCTAAGTGCCGCCGGGCACAATGCTGCACCGTTCCAACGTTCAGGGGCTGGGTAGCGTCCTAGACGCTGAAAGCAGGAGAAGCCATGGCAATCACGTTAGAACAAGCGCGCACCATCATTCAGGCCGCAGAGCGTAAGGCGGAAGAGATCGGCCAACCCATGAACGTCGCAGTGGTCGATGAGGGTGGCAATCTGCTGGCGTTTGAGCGCATGGCCAACGCATGGCTGGGCTCCATCGATATCGCGCAGAATAAGGCATGGACATCCCGCGCCTTCGATATTGAAACCGGCGACCTCGGGAAGAACTCGCAAAGTGGAGACCAGTTCTTCGGCATCCACGCGTCAAACGGCGGCAAGGTGATGATTTTCGCAGGCGGCGTCCCTCTCAAGAAGGACGGCAAGGTGGTGGGTGCCATCGGCGTGAGCGGAGGGCTCGGAGCGCAAGATCAGGCGGTTGCCGAGGCGGGCGCGGAGGCATTCGTGAAGCTGTAGAAGTCACGTCTGCCCAAGAGGCAGCCTGAGAGCGTACTTCTCCAGCGACTTCGGTCGGTGACCGACACACAGAAGGCCTCGGCATAGCCGGGGCCTTCGCGAAGACCCTTGGCAATGTTTTCGGCCAGGCGGACCTCATCTTCTACCACCAGCACGCGCATCAGTCGATTCCGACCAGGGCCCTACCGCTTTGCAGGATAGCCATGCGTTTTAGCATGGC
>CALMRM010000005.1:0-2476 GCA_937871605.1 uncultured Terriglobus sp. | reverse complement strand
CGCTACTTGGTAAAGATGTCGCCGTCGTTGTGCGCCTGGCGGTTCATACCGCGTTTGGCAGAGTCCTCCGCAACACGGTCGATGTGCGTCTGGTTACCAGTCTCCGGTGTCTCCAGCGAGTTCAGACCGGGGCGCGCCGGTGTGTCTGCGGTGTTCACCTTGTCCTTCGCGATGCCCTCGCCCTCACCTGCACTACCGTTGCCAGTCATGCTGCTGCTCATAGCCGTGTCACCTCGCACAGGTAGACGCCGGGGCGGCTGGCAGGGTTGCCGTCTGCGCGCACGGCCTGCCCTACCATGGAGGGATGACGGACGTTTTATCCGCCGCACACGCCCTGCACGCGGAAGCCCTGGTGCTGGACGGCCATGCTGACACACCGCAGCGCTTTGTGGATGAGGGTTGGAACTGGGCAGGCGACCCGCTCGGTGAAGGTCAGCTGTCGAGCGCGACGGCACAGGCCGGTGGGCTGCATGGCGGGTTTCTGATCGCGTGGCCGGAGCCGGTGGCGTGGCAGGGCCGCTGGGCAGAGCGCACGCGCAGCCTCATCGCAGCGGTCCACCGCCAGGCAGAGCGATCCCCAGAGCACCTGCAGGTCTGCCGCACCGCAGACGAGGTGCTGGATGCACGGCGGTCGGGGCGCTACGCGGCGCTCATCGGCATCGAGGGCGGCCACGCCATCGAGAACCGCCTCGATACCCTGCAGGAGTTCCACAGGAGCGGCGCCCGCTTTATGACGCTGACCTGGGCTAACAGCAACGACTGGTGCGGCTCCAGCGGCGTGGGCGCGGACCCCAAGGGGCTGACAGACTTTGGCCGGGAGGTCGTGCGCGAGATGAACCGGCTCGGCATGCTGGTGGATGTCTCCCACGTGTCAGACGCGGCGTTCTGGGACGTGCTGGAGACCTCTCGCGCACCGGTGGTCGCCTCGCACTCGTCCTCGCGGACGCTCTGCGGCGCGCCGCGCAACCTCTCCGACGACATGGTCCGCGCACTGGCAGCGCAAGGCGGCCTGGTGATGGTCAACTTCTTCGCCGCCTTTGTGAGCGACGCCTGGCGCGAGGGCTGGAACGCGCTCAAACCAGAGGTGGAAGCTGCACTCATCGTCGCGGCACAACCCTTCCGCCAGCGGGACAGCTTCCTTCCCTTCCACGAAGAGTTGCGCATCGAGCGTGCCTTCGCGCGAACGCTGCCGCCCGTGCCGTTCTCCGTGCTGGTCGACCACTTCGACCACCTGCTCCGCATCGCCGGGCCGGAGCACGTGGGCATCGGCTCCGACTTCGACGGCATCGCGCTCTCGGTCGAGGGCATGGAGACTGCTGGAGAACTCCCAAGGATTACGGCAGGCCTGCTGGAGCGCGGCTGGCGCGCGGACGATCTGCGCGGCCTGCTGGGCGGCAACCTTTTGCGGGTGTTGCGCGCGGCAGAGGACCACGCAAAGGCAAGTGCCCAGCGTATCCTGTAAGGGCATGAAGCTGAGCCGGACGTCCCTTGCCCTGTTTGCCGCGATCGCCTTCCCCGCAGCCCTGGCCGCACAGGCTCCGCCGCCGCAAGCCACGCCCGCACCACCGCAGGCCACACCCGCTCAGCAGCAGCCGCCCGCCGCGCCAAAGCCCGCGGACGACCTGCCGGACACCCCCAGCACGACGGAAAATATCGCCGTACCACCCGCGCCCAACGGCCCGTCTGTGGTCTTCGACACCAGCATGGGCCGCATGACCTGCCAATTCTTCGAGAAGGAGTCGCCGGTCACCGTGGCCAACTTCATCGGCCTGGCGACCGGCACCAAGGAGTTCACCGATCCCATCACCGGTGCCAAGATGAAGGGCGTGCGCTTCTACGACGGCACCACCTTCCACCGCGTCATCGCCAACTTCATGATCCAGGGTGGCGACCGCGCGGGCAACGGTACTGGCGACGGCGGCTACTACATCAAGGATGAGTTCGCGCCCGGCCTGCGCTTCGACCGCGAAGGGCGCCTGGCCATGGCCAATGCCGGACCGGGCACCGGTGGCACGCAATTCTTCATCACAGAGGCGCCCGTGCCGGAACTGAATGGCAAGCACACCATTTTTGGCCAGTGCGACCCGCACAGCATCCTGGTGGTGCAGTCCATTGCGCGCGTTGAGAAAAACTCGCAGGACAAGCCGATCACACCGGTACTCATCAACAAGGTGACAATTGTGCCGGAAGGCCAGCCCATGCCGCCGGAGCCGGCCGCCGCGCCTGCAACCGCAGCACCACCCGCGCAGTAAGCCTAGCCTGAGCGACGCGCATCCAACAGCTTCAGCAACGAAAGGAACGACCATGGCAGAACGCACACCCGGTACCTACGCCATCTTCACCACCAGCGAAGGAACCATTGTCACCAAGCTGTTTGAGCAGGACGCACCTGAAACCGTGGCCAACTTTATTGGCCTGGCCGAGGGCAGCAAGAAGTGGGAGAGCCGCAGCAAGAAGGGCGACAAGCTGTATGACG
>CALMRM010000004.1 GCA_937871605.1 uncultured Terriglobus sp. | reverse complement strand
CCTGGAACTCAACTCGTCGCCGTCCAACTCTTCGTCAAGCTCCTCTTCGTGGAAGTCGCCATCACCATAGGCGTGAACGCCAAAGCCCTCATCCTCGGCCTCCTGCTCGTCTGCCAGCTCTGCTGAAGCGACCAGCGGTGCCTCCTCAACCTGTGCATCGCGGTCCTGCATGGCAGGTTCTAAGTGCGCAGGATCAGCCGGTCCGCCTGCGTCCTGCGGAGCGGCCTGGTGGACGTACGGCGAGTTTAAGTCCACCTCCGTGTCGACAGACAGCATCTCGCCCGACATCTGCAGCGTGGTAAATTCCGGCTCCACCGCAGTCGACGCTGGCGCGAACTGTTCGTTCGCTGCAATTGATTCGGCAGTGTCGTCGGCTTCTGTCTGAAGGTCGTAGGTGGTCGGGTCAGGGGTCTGGCTCTCCAGCTCCTCTGTTGCCCCATCCCTTTTGGAAGCAGACGGCTGCTGTTCCAACCGTCGCAGGTCACGGCGCGAATCGGTGGTGAGGGTTGCACGTGCACCCTCTTCCGGCTCAAACTCTGCCTCGGGCGGCGGTGCTACGGTCGCGTTAAGAGGTGCAACAGTCGACTCAGAAGGTGCTGCGGATGAGTTCAATCCTTCCAGGGTGTCCGTTGCAGTTGGCGCCTCTTCCGCGGGGAGAGGCGTCGCTTGCGGCTGCGCTATCGTCTCTGCGGTATCGCGTACGTCTGCCCGTTCTTCGGTCGAGTGCGTCGGCAGATGCGTCAGGCCGGTCGGTTCTTCCCGTGCAGCGGCCGCGGCAAACCCATCTCCGCTCGGCAGCGGATTGATGGCTGTCTGCGAAGAGGCAGACTCAGGCGCAGACATCACTGCAGGCGTTGCAGCCGACGAGGCACGTCCAGCAGCCGTGCCGCGGCGCTGGCGGCTAAGGCTTTCGCCGGGCAACACCAGACCGCCGTCCCAGCCCACAACCTCTATGCCCGGCTTCGATACCGTCTGTACCGCCGGCGCGGCTGCGGCCCTGCGCTGCGCCTCCGCATCTTCCACGGCGAGCTCAGACGGGTCGCGGTATTTGCGGATGCTCTCGCCCGGCAACGTGGAGGGGCCACTCGTAAACTCCGCTTCGCCCAGCGGTGCGCCGTAGCCCGCATAGCTGTTGTCAAACATCGGCTCAGGCCGGCTACTGTCACCGTCTCCACGCCGGTCGCGGCCACGTCCCCTGTCACGGCCACGTCCCCGGCCACCCGGGTACTCCGTTGCGCCTTCGTTCGAGGCTGGCAGCTCAGCAGCGGCATCCAGGTCGATCTCGACCGCGGCGTCCGCGTATACACCGTCCATGATTCCCGCGTCCGGGGTCCCGTCGATTTCTGACTCGGAGGGTGCAACTGCCTCCGTTTTGGCGGATCCTTCCTGCTCGTCGCGCGCACCACGTCCGCGGCGGCGGCCACGACGTCCGCGCCAGCGACGGCTGCCAAGGCCTGTACTGTCTTCAAGGTCGCTAACACCCTCGACCGGTGCCGGGGCGATCGGCTCGTCAAACGAGATGGTGCTTTCGGTCTCTGCCGTGGCATCGTTGGCAACGGGGCGCTCTAGAGATGGACGCTCGCCCCCACTGCGGCGGCTTCGGCCACGGCCGCGGCTGGGCTCAATTCGCTCACCCTCGCCACGACCTTCGGCAGCATCATTTTTTTTTTTGATAGGGTGACGTGTGTGATTTTCAGTTTAATCTTAGTCGGCAGCGTCACCCTGCTCTTCCATGAAGTCGGTGACGTAGAGGAACGCATCCCGCTCGAGCCCGATATCGACAAAGGACGACTGCATGCCCGGCAACACCCGGGTGACCTTGCCGTTATAGATGGAGCCCGCGAGGGTGTACTCGTTTTCGCGCTCAAAGTAGATTTCAGCCAGCTGTTCGTCTTCAACAATGGCCAGCCGCGTCTCATGGGGCGTTGTGGAGATGTAAATTTCTTTCGACATAGAATCCCTGCTCCTGTGCCGGAGAGAGGACTACATCGTCAAGAACAGCGAGCGTACCTACGCTATGCTGTGCACCGCGGATGGGCGCACTCTGGTGCCGGGGGAAGCACAATAGGCGTTCCAGCACGGCAACCGCGGCAGCTGGCTGGAAGCCTGCCGGGTGGTTGCATGCCTGAACGCTGTTTCTGCCGCATACTGCCGATCCCTCGTTGCACTTCTACCGGGTATTGTGGCCGCGCATGCCTTGCGTCAAGGCGGGGCCGTTTTCCGTCCGGTGTACTTCCTCAGATGTTTGCCCAGCCGCGGCTGACGGTGCTGTACCCTGCCGGCAACTGTATTGGTGCTGCTTAAAACTCTCGGTACCGCTCCGGCGCATACCGCGCACGGCCCAGCGGCGAAGATGCCCTGCGCGGCAACCGTGCCGCAACAGGTGTTGCAGCTATTGTGCACCAATGTTTCTGTACGGTAAAGCCCGGTTCAGTTTACAAAGCGCGTCATGCGCACGTTCATGACGATGCCGAGCGCCAAAAACGTGAACAGCACCGATGAACCGCCATATGACAGCAGCGGTAGCGGGATGCCGGTTACCGGCATCATGCCCGCCACCATGCCCACGTTCACCGCGATCTGGAACAGCATGACGCCTGCAACCCCCATCACCAGCAGCGTGCCCGGCACATCCTTGGCGGTCTGCGCGTTCTGCACCAGGCGCATGAGAATGAGAAAATACAGCAGCAGCACCAGCGCGGCACCCACAAAACCGTGCTCCTCGCACAGCGCCGCGAAGATGAAATCCGTGTAGGGAATCGGCAGAAAGTCCCCCTGCGTCTGCGTGCCCTTGGTTGCGCCCTTGCCCCAAACCCCGCCCGAGCCCACGGCAATGAGCGATTGCTGGACCTGGTAGCCCTTTCCGCGCGGGTCATCCTCTGGGTGGATAAAGCTGGTCAGGCGGGCTTTCTGGTACGGCTTTAGCACGGTGCCGCTCTTCCACACGCCCATGCCCAGCACGGCAAAGACAGCGATCAGCGTGAGCGCGCGCCGCCAACCGATGCCGCCCAGAAACAGGCCGATGAGCAGCACCGGCGAGTACGTGAGCGCGGTGCCGAGGTCGGGCTGCTTGAGCACCATCAGCATGGGCACGCCGACCAGTGCAAAGGCCTTACCGATGTCCTTCCAGTCCAACT
>CALMRM010000003.1:1250-9579 GCA_937871605.1 uncultured Terriglobus sp. | reverse complement strand
CCAAAGGAGGCCAAGGTGTATGCGCACTTTGCGGTAACTCCGCGCACGTTGCGGACGCTCTTCATTTGTTCGGTCTGTGGATTTGGCATGGTGATGCGAACCGCCGATGCCCAACAGGATGTGCACGCGCTGGCTAGCAGGGTGGACGCGCACTACAACCACCTGCGCAGCCTGCGCACCGCATTTACCGAAAGCTACAGCGGCATGGGCCAGCAGCGCACAGAGCACGGCACCCTGCTGTTGGCCAAACCGGGTCGCATGCGGTGGCAGTACGCGGGTGGCAAGCTGTTTGTGCTGGATGGCAAGGCAGCCATCAGTTACGTGCCGGGCGACCCTCAGGCGCAGCGCATCCCGGCAAAGCAATTGGACGACCTGCGCTCGCCCTTGCGCTTTTTGCTGGGCCATACGCAGTTGGAGAGGGAACTGGACGGCCTTCACACCGAGCCAGCAGCAGCGGGTACCGTTGTGCTGACGGGCAGACCCCGCTCGAACAGCGGGCCAGAGAGCGCGCGGGTGCAGGCGATCGCTGTGCGCGTACAGCCTGCCACGGGTGCCATCGCCGGGTTGGAGTTGCGTGAGATGGATGGCACGGTGACGCGCTTCGAGTTTGGCGACATGCAGGAGAACGTGCCGGTTGCGGACGGTGAATTCCGTTTTGTCCCACCGCCCGGCGTCGCAGTGGTGGAAGGATTGCCGCCCACATAGCCGTGACGTGGCTGATGGTGGGACGGGAGGCATGGGAGCATGCGTGTCGCATCGTATGTGGACGCAATGAGGTGAGCGTGTTCGCCGAGTCTCGCAAAGGATTGCTCGCATCGAACGCTGTCGCCGCCCGCCGGTACGCGAACCGGGCTGAGCGGCAGGATGTCCTGTTTCCCGTGCTGTTTAGGCCACAGGACGGCGAAGAGGTGGAGGGCACTTGCGAAAACCTCAGCGAATCGGGTCTGCTGGCAACCTTTGCTGCGGCTGTGGACATCTGGACGCACGGCCTGGTGGACCTGTCGTTTGGCGCAGGCCTGCTTGGCGTGCGTGTGTGGGTAGCGCGTGTGGATGGCTTGCGCGTGGGGCTGGCGTTTCAAGAGGTGGACGAGGCGCACCGTAGCAAGATTCGCGAACTAATGGTGGCAGCGCGCGACATGGGCTTTCTGCGGGACCACCTGTGACAGAGGCCGCAACAGCTTCGGTACGGATCGTTTATCGCCCGCGACGTTGTTCCTCCTTGATCTCTCCTCAGTTTTGTCCTACAAAGAATCAGGACTGCAGTAGTCCGCATTCTCAAGTTGAAGGAAGCCCTCATCGTGAAGCAATGGCCGGCTCTTGTGTGTTTGCCCTTTCTGCTGCCAGTCGCCATGCGCGCGCAGGGCGGTCCCGCGGGCCAATCTGCGCCGGGCGGCCCTGGGGTTCAGCCGCCGCGTCGCGTCGTACTGCAGGCGTTGGATACGAATGGTGACGGCCAGCTTTCTGCTGCGGAAATCGAGGCGGCACCGGCCTCGCTGCTGACCTTGGACAAGAATCATGACGGCCAGGTGACGCCGGACGAGTACAACCCCAAGCTGGAAGACAAGTCCGCAGGCGACGAGATGGTGGCGCGCCTGATGTCGTTGGACCGCAATGGCGATGGCGTTCTTTCAAGGGATGAGGTGCCGGCAAGGATGCTGGCGATGTTCGACCGCGGCGACACGGACCACGACGGCAAGCTGACACCGGCGGAGATCCGCGCCATGGCTGCCGGGCAGACCGATCCGCAGGGACGTCCCGTTGGCCGGGGCAATGCGACCGGCATGCTGCGGATGGACCCGGTGATGGATGCGCTGGATGTGGACCATGACGGCGTTCTGAGCGCGCCGGAGATCGCCAGCGCACCCGGCGCGCTCAAGACGCTCGACAAAGACGCCGACGGAACCCTGAGCGCGGCGGAACTGCGCATGCGGCAGCAAACACCGGCGGAGCGGGCGCAGCACCTGTTCGACGAGTGGGACACGAACAAGGACGGCGGCCTGGTCAAGGCGGAGTTGCCTGACCGCATGCAGGCGCAGTTCGAGGCCATCGACCTGAACCATGACGGCAAGATCGACATGGAAGAGGCGACCACCTTTTTTGCAACGCAGCCGCAGGGTGGAGGACGCCCCAGTGGTCATCCAGAGGGTGCACCGGGCGGGCGCATGCCGCGTAACGACGCTCCGCCTACCGGCGGCGCTCCGAATCCAGCCACCCTGCCGCCAGCGGCACCACAGCAGTAGGAATGGGGATAGGACAACGATGAATTGGAATCTTAAGCAAAGTCTCGCCTACGCTGCCGCTGCCTCCGCTGTTGCGGGCGTACTGCCGGCGTTTGCCGCCACGCACGCCGTTCTGCCAGACCCGGCCTCAAGGCATATCACCGACGGAGCGAACCGCTGGAGCCTGCACCGGGAGAACGTGCTGGGCACCTCTCTGGACGCGGTGGTGAGCGCGCCGAGCCGCGCTGTGGCAGGCAGGGCCGAGGCAGCCGCACTGGCGGAGTTCGCGCGACAGTCGCGCCTCCTGAGCGCATGGGACGCAAGCAGCGAATTTTCTCGCTGGCAGCGGACGCGTGGCACCGCGGTCAAGGTGTCGCCGGAACTGATGGCAGTGCTGCAGCAGTTCGACCGCTGGCAGGGTGAAACGGGCGGCGTGCTGAACGCGTCGAGCGAAACGGCAGCCGCACTGTGGCGGCGCGGCACGGAGCCCTCCACGGCAGAGTTGCATGCGGCGGTGGCAGCCATGCGGCAGCCCCACTGGAAGCTGGACCCTGCAGCGGGCACCGCTACCCGGTTGGGCGCGGCACCACTCGTCCTGGCCAGCTTCGTCAAGAGCTTGGTGACGGGTGCGGCGGCGGATGCTGCCCTGCATGCCGGTGCGACGGGCGTGATGTTGAATGTGGGCGGCGACATTGTCACGCGCGGCATGCTGCAGCAGACTGTCGACATTGCCGACCCGAAGGCCGATGCAGAGAACGACCCGGCCATCGATACGGTGCAGTTGCAGGACCGTGCCATTGCCACCAGCGGAGGCTACCGTCGTGGCTTTGCCGTCGCGGGCGAGCACCGTTCGCACCTGATCGATCCGCGCACAGCGCTGCCCGCCAGCGGCGTGCTGTCGTCGTCGGTCATCGCGGCAGACCCGGCAATGGCAGGTGCGCTGGCAACGGCACTTTCGATCCTGAGCCCGCGTGAGTCAGAGGCCTTGATGGAGCGACATCCGGGAGCTGAGTACCTGCTGATGACAGCGGACGGAGAGCGCATCGTAAGCAAGGGCTGGGCGCAGTATCAGCAGGCGCGCGTTACGCCCGCGGGGTACCGTGTGCCTGCCGCCGGTGCAGCGGCAGCCGTGCCCACGGGCGGCAACTGGGTGCAGGGCACAGAACTCGTCGTAAAAGTCGAAGTGCCGCGCATGGATAACCCACGCTATCGCCGTCCCTACGTGGCCGTGTGGGTAGAGGACAAGGATAAGTACCCCGTCCGCACCGTTGCGCTCTGGTTCCAGAAACCGCGTTGGCTGAATGAGCTGAAGTCCTGGTATCGCGACGACCAGATTCGCAACCTGAGCGAGGGTACGGACATTTCGGCGAATCCACAGGTGTCCTCCGCCACGCGCGCGCCGGGTACGTACACGCTGCGCTGGGACGGCAAGGACAACGAGGGCAAGCTGGTGAAGGCGGGCAAATACACCGTGGTGGTGGAGGCCGCGCGTGAGCACGGCGGCCACTCTCTCGTGCGGCAGGAAATCGACTTTAACGGCACACCCGCGCAGTTCTCCTTGCCGGCGAACCAGGAACTGGGAATGGTCCAGCTTGACTACCGCAAGCACTGAGGCCAACAGTGGCCCGGCTGCGGAAAAGGTGCGCGCGCCGCAGCCGCTCTCCGCCCGTTTGCGCAAGCAGACTGCGATTATCACCCGCTGGCTGCACATCTACCTGTCCATGGTGTCGTTTGCCGTGGTGCTGTTCTTTGCCGTCACGGGGCTGACGCTGAACCATGCGGAGGCGCTCTCGCACGGCGAACGGGTCCGCGAACTGCACGGCACGCTGTCCGCGCAGGAGATGGGCCCCAAGGACAATCCGGACAAGCTAGCCATTGTGGAGCACGTTCGCAACACCGACGGCTTGCGCGGCGCCGTGAGCGACATGCGCGTGGAGGATGACACGATCAGCTTTAGCCTGCGTGGTCCCGGCTACAGCGCCGACACCACGGTGGACCGCGCCGCACGCACCTACCAGGTGACGGAGACGCGTGCCGGGTTCATCGCTGTGATCAACGACCTGCACAAGGGTCGCGACACGGGCAAGGCATGGGGCTGGGTCATCGATGTGAGCGCCGTGCTGCTGACGCTGGTGTCCGTGACCGGGCTGGTGCTGATCTTCTTCGTGTACAAACGGCGATTGAGCGGCCTGATTCTGGCTGCGGCGGCCACGCTGGTGTGCGTGCTCCTTTACCGGCTGTACGTGCCGTAACTCAGCGATAACGAATCACCCGTACAACTCACTTCGGCAGCGTATACGCCAGCAGTTCACCGGGGTAGCCTGGCCCGCTGACGGCAACCACCACGTACTGCTTGCCGTGCAGCATATACGTCATGGGAGACCCGGTCTGCCCCATGGGCATCGGTACCGCTCCCGCGTCTTGGCCCGTGCGTTTGTCATACGCGCGCAGCAGCGCACCCTGCTGGCCGTTCGCATCGGTGACTGTGCCGGCCTCGCCCGCAATGAGGAGCGACTCCGTGGTCAATAAGCCGATGATGCCGGGCCGCCCGGTGCGGGGAATGTCAACACCTTTCAGCAGAGGGCTTGTTCGTACTTCATCTGGAGTATCGCCATGGGCTGCCTGCCAGAGGATGGTGCCGTGGTCAAGGTCAATGGCGGTGATTTGACCGTAGGGCGGCCGAACCAGCGACAGGCCGTGCAGCCGCAGGTCCTGTGAGCGGTGCCATGTATCGCCCCCTGCCACACCCATGACGTACCGCATATCGGATTCGCCCGGCTTCGGCTCGACCAGGCCGACAGCACCCAGTGTGGCTTGCGAAAACACGTACAGCATGTGTGTCACCGGGTCGAACGAACCACCCGCCCAGTTGGTACCGCCATAGGAGAATCCAACGATGAGGGTACCCAGCAGGCCATCCGCCTTGCTGACCACAGGCGGTGTATACACCGGCCCGATACGGTAGTGCGTGGCAAACTGGAGCGCCTCTGCGCGCAGCTCTGGCGTGAAGTCGATGAGGTCTTCCGTCTCAAACCCGTTCCGACCGTAGAAGGGTGGCTTCGTCGGCATGGGCTGGGTCGGCGAGTACCACTCGCCGGGTACGTCGCCCTGCGGCACTGGCTGCTCCGCAATGGGCCAGATGGGCAAGCCACTTTCCCGGTCGAGAACGTACAGGATGGACTGCTTGGTGGGCTGCGCCAGCGCCTTCACCGGCTTGCCATCGATGGTGAGATTCACCAGGATAGGAGCGCATGGAATGTCGTAGTCCCACAGGCCGTGGTGGACCAATTGATAGTGCCAGCGCCTCTGGCCTGTCTTGAGATCGACTGCGACGAGACTCTCCCCGAACAGGCCGCTACCGGGACGATGCCCGCCGTACACGTCGCCGGTCGGCATTTCCACGGGCAGGTAGACAAGCCCGAGCGCCTCATCGATGCTGATCTGCCCCCAGACGCCCGTGTTGCCCGTGTAGTCCGCCGCGTTCGCTTCCCAGGTTTCGAACCCGGTTGCGCCCGGCCTTGGCAGCGTGTGGAAGATCCAGAGTCTGCGACCGGTGCGTACGTCGAAACCGCGCACGTAGCCCTTGACGTTGGACTTGCTGTCAGGAGTGAGGCCGGAGCTGTGGGCGGCACCAATGATGATTGTGTCGCCTGCGATCACCGGCGCGGACTGTAGCCCAATGTCCGCATGCACCAGGTCCATGGCCTGGTCGTCCTGCTGCTTCAGGTCCACCGCGCCGTTGCGGCCGAAGCTGGCGATCCGGCGGCCAGTGTTCGCGTCCAGCGCAATCAGCCGGTACCCAGGGGTAACGTAGAGGATGCGCTCCTGCTGGCCGTGCGACCAGTAGCTAAGGCCGCGGCCCGACAGTTGGCGCGGTGCGGCTTCTCCTCGCGCGCCTTCCTCTTCGCGGTGCACCCATCGTAGTTTGCCTGTGGCTGCATCCAGCGCCAACACACTGCGATGCGTGCCCGCCGTGGAGTACACCACACCGCGTGCCATCAAGGGCGTGGACTCGAATTTGTATTCGGGCTCGCCGCCCAGCGTAGCCGTCTTGAACCTCCATACCAGCCGCAGGCGATTGAAGTTGGAGGCATTGATTTGGTCAAACGGAGCGTAGCGTTGATTGGCGAGGTTGCCGCCATAGGTGAGCCACTGCCCGGCCTGGAGCCCGCTGGAATCTGCTGGTCCGTGGTGCTGTCTCGGCTGCTGGGTCCGGCAAGGTGTGGCTAGAACGAACAACACAACAAAGCAGGAGACGAACCAGCGGTGCATACAGTAACCACTGTAACGACAACGCACGAGAGGTGAGCGGCAGTTATCCACTTGAGTACTGGCGTCTTTTACGAAGACATAGAAAAGGGCTACGAACCAGTCGTAGCCCTTCACATACGTGGCTGAAGTTACTTGTAGCTCTTCGCCGTCTCGAAACGCTCGTTCACCTTTTCCCAGTTCACGGTGTTCCACCAGTTGCTCAGGTACTCGGGCCGCTTGTTCTGGTACTTCAGGTAGTAGGCGTGCTCCCACACGTCGTTGCCCAGTATGGGGTAGCTGCCCTGCGAGATGGGGTTGTCCTGGTTGGGCGTGGTGGTGATGGCGAGCTTGCCGTCCTTGTAAATGAGCCAGCCCCAACCGCTGCCGAACTGCTTGGCGGTGGTTTCGTTGAACTGCTTCTTAAAGGTTTCGAAGTCGCCGAAGTCGGCCTTGATCTGCTCCTCGATGGCACCCGTTGGGATACCACCGCCACCCGGCTTCATGATCTCCCAGAACATGGTGTGATTCACGTGGCCGCCGCCGTTATTGCGGACCACGGTGCGTACGTCTTCAGGTACGGCGTCCAGGTTCTTGATGAGCTCTTCCGGCGTTTTGGCACCCAGGTCGGTGTGCTTTTCCACCGCGCCGTTCAGGTTGGTGACGTAGGTGGCGTGGTGCTTGTCATGGTGCAACTTCATGGTCGCTTCGTCGATATGCGGCTCAAGCCCGGCGTAGTCGTAGGGCAGTGCGGGAAGTTCAAAGGGCACGGCGGTTCTCCTTGGTGTCGTTCGTGAGGGGCGCATCCTGTGTGCCGGTGCGCGACACGAGCTTGGATGCCTCGTTGCCGCGGGCGGATGCGCACCAGCCATACATCGCGCGACAGCGGTTGGCGTCTAAACCGTTCATCATGGACCCGCAACCTGCACCGTACCGTTGGCTGAACGATCAGGGCGAGGCGTTTGGCGCGCCGGGCCTACCCCCGCGCTGGACCAGCAGCCGCAAGGACGCGGTGATTACTGCGTACGCGGCCAGCAGCCGTGTTTGGTGCACTGTGTCGCACGGCACGCTGAACGAAATGTATTACCCGACTATCGACCGGCCGCAAACACGCGACATGGAGCTGATCTTTACGGACGGCGAGACGTTTGTGCATGAGGAGAAGCGCGACCTCGACTACAGCTTCGACTACGTGGACCGCGACGCGCTCGCGGTGCGCGTGAAAGCGACCGGGCTGGATGGACGCTATACCGTCACCAAACATTTCATCACCGACCCGCACCACCCCGCGGTGCTGGTGCACGTGAAGATCGAGGGTGACGAAGAGTTGCTGGGGAAGCTGAAGTGCTACGCACTCTTGGCACCGCACCTGGAGGGCGGCGGTGCCGGCAATTCGGCCCGCAGCCTAGACGTAGCGGGCAAGCGCTGCCTGCTGGCGTGGAAAGAGGGCACCTCGCTGGCCATGGCAGTGGACTGCGGGTTTTCGGCGAGTTCGTGCGGGTTTGTGGGCGAGTCAGACGGCTTTCAGGACCTGAAGGCGAACAAGCGGCTGACGTGGCAGTTTGGCCAGGCGCTGAACGGCAACCTGGCGCTAACGGGTGAAATCGACGTGGCGCAGTGCCGCGAATTCACCCTTGCCATTGCACTGGGAGACGGCCACCACGCCGCGCTGGCGCACCTGATGCAGTCGCTCTCCGTGCCCTTTGACCAGCACCTGAAACGCTTTGTGGAGCAGTGGCACCGCACCGGCAGCCCCGAGCGGCTGGCCGTCGCCTCGCACGACGACGGCGGCCTGTTGCGCGTAAGCCACAACATGGTGCTGGCGCATGAAGACAAGACGTACTCCGGCGCGTTCATTGCGT
>CALMRM010000003.1:0-1240 GCA_937871605.1 uncultured Terriglobus sp. | reverse complement strand
CACCTGGTGTGGACGCGCGACATGATCCAGAGTGCGACGGCACTGCTGGCCTGCGGCAGTACGGACACGGCGCGCCGCGCGCTGGTGTACCTGGCCTGCACGCAGCGGCCGGATGGGTCGTTTGCGCAGAATTTCTGGATCGATGGCACACCGTACTGGACCGGCATTCAGCTGGACGAGGTCGCCCTTCCCATCATGCTGGCGTGGCGGCTGTGGAAGGCGGATGGGCTGGGCGGCTTCGACATTCTGCCTTTTGTGCAGCGGGCCGCGGCGTTCCTGGTGCGCTACGCGCCGGTCACGCAGCAGGAGCGCTGGGAAGAGGCATCGGGGTATTCGCCGTCCACGCTGGCCACGGTGATCTCCGGCCTGCTGTGCGCGGCGGACATTTCACGTGGACTCGGTGGCGACGAGGGCGTCTGCACCTTTCTGGAGAGCTATGCCGACTGGATCGAGGACCACCTGGACGAGTGGACCACCACGGACAACGGCGTGCTGCTGCCTGGGGTGAAGCGGCATTACGTGCGCATCCAGCCGCCCGCGCCGGGTGAGCCGTTCTACCGGCCGGAGTTCGGCGAGGGCCGCTACGTCATTGCGAATCGCGCGCCGGGCGAGCAGGCGAATTTTGCTGCGAACGAGATCATCGACGCGGGCTTCCTGGAGCTGGTGCGCTATGGCGTGCGGCGCGCGGACGACCCGCTCATCGTGGATTCGCTCAAGGTGGTCGATCACGTCCTCAAAATCGACACGCCCTACGGCGCGTGCTGGCGTCGCTACAACCACGATGGCTATGGCCAGCAGAAGGACGGTACGCCGTTCACCAGATTTGGCCAGGGCCGCGCGTGGCCGCTACTGGCGGGCGAACGTGCGCACTACGAATTGGCCGCGGGGCGCGACCCGGCGGACCACATCCGGGCGATGGAGCGGTTCGCCTCGCGTGGCGGCATGCTGCCAGAGCAGGTGTGGGACTACCCGCAGGATCTGCCCGACGAGGGGATGTATTTTGGGCGCAGTGCCGGTTCAGCGCAGCCTCTGGTGTGGGCTCACGCGGAATACCTGAAGCTGCTGCGCTCCGTTGCGGACGGCCGGGTGTTCGACCGCATCTCTGTTGTGGAAGAGCGCTACGGTGTGCGCAAGGAGGATCGCACTTTCAAGAGCGAAGTCGAGTTCAGCCAGGCGTCGCGGCCGTTGACGCGGCTGCCCGCGGGCAAGCGCCTGCAGGTGCTGGACGTCGATCTCCAGC
>CALMRM010000002.1:11026-12911 GCA_937871605.1 uncultured Terriglobus sp. | reverse complement strand
GTGGGCAAAGCCCTGATGATCGGGCCGTTCATCGCGCGATCCCACGTGATAGAGCACGCGAACCTGCACCACCGGCGCCTGGTGCAGCGGGGCGTAGATCACGCGCAGGCCATTGGGCAGGGTGGCGCGCGTGACCTCCGGCGCGGCAGCAGCAGCCTGCGCAGACGCAAAACCAGTCAGAGAAAGGGCCAGAACCGCAGATGCAGAAACAGCAAATCGAAGCTTCAAGAAGAACTCCCGTCCTATTTAGACTCTACCTTCCGGCGGCACGTCACTGTGCCAAATAAGCGGGGTGAATGGAAGCGGAGTCCATTTGCGCAAGGCAGTCGTCCAAGGGATGCTCGATACGTATGACGCCCAGGTCCGCACCGGCCTTTGCAAGAAAACGGACGGGGCCACCACAGTGCTGGGGCATGCCGTCGCCCAAGGCGGTTGCAAAGTACTCCTGGCCCTCGTACACCGGCAGGGTTGCCACGCCGTCCGCCCCGGTGATCGCCGTCATGGGAGATACCGAGAAGCCGTCGCTTACCAGGGTGCCTTCTACGGTGACACCGGCGGCGGGGCTCCCAGTGGCCAAGACAACCTTCACGAGGACGTTGATTTTGTTCCAGGCGCGTGGCATTTCCACGTTGACGTCAGCCAGCGACTCGGAGGCTTTCACCTGCACAGTGGCAGCGTTGTCCACAGTTGGTGACGCTGGAAAGTACATCATCGGGTAGGGCCTGTCCGGTGCCGAACCCAGGCTGTTGGCGATGACAAAGTACTCGCCTGGCGGAACGCGCTGAAACTCGTAGCGGCCATCCTCGTCTGTCTCGGAGGTTTCCGCTGCATAGAGCCCGCCTGCCTCCGCTCCACCTCGCCGTTCCAGTTCCATGTACAGGTGAGCGATTGGTGTGCCACCAGTTCCCACCACACGGCCACGTACATGGGCATCGTACGACGCGTACCAGTTGGCTTCTGCGCACGCCTTGTCCGCCAGCGTAAACGATTGTTCCGGACCAGTAACAAAGCCGTTCGGCAGCGTTGCTGCAACCGTGTACTGACCCGGCGGCAGGCCTTTCAGGTCATAGGCACCAGCGGCATCGGTCGTGGCGTTCAGCGTAAGCGGGCCACGTACCGTCAGCGTTACACGGGGCACTGTCTCTTCCTGGCCAAGATGCACAGAGCCGAAGATGCGTGCACCGGAGGGTGCCGTCGCCAGGGCGCGCATTCCCTGCACAACCTCGTCCTTTGCCAGGTCGCGCACGGCGTGAGTCATGGTGCAAACCGACGTCGAAAGCTGGTCACCCTGCCGGTTCGTACCAGCGAACACCACATACTCGGTACCCGGCTGAAAGTCGAAGCCGCAGGCCGTGCTCTCGTCGCTCGTGTACACGGTGACCTGGCGCTTCGTTTCTCCCCGGAACTGCTCGTTTACGGCAAACGTGACCCTGTACCTGCCGGACCCCATGATTTGGTAGGGTTTGCCGTCCTGATCGCGCATCGTCTGTGCTGGCGGCCGTTCCAGCACCTTTTCAACGGCCAGCCCGCGAAAGATGGCAGGCGTGCCGAAGTACACCGAACAGACGGGTGACGGCTCCCTGCAGGAACACGCCCGCGCCGAGACGCTAAGGAACATGAAGAGTAAGAAAGCGCACACAACCTGAGCCAAACGCATAGACCGTACTGTCTCCGTGACGCTATAGACCGTGCAAAATCGGCAAAGGTTCCCAGCCGTGCCATTTATCCTAAAGAGATGGCAGCGCTATTCGGCAAATCGCTCCCGGAACTGACCGAACTGGCCTCTGGGCTGGATCAGAAGCCGTACCGTGCCCGGCAGCTATGGGAGGCGCTGTACAAGCAGCGCGTGTCATCGCTGGCCGCCATAACGGTGCTGCCCGGCAGT
>CALMRM010000002.1:8345-11016 GCA_937871605.1 uncultured Terriglobus sp. | reverse complement strand
CGGAGATTGTGCAGACTGCCGTATCCGTTGATGGCACCGAGCGCTACCTGGTGCGCATGGCCGATGGTGAAACCGTGGAGACCGTGTGGATGCCGGATGGCGACGGAACTGAAGCTTTGTCCGGTACTGAGGGCAATCCCGAGGATGAGTTAGGCCTAGACCCGGCCAGCGATGCGGACCGCGCGGAGGACGCGCGCGTTCTTTGCACCACGACTGCACACCGCTCGAGCAAGCGTCCAGACGCGCGGAATCGTGGTGCGTTGGCCCCAGCTGGGTACCGCCGTGCCACCATCTGCGTGTCGTCGCAGGTGGGTTGCGCGGTGAACTGTCAGTTCTGCCTGACGGCGAAGCTGGGCATCCGGCGTGACCTGACCGCGGGGGAGATCGCCGGGCAGGTGGTGGCCATACTGAACCGACACCGTGTGCACATTGGCGCGGACCGCATCAACCTTGTCTTCATGGGCATGGGCGAGCCGTTCCTGAACTACGACCACTTCATGGCGGCGGTGCGGCTGCTGGTGGAGGGCGTCGGCATCCCGGCCAGCCGCATGACGGTGTCGACCAGCGGCATTGAACCGGCTATTCGCCGCTTTGCCGCGGAGCCGGTGCGGCCCAACCTGGCCTTGTCGCTGAACGCCTCGAATGACACCGTGCGCGAGCGGGTGATGCCGATCACGCGCAAGTGGAAGATTGCGCAGCTGCTGGATGCGGTGCGGACCATCCCCATGACCAAACGCGACTGGGTCACGTTCGAGTACGTGCTGCTGGGCGGTGTGAACGATCAGCCGGAGCACGCGCGGGAGGTGTTGGACCTGCTTCGCGGCATGCACGCAAAAGTCAACCTGATCGTGTGGAACCCAGGCCCGGGCATCGCGTACACACAGCCGCTGCCCGCGGATGTGGAGGTGTTTCAGCAAACGCTCATCCGCAACGGCCTGCCTACCTACATACGCCGACCGCGCGGGCGCGACATTTACGCTGCATGCGGGCAGCTAAAGCGCACGGTGGAGCCGGAGCAGCCACTGGTGGAATTGGTGCAACTGAGCGCCTGAACACGTGAGTGCCAGCCAAGACTGAACCGTCATCCTGAGCGCAGCGAAGGATCCCTGCAGTTGGAAGCCCACCCAGGTGCCGGGAGCCTTTTGGCAGAAGGGCTTGTGGTGTAGCTCAAGCCGAACCTTGCCGGGAGCCTTCGCTGCGCTCAGGATGACAGCGTTGGTGTGAGGGACGTCGCTCGGGCGGCGAGAGTGACTGCGATACTGAACAGGTGAGAACGGTACTGGTAACGGGTGCGGCAGGTTTCATCGGCTCGCACCTGTGTGACGCGCTGCTGCGCCGGGGCGACCGGGTACGCGGCCTGGACAACTTGTTGACCGGGCGCGCGGACAACATCGCGCATCATGGGGAGGACCTCGACTTTGTAGAGGGTTCTCTGCTGGATGCGAAGGCGCTGCAACGGGCCTGCGACAGGGTCGAGGTCATCTTTCACCAGGCGGCGTTGCCCTCCGTGCCGCGCAGCGTGCAGGATCCGGGGACCTCGCACGTGAACAACATCGATGGGACGTTTGCCCTGCTGGAAGCGGCTCGTGTGGCGGGTGTGCGGCGCGTGGTGTACGCGGCGTCGAGCTCTGCCTACGGCAACCAGCCCGGCTTTCCGCGCCTGGAGACGATGCGGCCGCAACCGCTGTCGCCCTACGCCGTGCAGAAGCTGGCGGGCGAGCTATACCTGCAGAGCTATGCCGCAGTCTTTCCTCTGGAAACCGTGTCGCTGCGCTACTTCAACATCTTCGGCCCGCGGCAGGCGGCGGACTCGCCTTATTCCGGCGTCATGGCCAAGTGGGTCGGTCAACTGCTGCGCGGTGAGCGGCCGGTCATCTTCGGCGACGGTGAGCAGGGGCGTGACTTTACCTATATCGACAACGTGGTGCAGGCAAACCTGCTTGCTGCGGAGGCACCAGCCGCGCGCGTCTCAGGCCGTGTCTTCAACATCGCCTGTGGTGAGCGGCATACGCTGAACGAAACCTTCAGCGTGATCGCCCGGCTGCTTGGAACCGACCTCCCCGCAGAGCACGGGCCAGAGCGATCCGGCGATGTGCGCGACTCGCTGGCGGATATTTCCGCCGCACGCGAGGCGCTCGGTTATGTGCCGCAGGTGGGCTTTGAAGAGGGGCTGCGCCGTACTGTGGAGTGGTACCGGCAAACGACTCCCAATCGCTGAAGCCGGTACGAGTGTGTTGTGCGTTGCAAATACAAAGGGCGCGGCCTGAGCCGCGCCCCTGTGCATCTAGCCCTGTGTTTAGCGCGCGCGTCCAGCGGCAAACATCTGGTTCACCGTTGCAACAAAATGCTGTGCACCAGCCGGGGTCGGAACGCTGCCGGACAGGATCTTCTCGTAGCCGATCCCCTTGCCGTAGTACTCTTCGGTGTCCTTGTTGTTCTGGTTAACGTAGTCGCCCGTCAGGTCGACGCCAGCAAACAGGCCCTTAGAGCGCGAGTAGGTCAGGAACTCAGCGGAGGCAAGCGCCGTGGTGGCAGCCTGCGAGTTGCGGCCCACCGGACCCGCTGAGGCAGCCAGATCGCCACCCAGCTTGACCTTGTCGTGCAGCAAGGCGTCGAGGCTCTTACGGGTACGGCCTACCAGCACCAGATCTGTCGATTGCCCACCAGCCTG
>CALMRM010000002.1:7336-8335 GCA_937871605.1 uncultured Terriglobus sp. | reverse complement strand
ACCCGTGAGTTGCACGAAAACCGGAGCGCTCCAGCCCTTACCGGTGCGGCAGGTTGCCAGGCCCTGGCCGTACTGTCCACCCACCAGGAAGGCACCCTTCTTGTAGCCGGGCACAACGGCAACGCAGGTCGCCTTGGCGGCGATATCCAGCGGAATGCCCTTGTCGGGGGTCGCCATCAGTTCGTGCAGCACGGCATGCGCATCTTCAACGCGGTGGTCCAACTTTTCCGTATCCGCGGCAAAGGCCATGCCCGTGCACATGGTGGCAACACAGGCTGCGGCGGCAAACTTATTCATCATGTTCGATTCCCTCCAGAGAGCAACGTCACACTATGATGCAGGCTAGCGGGAATCTGTTGATGTTTACCGCACAAAAGTTAGCGTACCTGCAGACGCGACATGCCCACTGCAATGGAACCCCTTCAGTTTGGGCGTGGGAATGTGAGCCTACGGTGAATCCAAGGTACCGGTCCTGAGTCCAAAACAGTGACTCAGCATTGTTCTGGGTACGAGGTAGGACTTGAGCACAAGGATCGCGGTGCCCACGGAGGAACGAGCAGGTTCGCTCTCCCTGAACGACTGGAAGACGCGTGTACGACGGCGTGAGGCGCGGGTTGGCATCATCGGCCTGGGCTACGTCGGACTGCCCCTCACTCTGTTATTCGCGGGCGAGGGCTTCCGGGTCACCGGTTTCGACGTGGACCGTACCAAGGTGGACACCCTGAACCGGGGCGAAAGCTACATCTGGCGCATCGAGCCGGAGCACATTGCCGCCGCCAAGGGCAAGGGCTTCCACGCGACGGCCAACTTTGCCGAGGTGGCGGAGATGGATGCGGTGCTGATCTGCGTGCCCACACCGCTGACAGAGCACCATGCGCCAGACCTAAGCTACGTGGAGGCAACCGTACGCTCCATTGCGCCGCACGTTCGCGCCGGCCAACTCGTGGTGCTGGAGAGCACCACGTACCCGGGCACGACAGAAGAGCTCGTCGTGCGAAT
>CALMRM010000002.1:4419-7326 GCA_937871605.1 uncultured Terriglobus sp. | reverse complement strand
GCGCCGCGACATTCCCAAGGTGGTAGGCGGCATGGAGCGGCTGGCCACGGAGGCCGCGTGCGCGCTGTACGGTGCCATCTTCAGTAAAACAGTGCCCGTGTCCTCTCCCGCGACTGCAGAGATGACCAAGCTGCTGGAAAACATCTACCGCTCGGTCAACATCGCCCTAGTCAACGAGATGAAGCAGCTGTGCATGGGCATGGGTGTGGACATCTGGGAGGTGATCGACGCGGCGGCCACCAAGCCGTTCGGCTTCCAGCCGTTCTACCCGGGGCCGGGCATCGGCGGACACTGCATCCCGGTCGACCCGTTCTATCTCTCGTGGAAGGCGCAGGAGTACGGCCTGACCACCCGGTTTATTCAACTGGCGGGTGAAATTAATGAGAATATGCCCATCTTTGTGGTGCGGCAGGTGGCGCGCGCGCTGAACGAGCGGTCCATTGCCATGAAGGGTGCCAAAGTCCTGGTGCTCGGCGTGGCGTACAAGGCCGATGTGGACGACCTGCGTGAGTCGCCTGCGCTGGTGCTGATTGAGAAGCTGCAGGAATTGGGCAGTGCCGTCAGCTACAACGATCCGTTCTTTCCGTTTGTCGGGCAGGGGCGTCGTTACGCCTTGAACATGCATTCCACGCCGCTGGAGCATGTGGCTGAGTTCGACTGTGTGGTGGTGGCGACGGCGCACTCCTCCTACGAGATGGAGCGTATTGTTGCGGAGGCAAAGCTGGTGGTAGATTCGAGAAACGCCACCCGCGATATCACTTCGCCCAAGATTGTGCGCTGCTAGCGCCTCTTTCCGGGCGATGTGCGCGATGTTGAGCAGGCCATAGAGCTTGCAGCGCCGCCCTGCTCCTCTTCTCCTCATGCCATACCACGCCCGCTCCGCCATACCTTCCTGAGAGGGTTCTTAGGGTGGATGTCCTGAAAACGGTCATCCATGTGCGGGCAGCACCGGTGCGCGGCAGCCGTGCAGGCACGACGCCCGAGGAGATTTGTGCGGCACCAGCAGCACTCCCGATTCCCCTGTTTGCCGAGTCTGGCTCGCGTGCGCGCACGTGCGGCGTTGCTGACACTGCTGCTGGCCGTCGGTGCGGCACTGGGGTGGGCACAGCAGGCGGCGGTGGTGCCCGGCGCGGTGGTGCAGCGGCGGGTCAAGGGATTTTTGCACGGACGCTCTCCGGTGGCAGCCGGCACCTCTGCAGCGCGGGCGCTGCGGGTGCGTGCGGCCGGCGAGCAGGAGAGCGCAGCCACGGCGCTTTTAAAGGCGCGGGAGCAGCATGCTGCTCTGCTGCAGTCGCAGCGGCTGCGGCCGGAGGCAGCGTCGCTCTCAAACACGTGGACGGCAGTGGGGCCTATGCGGGTGCAAACCTCGCTTTATGGGCAGGTGACCGGTCGCGTGACCGCGGTTGCCATCGACCCCAGTGACACCACTGGCAACACCGTTTACATCGGCACCTCGGGTGGCGGTGTGTGGAAGAGCACCAACGCCGCGGGCGCGGCCTCTGCCGTGTCGTTCCATCCGCTGACGGACACGCTGTCCGCCTTTTCCATCAATGCGGATGGCAGTGTGTTGCCATCGCTCTCGATTGGTGCGGTGTCGGTGCAGCCGGGTGGCACGGGAGTCGTCCTGGCCGGTACAGGTGATCCGAACGACGCTTCGGACAGCTACTACGGCGAAGGCCTGCTGCGCTCCACGGACAACGGGCAAACGTGGTCGCTCATCCGCACCAGCGACGTCAGCACCTTTGCCGGGCAGGGGTTTGCCGGCTTTGCGTGGAGCACCACCAACCCGAACCTTGTGGTTGCGGCGGTGTCCTCCTCGGCAGAGGCGGACGTGGTGGGCGCTGACAACAGCCCCGGTGTGCGCGGACTGTACGTGTCGCTGGACGCCGGCGCCACCTGGCGGCTATCGACCATCCTGGACAGCGGCAACACGGTGGTGCAGTGGCTGTACACCAGCTTTGTCAACTATCGCGGCAACGCTGCGACCTCTGTTGTGTGGGATCCGGTGCGGCAGAGCTTTTACGCTGCGGTGCGCGGGCACGGGTACTACCAGTCCACCGATGGCAATGGTTTTTACCGCCTGGCCAACCAGCCTGGCGCAGGCCTGACAACCACGAATTGCCCCTCCCGCACCGGCCAATACGGGCTGACCAGTTGCCCCATCTTTCGCGGTGCGCTGGCAGCACAGCCCACCTCCGGCGACCTGTTTGCGCTAACAGTGGACAGGGACAACGTGGATCAGGGCTTATGGCAGGACACCTGCAACGCCACAGGCGGCACCTGCAGCAACAGCACCGTGCAATGGGGCACGCAACTGAATGCGGCTCCCATGGAGAGCTCCGGCACCATTCTGGCAGGCGACTACAACCTCCAACTCGCGGCAGTACCCGCTGCCACGGCACTCAGCCAGACGGATACGCTGCTGTTTGCCGGGACCACGGACCTGTTCCGCTGCGGCCTGAGCGGCGGCTGCAGCTTGCGCAACACTACGAACACGTCAGACGGCTGCTCTGCACCAGCAGGCGTCGCTCCGGCGCAGCACGCCATTGCCTGGCAGCTGAACCTGTCGAACACCAGCACACCGCTGCTCTTCTTTGGCAACGACGGTGGCCTGTGGCGTTCCCTCGATGGTGTGCGGCAGCAGCAGGCGGTGTGCTCTGCCGACGATGCCACGCACTTCGACAACCTGAATGGCGGCCTGGGATCGTTGGCCGAGGTCGCAGGCTTCGCTTCGCATCCAGCAGACGCAAATACCCTGCTGGTGGCGCTTGGGGCCAACGGCAGCGCCAGCAGCACCACTGCAGCACAGGCAGGTGGCACAGCGGCGTGGACCCAGCTGAATGCCGCGGAGAGCGGCACCGTCGCCATCGACCAGAGCAACGGGCAAACCTGGCTGCTGCAGGCGGG
>CALMRM010000002.1:0-4409 GCA_937871605.1 uncultured Terriglobus sp. | reverse complement strand
CTGCACACCTGCACCAAGGGCAGCGCATGTACCGCTGCCGATTTTGCCGGACCGGCAGCCATTGGCAGCGCGCAGGTAATGAACGACAGTTCGCTGGTGGAGCCGGCGCTGCTGGACCCGGCGCTGAATACCAACGTGATCGCGGGCACCTGCCGCGTCTACCGCGGACCCACTAGCGGTGGCAGCGCATGGTCCAGTTCCAATGCCATCAGCAAGATATTGGCTGGGCCCAACGAACCATCGTGCAACGCGAGCGATGCGTACATCCGCTCGCTGGCAGCGGGCGGCCCTGCCATCCTTACCAACGGCACGCAAAACAGTGGCTCATCCGTCCTGTATGCCGGGCTGGCGGGCACGGCAGATGGTGGCAGCAGTTTTGGCGGCGCGCTGTACAGCAACACCTCCGCCAATACCGCCACCGGCAGCACGGCATGGACCAACGCTGGAGGGAGCCCGGTCAGCAACGATTCTGCCGGGTTCAACCCCGCGGGATTCGACATCTCCAGCATTGCCGTGGACCCGAGCGACAGCACCGGCAAGACCGTCTACGCCACGGTCATGGGCTTCGGGTACCCGCACCTGTACCGCTCCACCAATGCGGGGGCAAGCTGGGCCAACATCTCCAGCAATCTGCCGGACGCGCCCGCGAACAGCGTGGCTGTGGACCCCACCAACCCTCTTGTGGTGTACGTGGCACTGGACACCGGCGTGTACGCCACGCAGGATGTGACGACGTGCGTTTCCGCGGCGACCGGCGCAAGCGGCAACTGCTGGGGCGTACTGGGCACTGGGCTGCCGAACGCGCCTGTGCTGTCGCTGGTGGCCTCTGGCGGCGTGGGCGGCGGCGTGCTGCGCGCGGGCACCTTTGGCCGGGGCATCTGGCAGCTGCCGCTCTTGTCAGCGGGACAGGGAGCAGCGCCGGTCATCACGTTTTCACCTGCCCAGCTGACCTTTGCCGTGCAGAACGTGGCCTCCACCAGCGACGCGCAGACCGTGACCGTCACCAACACCGGCACAGCAGCACTGATGATCTCGTCGGTGGCGGCAAGCACGGGCTTCGCGGAAACAGACACTTGTGCTGGTACATCACTCACGGTGAACGCCACCTGCACGCTCCAGGTGACGTTTACGCCTGCGGTTGCGGGTGCCACAAGCGGCACGGTCACGGTGTATGGCAACGTGAGCGGTGGCTACGCGGTGCTGCCAGTCAGCGGTACCGGGCAGGGCGTGTCGCAACTACAGCTTTCACCGTCGTCACTGGTATTTGGCAGCACAGCGGTGGGCAGCACGTCGGCCTCGCAGACCATCACCGCCACCAACAACGGCTCGGGGACGGCTGCGCTGCAAGCGCCCAGCAGCAGTCCAGATTTCGTAGTTACCGCCAGCACCTGCGCGGCCACGCTGCCGGCAGGCAGCACCTGCACCATTTCTCTTGCGTTTGCGCCCTCGCAGAACGGAGCAGAGATTGGCACTGCTTCGATTGCCGACGCAAACACAACCTACACCGCGCAACTGCGCGGCACGGGTTCCGGCAATCCGGCTGTCACTATCACGCCGGCCTCGTACGACTACGGCACTCGCGACGTCAATGGACCGACTGTGGTCGCCGCCTTCACCGTCACCAATAACGGCACAGTCTCCGCCAGCCTGAGTCTGCCCGTGTCGACCAATGACTTCAGCGTGGTGTACACCACGTGCACCCCGGCGCTTGCGGCAGGTGCTACATGCGAGGTGGATGTGCAATTTGTGCCCTCCGCCGTGGGCACCAGAACGGGCACGCTGACCGTGATGGACAGCGTTGGTGGCGACCATGTGTCGACTCTGACCGGCACAGGCGTAACGTCGGCCATCACCTTTTCGCCTGCAGCCCTCACGTTTGCGACCACAGCGGTCGGTAGCACCTCTGCCGCCCAGCACGTCACCGTGACCAACGGCGGCACGGACTCGGTGCAGTGGGGCACACTGGGCGTCTCTGGCGACTTCGGCATCGCGGCAAACACCTGCGTGGGCAGTCTCGGTCCCAATCAGCAGTGCGGGTTTGACATCACCTTTTCGCCCACGCTCGATGGCACGCGCTATGGCACAGTTACGCTGCCCGACCAGTACCTGAGTCATCAGGTGCAGGTGCAGGGCAACGGTCGTGGCACGGCGGTGGTGGCAGTGGCCCCGGCGACGCTTCAATTCGGCTCCGTGGCGGTGGATGGCAGCTCAGCCGCGCAAACTGTTACGCTGACCAACACGGGAACGGCCGCGGCAACGCTGAGCGCACCGGCCATCACGGGTGACTTCTTCGTGAGCGCAAACACCTGCGCGGCTACCCTGCAGGCTGCAGGTGGCACCTGCTCTGTCGCGGTGGAGTTCGCACCCACGATGGCGGGTCCTCGCACGGGAGTGCTCACGCTGACGGACTTCACCGGCACGCACACCGTGGCGCTGAACGGCACAGGCACCGGCCAGCCGAATGTCAGCCTGCTGCCCGCTGCGCTGACCTTTGCGCGCACAGCGGTTGGCGGCACTTCGGCCGTGCAAACCGTGACGGTGAGTAACGCGGGTACGGGCAGTGCCACGCTCACGGCACCCACCATCACGGGCGACTTCGCGGTAGCATCGAACACCTGTGGCAGCACGCTGGCTGCCGGGGCAAACTGCACCCTCGGCATCACGTTCGCACCCACCGCTGTGGATAGCCGCTCGGGACTGCTGACTGTGGCAGACTCCACCGGCAACCATACGGTGCAGCTCAGCGGTACGGGCGTGGGCCAGCCCGCGGTAGCGGTCGCTCCCACCAGTCTCGCGTTCCCGGCCACGGCGATCGGTGTCACGTCTGCCATGCAAGCGGTGACCGTGTCGAACACGGGCACGTCCTCCGCCTCGCTGAGCGGAGCCACGATCAGCGGCGACTTCCTCATCTCGAGCAATGCGTGCGGCCCGACGCTGGCTGCGGGCAGCAGTTGCACGCTGCAGATCGCGTTTGCGCCGCAGGCTGCCGCGGCACGCACCGGCACGCTGACTGTGACCGATGCCGTGGGCCCCCACACGGTAGCGCTCAGCGGCACCGGCCAGGGGCAGTCGGAGGTATCCGTTTCCCCGGCCTCGGTCAGCTTCGCGGCCACGCCTGTCGGCAGCACTGCCGCTGCGAAGAGCGTGTTCATTGTCAACGGCGGCACTTCTGCCGCAACCCTGGGCACGCCTGCCATCACTGGTGACTACGCCATCGCCTCCAGCACCTGCGGCACCACGCTGGCAGCCGGCGACAACTGCTCCATCGGTATTACGTTTACGCCCACTGCGGCCGGCACGCGCAACGGCGCACTCACCGTACCGGACAGTGCCGGTAACCATACCGCGGCGCTGCTGGGCAGCGGCACCACCGGCGCACTCACCGTGTCGCCCACATCGCTTACCTTCCCGCAGACAGCGCTGGGCAGCACAAGCGCGCAGCTTTCAGTGACGCTGACCAACTCCGGCCAGGCAGCGCTGCGGGTGTTGAGTGCCGCCGCGACGGGTGACTTCACCGTTACCAGCACCTGCGCGGGTATGACGCTGCCGGTAAACGGCACCTGCAGCCTTGCGTTGACCTTTACGCCGGGTGCGGTCGGTGCACGCTCCGGCAGCCTGACCATCACCACGGACAGCGCAACCGCTGCAACCACGGTTGTGCCATTGTCCGGCACGGGCACCGGTGCCTTCACGATCGTTCTGCTGCCCACAGCGGTGGATTTCGGCACACAGGCGGTCAGCACCACCAGCGCCGTGCGCAACATCACGGTTTCGAACACGGGCAACATCAGCGGTGCCCTTGGCCGCATCGGCGTGTCCGGTGATTTCACCCTTGCTGCCAATACCTGCGGCGCCACCCTGGCACCGCAGACCGGCTGTACAGTCTCCGTCGTGTTTACGCCGGGCACCAGCGGTACGCGCAACGGCCTGTTCACCGTGGTGGACGATGCGGGTACGCAGACGGCCACGCTGACCGGCGTCGGCACGCTGCCCGCGACAGATGCACTCGCCCCGCTGGCGCTCACCTTCGCACCAGAGGTGGTCAACGTCACCGGACCCACGCAGACCGTCACGCTGACCAACAGCGGCGACGTGGCACTCACCCTGATTTCCGCGGCTATCCTGACGGGCGACTTCACGGCTGTGAACGGGTGTGGACCCACGTTGCCTGCACACAGTACCTGCGCCATTACCGTGGCCTTTGTGCCCAAGTCTGTTGGCCCGCAGACAGGCACGCTCCAGGTGACGGATGTGCTGCAACGGCAGACCGTCATGCTTTCAGGTACTGGTGTGGCCGGGCCAGGCGTGTCGTTGCTGCCCTCCAACCTGACCTTCGCGCGCACAGGGGTGGGCGTAGTGGGTGCGGCGCAAACCCTGACTCTCTCGAACAACGGCGGCTCCGCGGTGAC
>CALMRM010000001.1 GCA_937871605.1 uncultured Terriglobus sp. | reverse complement strand
CCTCTGCCATTCTGTTAGATCCTGAATATGGGCTGCCGGCATCGCGCCAGCGTAACGACGCAGGATTACTACTGGCATATGAGAAGACCGGATACGACTCAACAACGCCGGGACGCTTACCCGATCTGCTGGACCTGTGGAGCGTACGCCGGCTCAAGGAAGCAGGTGCAAATTGCATCAAGGTCCTGCTGTATTACACCCCCTACGAAGACCCGACGATCAACGAACAAAAGCATGCCTGGATCGAGCGCATCGGTGACGAGTGTCGCTACCACGACATCCCCTTCTTCATGGAGCCGGTAGGATACGACGAGAATGGCAAGGGCGAAAAAACGCTGGAGTATGCAATAAAGAAGCCAAGCGTCGTGAACAAGACCATGGAGGAGTTCGGCAAGCAACGCTACGGCATCGACGTGCTGAAAGTAGAGGTGCCGGTGGAAATGACGTTTGTCGAAGGTACACATGCCTACAAGGGTGAGAAGGCATACACCCGCGCTGAGGCGCTACAGTTCTTCCGCGATGCGGAAAGCACCACGGATAAGCCGTTCATCTACCTGTCGGCAGGTGTAACCAACCCCATCTTCATCGAGACGCTCGCCCTGGCAGGGGAAAGCGGCACCAGGTTCAACGGCGTTCTGTGTGGGCGTGCCACCTGGCACGACGGCATTATGGTCTACGCGCGAGAAGGTGCTGGTGCATTCGAGCACTGGCTCAACACCGTAGGCGTAGAAAACATCAAGAATGTGAATGAGGCGCTGAAGGTTGCAACGCCGTGGTACACGAAGTTCGGCGTGAAGTCCATGGATGAACTGAGCTAGGCGCTCGTTGTTTCAGCGAAGGGCTGCCTTTCGGCAGCCCTTCCGTATTTCGGTGGGTTTCACGTAGACTGCGGCACATGCACAAATCTCAACTCTTTGCAGCATTGCTGCTTGCAGTCTGCCTTGCGCCCACCGGACGGGCACAGTACACCGTGAAGCACCTTGTTTTCCAAGGTGAGGATTCGTACCCCAAAGCACAGCTAGAGACAGTCAGCGGCTTGAAGCCGGGACAGCACATCGGCCAGACCGAGATGGGCACTGCCGCGCAACGGCTTATGGACACGGGGGTCTTCGGCGACGTGGAAGTTACGCTCAACGGACCGCTCACCGGCGTCGACGTCATCTTCAAGTTGAAGCCAGCCGATCCGGCGACCATGCTGCCGGTGTCTTTCGAAAACATCGTCTGGTTGACGCCTGAGGAACGCCAGACCGGCCTGACGCAGGCAGTGCCCCTGTACTCGGAGAGGCTGCCGTCTGCAGGAACGCTGCAGACGCAGGTGCAGGCGGCTCTGCAACAGATGCTCGCGGCCAAGAATGTGAAGGCGACGGTTGAGGTGTTTGAGAAACCGTCCACCCCAACACGAGCCACGAATGCTGTTGCCTTCAAGGTGACACAGCCCACCATTGTGTTACAGCGAGTACGGTTGGACGGTGTTACCGCCGAACTTGCTCCGGAAGAGCGTACCGCAATCCAGAGTGTGATGGGCACGCCATTCAACGAGGGGATCGACAATCACCTTGCGGATACGCTGCTGCAGGCGTACCGCAACGCCGGCTATTTGGACGCGGAACTGCAAGACGTAATGCGCTTACCAGCCGACGATGGGCACGGCACGGTGCAGGTGGCCATCGATGCCCGCGTCGCTGCGCAACAACCGTACCACGTGACGAGCGTGCAATGGACCGGCTCTGACGTGTTTAGCGCGGATGACTTTGCAAAGAGCAACAAGCTGCACCCTGGCGACGCTGCTTCCGCAGCCGCGCTGAAGGCCAGCTATCAGCCGCTGCTGGACGCCTACCTGAAGCATGGCTATGTTGATGCTGCCATCGACCCGCAACCCGTAAAGGACGCTGCCGCGCATACGGTGGCATACAACCTGAAGGTGACACCTGGTGCTGCTTACCGAGTAGGTACGGTCACCGTTCGCGGTCTCTCCGGCAAGGCACAGCAGGAGTTCGACTCCGCGTGGAAGCTGAAGAGCGGTGCCACCTACGACTCGGTGTATGCCCTGAACTTCCTACGGATGAACACCGCACTGCGTTCACTACAGCCCTACACCGGCAAGGTGGACACCGTAGCACATCCTGAGACGCACACCGTTGACGTCAGCATCACGTTTCTTGCAAACAACCGTGGCTGAAGTACAGCAATCGCACTTCATCATTCCCACTCAATGGTGCCGGGCGGCTTCGATGTGATGTCGTAGACCACGCGGTTGATGCCGCGAACCTCGTTCACGATGCGGCTGCTGATGCTGCGCAGTACGTCGTATGGTAGCGGCACCCAGTCTGCCGTCATGCCGTCTTCGCTGTGTACCGCGCGGATGGCGCAGGTATAGGCGTAGGTGCGCTGGTCGCCCATGACGCCGACGGTTTTTACCGGCAACAGTACGGCGAAGCTCTGCCAGATCTTCCGGTAGAGCCCTGCCTGCTTAATCTCCTGCGACACGATCTCGTCTGCGTTCTGCAGAATGTCCACCCGCTCTGGCGTGACCTCGCCCAGGATACGCACGGCCAGCCCCGGACCGGGGAAGGGCTGACGCTCCAGCACCTCGTCCGGCATGCCCAGGTCGCGGCCCACGCGGCGCACCTCGTCCTTAAACAGGTCGCGCAGCGGCTCGATGAGCTTGAGCTTCATGTTCTCGGGTAAGCCACCGACGTTGTGGTGGCTCTTGATGGTCTGCGACGGCCCCTTGACGCTGCTGGACTCAATCACATCGGGGTACAGTGTGCCCTGCACCAGCCAGGCGACCTCGTGCCCGGCGCTGTCATGCGTCAGCTCGCCTTTGGCTTCTTCGTCCTTCAGGATGCGTGCCGCTTCGTCGTCAAAGACAGCGATAAACTCGCGGCCAATCACCTTGCGCTTGGTTTCCGGGTCGGTCACGCCGTTCAACTGCGAGAGAAAGCGCTTTGACGCGTCCACCGCGACGACGTTCAGGCCGAGCTTTTCGCGCATGTTGCGCTGCACCTGCTCGAACTCGTTTTTGCGCAGAACGCCGTTGTTAACAAAAATGCACGTCAGCCGGTCGCCGATGGCGCGCTGCACCAGCACTGCGGCTACAGCAGAATCCACACCGCCAGACAAGCCGCAAATCGCGCGGCCCTCACTCACCTGTTGCCGGATGCTCTCGACCGTGGTCTGGATAAAGTGTGCAGCGGTCCAGTCAGCGTTTGCACCGCAGATGCCGAGGACGAAGTTGCGCAGCAGCGCGGTCCCCTGCTTGGAGTGGGCGACCTCCGGATGCCACTGCACGGCATACATGCGGCGGCTTTCGTCGGCGATAGAGGCCAGCGCGTGGCCCGTCTCCGCGGCCACGCTGAAGCCTGCAGGCAGGTCGACAACGCTATCGCCGTGTGACATCCAGACGTCCAGCGCCGTGGGCAGCCCAGCGAAGAGTTGGTTTACTTGCCTAACCTCTACAGTGGCGTCGCCGTACTCGCGCTTGTCCGACGGCACGACCCTGCCACCCAAGTGGTGCGCCATGAATTGCATGCCGTAGCAGATGCCCAGCACGGGCAGACCAAGCTGCAGTACGGCAGCGTCCGCATTTGGCGCGTCCGCGTCATACACAGAGCTGGGCCCGCCGGAAAGGATGATGCCAATCGGGTCAAGCGCCTTGATCGCATCGAGCGATGCAGTACACGGCAGGACGACGGAGAAGACCTGGAACTCGCGCACGCGACGCGCAATCAGCTGCGTGTACTGCGCGCCGAAGTCGAGGATAGCAACTGTTGAACTGCTCACACGGGAACTTGTACGGTGCGGCGTGTCGGCTTACAGGAGTCGTCATCCTGAGCGCAGCGAAGGACCTGCTTTCGCCCGAATTCGCAGTGCCGCCGAAAGAAAGCAGGTCCTTCGACTACGCTGGCGCTTCGCTCAGGATGACGACGGAAGTGCGAGGGGACAAGAAGAAACTGTTAGTTGCTGTCTTTCTGCCGCGTGTTCGTAACGCCCGTGACTAGGCCAGCACCGACCAAGATCACGACTACACCGATGATCCAATGCTGCGGGATATGTGCCAGGTGCATGAGGTATGCAGCGCCCGCAATGACGACGATGTAGCCAAGGATGTAAATACCAAAAGACATGCAGTGTTCTCCTTCAGCGTGTAGCCCTGTGATGCGGCAGGCGCAACGGAAGTCGTCTATACCGACGTGTGCTGCCTGGCCTGCCACAAGCGAAGATAGCTGGAAATACGGGCCACGTGGAAGAAATCGGACGCAAGGCAGTACCACACGCCTACAACGATGTTCCATCCCAGGAGAAATCCATCTGTTGTGACTGCTTGAAACGGCAGCGGGCTTGCGGAAAAGACCATTGCCAGCACAAGCAGCGCAATCTTGACCACGCCGAGAACCAGGTTGATCTCGATCAGGCCGCTGCGCAGGCCGCCCACGCGCGACGCGTTGCGCACGCTGCGAAGTGCACCGGTACCGTTCAGCGCGCTTAGGATGGGGGCTAGCGTGAAGATCCATCCGGTGAGGGCAGCCACGCTGAACAGCAGCAGTGTCAGCGCGATGACGCCGCCCACGTAGAGCATGAGGGAGGGGTCCTTGCCGGCAGCGACGGGGGCGGCTATGGTGCTGGCCGCCAGCGAATGCACACCC